>JBFKFP010000001.1:0-106186 GCA_041618535.1 Flavobacteriaceae bacterium
GCCATCGATCTTAGCTTCCTTCAACAGTTCGTCTAATTTCTTAGATAGCAGACTTTCTGCATCCTTGGGTGAATCTGTTTTGTCTTTTTTCTTACCACCTGCTAATTCGGGGTAAACTAAAGACCAATCCAAATCATCATCTACTGATTCGAAAGCCGAGATCGCGAAGATGATAGCTTCAGTTACAAGACCTATCGTCAACATAACGTTTCCGGTCAGGGGTCCGAGTTCGAAATGGATAATCTTAAATAATGCACCAATAATAACTATTGACGCTCCAAGTCCATAAGCCATGTTCATGAACTTTTTTTCTGCTCTTGATTGTGCCATAATAATTGTTTTAAGTTAAGTTAAGTTAATATCTAAAGTTATATCAATTTCTCTTTTTCCTGGATTTTGTATTGAAACCAGGTCCGCCTGCATTGGCGGTAATGTCTGTACCCATGTAATCCTGAACGGTTCTGAAGCCGATATAGCTTCGTGCCGAATCAGCATATTCATAATCTCTGGTACTGACCTGAAGGAAATAAGCAACGTCCTTCCATGATCCACCGCGTACAACTTTGCGCTCATTCTCCTCGTCATTCAGACTAGGATTGAATGTAGCAGTATATTCATAAGAATTGGGGTCGTAAGATGAATGTACCCATTCAGATACATTTCCGGCCATATTATACAAGTTGTAGTCGTTTGGCTCATAAGAGTCCGCTTCTACAGTATAAAGTGCCTGATCTGCCGCATAGTCACCGCGCAAGGGCTTGAAATTAGCCATGAAACAACCGCGATCGTTCTTGGCATAAGGGCCTCCCCACGGGAAGGTTGCGCCTTGCAATCCACCTCTGGCCGCGTATTCCCACTCAGCCTCTGAAGGAAGCCTGTAAGAATTCACGAACTGGCGATCTCTTGACTTTTGGTAAGCATTGTGATATAATGTCCTCCACTGACAGAAGGCTTTAGCCTGCTTCCAGGAAACACCAACTACAGGATAATCACCGTAGGCATCATGCCAGAAGTAATCATTGTGCATGGGTTCGTTATATGAATAGCTGAAATCGCGAATCCAAACCGTTGTATCGGGATAAATCTCAACCTCTTCGGTCAGGATAACATCACTTCTCGACAATTCTTTGTACTTGGCCGCTGTTTCGATATCCATGTACTTATACTGGAACTGGAACTTCGAAACATCCCAGGTACGCTGACCATTATAAGACTCTTCAATGGGAAGATACATGGTATCCATGATCTCGGCATAGTATTCATCAGGATATTCATCAGTATCAAAGATAAGATCAACATCCTGGTTGAGCTTCCTTCCTTCGTAACCCGTTGGACCCATACCACTGTAATTGTCAAGCATATATTTTTCATATACGCTCAGATTAGCCGTATCGGCATCCTTAAATGCGAATTCGCCGGTACCACCATCTCCTGGTGTAAGACCGTACTCGTCTGCGATAATGGCTAATTTCGTTCGGATGATAGAATCTCGAACCCAGTTAACGAACTGGCGGTATTCACTGTTGGTTATCTCAGTCTCATCCATATAAAAGGCCCGAACTGTAACTGTTTTGGTCGGTGCGTTTTGAACACCGGCTAAATCGTCATCAGACTTACCCATTATGAAGGCCCCACCGGGAACAAGTTCCATCCCATAAGGCTTTTCTGGATGCCACTTTTTTCCTTTAACTCCGACAAGCTGGCCGCGATCTCCGCGACCACAGCTCACCAATAAAGCTAAAACTGCGGTTAGTAAAACAAACTTCTTCATATACATAAACACGAGGTTAATTAATGTGATTTGTCAAATTCAAGGCTCCAAACATATTCCTTATTTTCCAAAAAAACAACTTTTTAAACGAAAAAATTGCATTTTATCCTAAAAAAATGCATTTCGTCGATGTTTTTGAGGTTGATCGACCCTCTATTAGATACTGTTTTTCTTGAACGCTTTATACCATCTTTCAGGTATTTTTCCGTTCGTTGCATCCACATAATCATCGTGCATGCAAGGTAATAACGTGTGCCTTTTTAATTTATTATTAACATTTGGCAAAAATGGAATTTCTATCCACCACCTCCCGGTTTTCACGCTTTTATGGAAGAATAGCTCATCGTCATCAATGAGCACTGTATACCTCTGATAATTACGATCATTTTCGAAATCATCATCAGATATCCGGCAATTGACGCCTTCAATAAAATACCAGATCATCTGGGCGATAAGCCCTGATGTTTGTTCGTCGTCCTGTGACGGGCAATATTCAAATATTCCGAAAGAAGAAACCTTGTTACTAATACCGGCATAACGTGAAATGGTGCATATTTCACGTCCATCAAATCCATTAGGAGAGAACTTTTGACGGCTGCTTAATTCGGCTCCCCTTATACTTCTCATGTCCAGGCTCACGATATTGGCATCCCTTAAAACAGGCTCAACCGTGGCAATATTAGCATGGATCTCCCCCAGCCTGTAAGCCTCGAAATAGAGTTTTTCCATCAGGTCAATCTCTTCCTGGGAATTGAAATATGTTTGATAACCTACAGTTGCATAATTGAAGAGATTGTAAGGTTGTTCCATTATTATTTTTCCCAGAAAGCTCCTGTTATTGATTGGTTTGGATGAATCACCCAAATCGAAAAAGCTATCGACATTGGTGATGTTTACCATTGGGATCATATCGTCATAGGCCCGGTAAATGGCATAAGTCAAGTCCTGGCTACCTCCAAGGACCACAGGAATGATGTTTAATTTAAGAAGATCGGTTACCGTACTTCTTAAGGCATAGTAAGTATCCTCTACAGTCTCACCTGGAAGAATATCTCCCAAATCTGCTATTGTTGTAAACCAGTTCCCAGGATATAAGGAGTATAAGGACTTTCGTATTTCATCGAACTGAATCTCCTGGCCCATATAGTCCACATCATTCCTTAATTCCGGCACACCAATGATTGCCAGATTCACTCCATCCAGATCTGGAACGCCTAGTTGCGACGAATGAATCCTCACCTGTTTCCCCAGGACCTGAGCGGAATGTAATTCGTTATGAGCTAATACACGGTCCTGAACAGGTGAGAGAAAACTAAAGTTCATTTGCTAATTTTTTTTAGTGCTGGTGGTTTTCCTTGATGTTCTTTTCTTAGGAGAGTGTTTTTCGATCAGCTCATTTGCCTCTTCAACGGTCATTTTAGAAACATCAACCTTTTTATCTAATTCTAATTTCTTTTTACCTTTTATTATATGGTGTCTTCCCCATCTGGCTTTTTCAACCCTTATTCCTTCCTCTTCCCAATTATGGACCAATTTTTCCTTGTCTTTCCTTAATTTGGTTTCGATCAACTCGACGATTTCATCACCGCTAAGATTGTCCCAATCGTACTTTTTACCAACATTGATAAACATATTGTTCCACTTGATGAATGGTCCGAAGCGTCCTTTACCCTTGACAACCGGCATTTCCTTATACATATATACAGGTGCGTCTGCTTTTCGCTTTTCTTCGATGAGTATAAGGGCATCATCCAAATCGACGCTCATGGGATTCATTCCTTTGGGGAGGGAAATAAAGGTTTTGCCATGACGTACGTAAGGACCGTATCGACCATTGTTCACCTCCACTTCCTGGCCTTCAAATTCACCCAGGGATTTCGGTAATTTAAAAAGATCCATGGCCTCTTCATAGGTGATGGTATTTAATTGTTGGTCCGGGGTTAAGCTGGCAAACAATGGCTTCTCATCGTCATCTACAGTTCCTATCTGAACCATGGGTCCAAACTTTCCTAATTTAACGCTAACCTGTCTACCGCTATCCGGGTCAACTCCCAAAACACGTTCTCCTGACTCTCGCTCCGCATTTTCATGAACCTCTTCAACCTGAGGATGAAACTCTTTATAGAAGCTGCGCATCATCTCGGTCCAATCCTCTTTACCATCGGCAATGTCATCAAAATCCTCTTCCACCTTAGCGGTAAAATGGTAATCCATGATATGTTCAAAATGGTTCACCAGGAAATCGGTAACTATGAACCCTATATCGGTTGGGACAAGTTTCCCCTTGTCCGATCCTACTTTTTCCTTTAAGACCTTTTCCTTGATACCCCCGTTTTTCAACACGAACTGGGTGTAAGGGCGTTCCTGGCCTTCAACATTTCCCTTTTCAACATATCCCCTGTTCTGAATAGTTGAAATGGTAGGCGCGTAAGTAGAGGGCCTGCCAATACCGAGTTCTTCGAGTTTTTTAACCAACGATGCTTCGGTGTATCTGTATGGCGGCCTGCTGTAACGTTCTGTAGCGGTCACATAATTATTGAACAATTTCTGATCTTCAGTCAAAGCCGGCAGCATTCCCTCCTGCTCCAGCTCTTCATCATCAGTGCCCTCGAGGTATACCTTCAGAAAGCCGTCAAACAGAATAACTTCTCCGTTTGCTGAAAATCTTTCATCAAAACTGGGAGAACCGATCTGAACATTAGTCCGTTCCAGTTTCGCCTTGCTCATCTGGGAGGCAATAGCCCGTTTCCAGATCAATTCATAAAGCCTTACCTGGTCTCTTTCCGCATTGATGGTCTGCTTGGAGAAGTCGGTTGGCCTGATGGCCTCGTGAGCTTCCTGGGCCCCCTTGGCTTTACTGCTGTAATTTTTTGGTGAGCTATATTTATTGCCATATTGTTTTTTGATCTCGGCTTCCGCTCCTTTCCTCGCTTCATCAGACAGGTTCGTACTGTCTGTCCTCATGTAGGTGATCAGCCCCGATTCATATAATCTCTGGGCCATAGCCATGGTCTTACTGACAGAGAAATACAATTTTCGCGAAGCTTCCTGCTGAAGTGTTGAAGTGGTAAAGGGTGCCGCCGCCGTTTTCGTTGCTGGTTTCTTCTGAAGGGATGTAACCGAATAGGTAGTCTGAACATTCTTTTTCAGGAAGGCCTCGGCCTCATCTCTTGTTTTGAAGTTCTGAGGCAACCTTGCTTTGAGGAGCTGGCCTTCATCCGTCCTGAACTCCGCATCAACCCGGAAGGTCGCTTCGGGGTTAAACTTTTCGATTTCGCGCTCGCGCTCAACTATAAGCCTGACCGAAACAGACTGAACACGACCGGCAGAAAGACCGCTTTTGATCTTTCTCCAAAGTACAGGGCTGAGCTCATAACCCACTATACGGTCTAGCACGCGCCTGGCTTGCTGGGCGTCAACAAGGTTGTAATCTATTCCCCTTGGATTCTCGATCGCCTTCTGAATGGCAGTTTTAGTTATTTCGTGAAAGACGATCCTTTTGATCTTCTCCTTATCCAGTTTTAAAATTTCTGCTAAATGCCAGGCAATGGCCTCCCCTTCCCGGTCTTCATCACTTGCCAGCCAGACTATATCCGCTTTTTTGGCGAGTTCCTTTAGCTTTTTTACAACGGCTTTCTTATCACTGGAGATCTTATAATTGGGTTTGAAATCGCGGTCCACATCAACCCCCAGTTCCTTAGACGGAAGGTCGGCTATATGACCAAAGCTCGACTCGACTTTGAAATCTTTACCTAAGAATTTCTCGATCGTTCTGGCTTTTGCCGGTGACTCAACGATGACTAAATTTTTTGCCATTACTTAATTTTTTGGAGGTACAAATGTAGATGATTTTTTTAACATCCATTATCCCAAGTTAAAAACCAAGATGTGACATGGACTGGTTCAGATTTATTTTAATATCTGATAATCAATTACTTGAGAGCATAATTTTGCGATCTTAGGAATTCATAAACCACTGTCCCAGGCAACCACTTAGGTGCGGTCAGAATCCGGAGATAAGGAAATGAAAGCTCTTTAATCTAGATCTGAAACCCCGATTGCATCGATAGGATCCTGACTTTCATCAAAACCTATAACTTCTTTATAAATAAAATAGACAGGGTGATAAACAAAAGCCGCGGTAAACAGGGAACCAATTCCACAGAGCAGGAATCCAACCGCTGAAGCAAGCAAGGAGGACACCATTATCAAACCAAATCCGATAAGCCATTTCTTATTGCCCAGTTTAAAACTGCTGCTCACCATATCCCCTACTGACATCTCGGGATTGAATCCGAAGACAATTGAAAAAAACATCAGAGGTACAATGAGATAGAAAATACCCAGCGTACTGACGAAAAATGTGGGGATTATAAGTGCGAGAACGATACCGTATAATACAACCGTAACAAGAACAAGCACCAGGGCCTTTGAAAGGTATTTGCCCTTCAGAAAGTAAAAAAAGTCATTGGTAAGAACATCCTTATCATGGTCAAACTTGTAGAGAATCCGGTAGAATGCAGCATAAAGACAGAGAGAAACCGCCGAAATAACCAATATTCCAATTATAAAGAATACAACTGCGAAAATGGAAAATCCGGCCAGAAAGCCCTCATAAGCGGCTGAATCAACATATCCGTCCTGTGATTCCGTAATGATCATCGCAACAAACGGCACATAGAAAATCAGGATGAAGGGAATGGTCATGGCAAAAATTATCAGTTGCAAAATAAATCCCTGAATCCATGACTTCTTGAACAATTCCAATGAGTTTCCAAAGATTATCCCGAAGTCCAGATCGGGAGCCCTGTTGATTTTGTCATAGATATAATCGCGTGTATTCATAAAGTTGGTTTTTGGCTCTATCTCAAAGATACAGGAAAAACATCGAGGTTTCAATGGTTGATTTAATAATATGACACTTTGTCATAAAAACATAAAATAATCGTATCTTTGCCGCTGCTCACGCAAAGGGCAAATTTTTTTGAAACCTTAGCTTTTCAATAGTTTTAATGGAGAAGATAATAGATGAAAATAAACAGGGTGAATACCTTATAGTTGAATCAAAATCAGGTAATTCCAGAAAACTCTTTATCGAGAGTTATGGTTGCCAGATGAATTTCAGTGATAGTGAGATAGTAGCCTCAATCCTATCTGAAATGGGATACAATACCACTCAAAATCTTGAAGATGCCGATTTGGTTCTTGTCAACACCTGTTCCATTCGTGAAAAGGCCGAGCAGACTGTAAGAAAACGCCTTGAAAAATATAATGCTGTAAAACGCATAAACCCGGGGATGAAGATTGGAGTGCTGGGCTGCATGGCAGAACGGCTTAAAAGCAAGTTCCTGGAGGAAGAGAAAATGGTTGATCTCGTTGTAGGCCCTGATGCCTATAAAGATCTGCCGAACCTATTGGCCGAGGTGGATGAAGGAAGAAACGCGGTGAATGTGATTCTTTCAAAAGACGAGACTTATGGAGACATTTCACCCGTAAGGCTGGACTCAAACGGTGTATCGGCCTTTGTTTCAATCACGAGGGGCTGCGATAATATGTGTACTTTCTGTGTGGTTCCGTTCACCCGGGGACGGGAACGAAGCCGTGATCCTCAGAGTATTGTAAGCGAGGTAAATGACCTATGGAGCAAAGGTTACAAGGAGGTAACACTTTTGGGGCAAAACGTAGACAGCTACCTGTGGTATGGCGGTGGTTTGAAAAAGGACTACAAGCAGGCCAGCGAAATGCAGAAGGCCACAGCAGTGAACTTTGCACAACTCCTTGAAATGTGTGCACAGGCTCAGCCACAAATGCGATTTAGGTTTTCAACGTCCAATCCCCAGGACATGACACTTGATGTAATCGAGACCATGGCCAGGTACGATAATATCTGTAAATACATTCATCTCCCTGTTCAGAGCGGCAGCAATAAAATATTGAAAGCCATGAACAGGCAGCATACCCGAGAAGAGTATTTTGAACTCATCAACAATATCAGGCGGATAATTCCCGATTGTGCCATAAGCCAGGACATGATTGCCGGTTTCCCTACTGAAACGGAAGAGGATCACCGTGACACCCTGAGCCTGATGGAATATGTAAAATACGATTTTGGCTTTATGTTCGCCTACTCTGAGCGTCCGGGAACCATGGCTGCACGGAAATTGGAAGATGATGTCCCAATGGACATCAAAAAGCGACGGCTGAATGAGATCATTCAACTTCAGCAGAAGCACGGTCTTTATCGAACCCAACAGCACCTTGGAAAAACGGAAGAGGTCCTCATTGAAAAATCTTCAAAGAAATCGGATGCTCATTGGTCTGGCCGCAATAGCCAAAATACAGTGGTGGTCTTCCCCAAGGAAAACTATAAAGTTGGAGAATTTGTAATGGTCAAGATCACCGATTGTACATCGGCGACACTAATAGGTGAGGCCGTGGGATATTCAGAAAACAATTAAGCCATGGAGTCTGTTCAAGCAATAAAACAACGTTTTGGCATCATAGGAAATGATCCCGGTCTTAACCGGGGAATTGAAAAAGCCATTCAGGTGGCCGCAACCGATATATCGGTTCTGGTCACAGGAGAAAGCGGGGTAGGTAAAGAATCCATACCAAAGATAATCCATCAACTGTCTCACAGGAAACATGGAAAATATATTGCGGTTAACTGTGGTGCCATCCCTGAAGGCACGATCGACAGTGAGCTCTTCGGTCATGAGAAGGGTGCCTTTACAGGGGCAACTCAAACCCGTTCAGGTTACTTCGAGGTAGCCGATGGCGGAACGATCTTCCTTGATGAGGTTGGTGAACTTCCCCTTACCACCCAGGTACGGCTGCTAAGGGTCCTTGAAAATGGTGAATTTATAAAGGTTGGCTCAAGCAAGGTTCAGAAGACCAATGTCCGGATTGTGGCCGCCACAAACCAGAAAATGATTGACGCCATAAATAAAGGTAAATTCAGGGAAGATCTGTATTACAGGCTCAGCACGGTTGAGATCCACCTTCCGCCGCTTCGGGACAGGCAGGAAGATATACATCTGCTGTTTAGAAAATTTGCAAGCGACTTCGCCTTAAAATATAAAATGCCGACAATCAGGTTATCTGATGATGCGGTCAATATGTTGCTCAATTATCGATGGAGCGGGAATATCAGGCAATTGCGGAATGTGGCCGAGCAGGTTTCAGTGCTTGAGAAGGACAGGTCTATCGACAGCCAAACCCTGCGACAATACCTTCCCGATGCCGGATCTAATCTGCCGGCCATAGTAAACAGGGAGAAAAAAGAAAGCGATTTCAGCAATGAAAGGGAGATTTTATATAAGGTGCTTTTCGATATGAAGAGTGACTTGAACGACCTGAAAAAATTAACCATGGAGTTGATGAAAAGCGGAAGTTCTCATGATGTTCAGCAAAAACACCAGGGTTTGATCGAGAAGATATATGGAGAAGATGAAACCGAATCAAATGAAATGGAGGTCCTCCCGGTTACGCAATCAGAAGAAAAGAATCTTCCGGTAGTACCGCCCCAGCAGGATATGTTTGACTTCGCAGAAGAGATCGAAGAAGAGGAAACTCTTTCACTTCAGGACAAGGAATTAGAGCTAATTAAGAAATCATTAGAGCGCCATAAAGGAAAACGCAAGCTTGCTGCTCAGGAGCTGGGCATCAGCGAACGGACCCTTTACCGCAAGATCAAACAATACGATTTATAAGACTATGAAGGCCGTTGAAATATTCATGATCAGGAAGCGATTTGCTCCTAAAAGTTCGGAGGCAATCCGGGCAGAAGCAGAAGCACTGGTTAACGAAAAGCACTACCAGGGCTACAGGGTCATCAATATCGATTTTGACGTGGCCGACAATGCTGGTTATATTTACGCGTTTATAACCATGAAAAGACCGAACACCTATTAAATGAATTGTTTTAAAAAATTTAGTATCCTGATCTTTGTGATCACCCTGTGGAGTTGCGGACCTTACTCCTTTACCGGGGCATCCATTCCCGAAGGAACCACCACCTTCCAGGTAAATTTCTTCCAGAATAATGCTCCGCTGATAGAGCCCGGCCTGGATTTACAATTTACCCAGGCTCTTCAGGATCTGATATTGAATCAAACCAACCTCGATCTTGTAAAATCTAACGGGGACCTTGTATATGAAGGTGAGATCATCGAATACCGGATTTCCCCAATGACAGCGACGGCCCAGAACACAGCAGCGCAGAACAGGCTGACCGTGGGTGTTAGGGTGAGGTTCTATGACAGGAAGAACGAAGAAAACGATTTTGAGAAAAGATTCTCTTTCTTTTTCGATTATGAAGGCGGGGCCCAACTTATAGGTGCTCAAAAAGATACTGCCCTGGATGAGATTTTTGAACGACTAACACAAGACATATTTAACGCTTCCCTTGCACGCTGGTAAATGACGAAATCGGACTTCACATATCTTCTTGCGAATCCCGGAGAAATCAACCGGGACCACGTAACCGATTTTCCTTCTATCATTAACAAGTTTCCCTATTTTCAACCGGCCAGGGCGCTTTATCTGAAAGCCCTGAAAGAAAATGACAGTTTTCTCTATAACCAGGAGTTGAGGACAACTGCGGCATATACATCAGACCGTTCGGTATTGTTCGATTTTATCACTTCGGAAGAGTTTGTTCAAAATGAGATCTCTGATCTTATTCAGCATAATCTCGAATATCTGAAGAACATAGAACTCAATGACTACGAAGACGTCTCGGCCGGGTCATTGGAAATCAGGAAACCCGTTGATGAAGCCCATAAAGCGAATGAGGATCAGAAATCGGGTCAGGAGTTTCAACATGTGGCTGCCGGAATATCAGGTCAGATTAGTGAAGCAGAAGACAAACTTCAGATTGGTAAGCCCCTTGAATTCGATAAGACTGAAAAGCATAGCTTCTCGGAATGGCTTAAACTGGCTGAGTTCAAACCTATTTCAAGAGGTGAAACTGAAGAGGATGAGAAAATAGATGAGCAGGCAGAAAAAGAAACCGGAAACGACCGCTCCAAAAAACAAGAGCTCATAGACCGGTTTATCGAAAACCAGCCGGTCATGCCAAAGGTCAGTGATTCTGTTCCGGAAGTGGACCTTTCGAAAGCAGGGCTGATGAAATCGGATTCATTGATGACAGAAACCCTGGCCCGCATTTATCTCGAACAGGGAAACTATACAAAGGCCAAGCATGCCTATAGAATTTTATGTTTGAAATATCCGGAAAAAAGTGGTTTCTTTGCAGACCAAATTCAAGCTATAGAAGACTTAGAAAAGAAATAAAACATGAGCACATTTTCAATTTTTTTGGTGTTGATAGTAATTGTAGCCTTTCTGCTGGTTGTGGTTATCATGGTTCAGAATCCGAAGGGGGGCGGATTAGCCTCAACTTTCGGAGGGGGCGGAGGTCAGCAATTGGGCGGTGTTAAGAAAACAACCGACTTTCTCGATAAAAGCACATGGACCCTGGCCACATTGTTGATAATTTTGATCCTGATGTCGAATATCGCCATTCCAGGTTCAGGAGGAATTTCTGAATCCAAAGCCCTGGATGAGGATTCAACCACAGCTCAACCCCTACCGGAAGCCATTCCGGCAGATGAACCTGCTGAACTGCCAACTACTGCCAATGACTCAGCTCAATAGTAGTGATAAAATAATATTCCGATGCCAACTTTAGAGTTGGCATTTTTTTTAGGTGAAAATTTGTCAGTAGCCGGCTATTGGCATAGTTTCTGAATTAATGGCACCGACAATTAATTAACTCATTAAACACTGATAATATGGGAGTGAATATAAAACCGTTAGCAGATCGCGTTCTGATAGAACCAATGGAGGCTGAGACCAAAACAGCTTCAGGTATCATTATTCCTGATACCGCCAAAGAGAAACCACAAAAAGGTAAAGTCGTTGCCGTGGGACCCGGTAAAAAAGATGAGCCTATGACTTTAAAAAATGGCCAAACCGTCCTTTATGGCAAATACGCCGGAACCGAATTGAAACTTGACGGAAAAGACTATATCATAATGCGGGAAAGCGACATTCTCGCTATTATCTAATCAACAAAACAACATACAATTATGGCAAAAGATATAAGATTCAATACTGAGGCCCGTGAAGGTATTAAACGGGGAGTAGACGAGTTGGCAAACGCGGTAAAAGTGACACTCGGTCCCAAGGGCCGTAATGTCATTATCAGTAAATCCTTTGGTGCGCCCCAGGTGACCAAGGATGGGGTAACCGTCGCCAAGGAAGTTGAGCTCGAAAACGAACTTGAAAACATGGGAGCCCAGATGGTGAAGGAAGTTGCTTCCAGAACCAATGATCTTGCAGGAGATGGAACAACAACAGCCACGGTACTTGCCCAGGCTATTGTTAAGGAGGGTCTGAAAAACGTTGCGGCCGGAGCTAACCCGATGGATCTGAAAAGAGGTATCGATAAGGCTGTGGTGGCTATTATTGAAGACCTTGAGAAGCAGGCCAAGAAAGTTGGCAGCTCCTCTGAAAAGATAAAGCAGGTTGCGTCCATTTCCTCGAACAACGATGAAACCATAGGTGAACTTATAGCCCAGGCTTTTGAGAAAGTTGGGAAAGAAGGTGTGATTACCGTTGAGGAGGCAAAAGGAACCGACACTTATGTAGATGTGGTAGAGGGAATGCAATTTGACCGTGGTTATCTGTCGCCATACTTCGTAACCGACGCAGACAAGATGATCGCTGATCTTGAGAATCCATACATCTTGCTTTTTGATAAGAAGATATCCAACCTCCAGGAGATCCTTCCCATCCTCGAGCCGGTTGCCCAGTCGGGAAGACCATTGCTTATCATAGCAGAGGACGTTGAGGGACAGGCACTTGCAACACTGGTTGTAAACAAGCTTAGAGGCGGATTGAAAATCGCAGCCGTAAAAGCGCCCGGTTTTGGTGACAGAAGGAAAGCAATGCTTGAGGACATCGCCATCTTGACCGGCGGAACTGTTATCTCTGAAGAGCGAGGATTCTCTCTGGAAAATGCAGACCTTTCGATGCTGGGAACGGCTGAGACAGTGACCGTAGATAAAGACAACACGACAATTGTGAACGGATCAGGGAAAGGCACTGACATCAAAGCCCGTGTGAACCAGATCAAAGCTCAGATCGATACGACCACTTCAGATTACGATCGTGAAAAGTTACAGGAACGTCTTGCCAAATTAGCAGGTGGAGTTGCTGTTCTTTACGTTGGAGCCGCAAGTGAGGTTGAGATGAAGGAAAAGAAAGACCGTGTTGATGACGCCCTTCATGCTACAAGAGCTGCTGTTGAAGAAGGAATTGTGGCCGGTGGTGGTGTTGCTCTTGTAAGAGCTAAGTCAGTTCTTGATAAACTGACCACCGATAACCTTGATGAAGTTACCGGAATCAAAATAGTTGCCAACGCAGTTGAGTCACCGCTTCGTACAATCGTTGAAAATGCGGGCGGCGAAGGATCAGTGGTTATCAATAAGGTTTTGGAAGGGAAAAAAGACTTTGGTTATGACGCCAAGTCTGAAGAATATGTCGACATGATGAAAGCCGGGATCATCGATCCGAAGAAGGTAACAAGGATCGCACTGGAGAATGCCGCTTCTGTAGCTGGTATGATCCTGACAACAGAATGTGCTCTCGTTGACATCAAGGAAGACACACCTCCGATGCCTCCAATGGGTGGGGGCATGCCCGGAATGATGTAAAAACGCCAATTAATTGTTTTAAGTTAAGGCCCTGCAAGGATTTGCAGGGCTTTTTTTATACTCATTCTTCACCCATATAAACCATCTTTAAAATGGTGAAGTTGCAAGAAATCTGACGGGATCATCAATAGATTACTTTAAAATTCCGGTAGTAGTATTCTGCCCTCAGGAATGTCTTTTCACCTTCAGCATTTAGGCGATAGCTTTTACGGCGGGAATAAAATTTAAAATCGGTGCTCTCATCAAAGCTTTGATTCTCAACCCAACTGGTATGATCACTGAGCTCAACTTTGTTAAAGCTAAAAGTTAGATCCTCTTTGTCAAAATAGTAAAACCATTTATCAGAATCCGGTTTTTCATCGGGATAGCTAACCCTGATCTCGTAATACTCCCTGTCCTTTATTTTTTTCACTCCAAGCAGTTGCAGTTCCACCCCTTCATCGAGAAGGGCAAATGGTTGTTTAATAACATATTCTGCGGCCATAAGGCTGTTTCTGGCTCTAAGCAATTCCAGGCTATCTGTCACCAACTGACCGTCAACCCTTTTACGAATATAGCCCTCGTCATAAACCATGCTTATTTTGGAATCATCAAGGCTCCTGATCTTAATGGTATAACGCGGTTTAAAGGTAATGACCTGGTTCTGATTCAAGTCAGACTCAACGGTCCCGTCCTCGAGGTACAGACGAGTAGATTTATCAAATGAAAGCGATTTGATGGAGCCCCATTTGTCAATCCCGCCATGGACCTCACAAGATTTTTCAACAATTTCCTTTGCTGTAAGATTGGAATTGGCCTCGCAATTAAATAGAAATAAAAAACCGAAGCCTAAAACTCCGGTTTTGATATGACTTTTAATCGTGATTATGCCCGCTATGGTCATCATGAGACTCTTCATGATCGTTTTCTCCTGTCTCATCTTTTTCAACCTTTTTAAGGGCCATATTACATTTCGGACAATCCCCGGGTTCAGAATATGTCTTGCCATCCTCGCAATCCATAGGGCACAGATACTCATCATTCATGGCAAGATCCGCCTTCTCGGCACCAAGACTTGATTCTGAATTTTGATTGTCCCCTCCAGATTCCTTGCATGAAGTCGTAACCAGGGTAAGTGCTACAAACAGACTAAATACAAGTAATAACTTTGTTTTCATTATTGTTTAATTTTTGGTTTTATTTTTTTGATGATCTTTTCTTACTTCAATATCTCTGTATTTACAACAGTCATGAACCTTGGCATAGGCCTCATCAGGAGCGATCACTTCTTCCGTGTCATGGCCCACTGCCGCAACATTGGTTTGGATAATCTTTAAATCGGTCTTTCTTTCATCGTAAATGAGCTTCAACTCATGCGTCTCAACATTCCAGACGGCAGATTTAACACCTTTGGTCTTTATCGCCGCTTTCTCAATACGCTCCTTGCACATAAGGCAAACCCCATCCACCATAACAGTTGCTTTTGCGTTTTTATCCTGGGAATAGGAATTTATCCCGACGATAAGAGTTAAAAAAAGAATTATCTTTTGCATATCAATTTAATTTATATCGCAGCCCCGCATAGTACATACTACCAAAAATCGGACCATAAACAAATGTTGAATCGAACGAATC
This sequence comes from Flavobacteriaceae bacterium, assembly GCA_041618535.1. Lineage (GTDB taxonomy): Bacteria > Bacteroidota > Bacteroidia > Flavobacteriales > Flavobacteriaceae > SHLJ01. The sequence continues at coordinate 15,109 of JBFKFP010000001.1, forward strand.
ACCAAACGGCTGGTCGGGTGATACAATAGGATTCGACTGCCTGACGTTCGTGATATTCTCTCCGCCTAAATATAATTCAAATTTTACAGAAAAAATTCTTGTTACCTGTACATTTATGGTTGAGAAACTCGGTGTAAATCCTGGTAAAGAATATTGTTGATCATTATTTGCCGTGGACGGGTATCGTTGCTTGTCCAGCCAATTACAGGTAAGGTCAAACTTCCATAAACCGTTGTCCGAGATTCCTTTAGCGGTATATCCCATATTTGCAAAAATCCTCTGCCTGGGAGTCAAAGGCTGTATTTCCCGTCCATTCTCATAATCAATAAGCACGTCGTAATATTTGTACGCCAGCCTGAGATCAAAATTTTCGAATGTATTATGGTTTAATTCGAGTTGGAAACTGTTTGCAACACTTTTACCATTCAGATTGTAAAATCTAATTTGCCTTGAATCTTCCCAATCTACAACTACCTGGTTTTGGAAATCGGTTCTGTAATAGTCGAAGGTAAAATCACCTTTTCTTCCAAAGAGGTTAAAACCCTGCAGATATGAGAGTCCGTAATTCCAGGCTATTTCAGGATCAAGTCCATAAACAGAACCTTCCGCCGAAGAGATATTGATGGTCCTCGAGCTGGCAAAAAGGCGCTGATTCTCCGCAAAGATATTCGCACTGCGTTTACCTCTTCCAAAAGATAAGCGGAACGCTGCTTTTTCCCATGGGGTATAACGAAGATGGAATCTTGGAGTTATAAAATCACCTAAAAGATTATGGGTATCAAATCGAATTCCTGCAGTTAGGGTAAGGTTGGCAAGATCGTCGTAAGAATACTCGAAGAAACCTCCGAAAGAGCGTTCGGTTCTCGCGAATTCCAGATCATCTGCAAGTTCATCATATTGATCATAAGTATAGCTAATCCCTGTTTTTATTCTATGCCTTGAATCACTGATAATCGAATTGTAAATGAGGTTTGAATATATACTCTCGTGAAGGATTTCATACGGACGCAGCCCAAAATATGAATCCTGATCATGCCGGCTGTAAGCGAATTGAACCCCAAGGCTTCTGAAAGGAAGTTCAGGATTCACATATCCGAATTTTGATGCCAGCTCAATGCGCTCCGTAAATACTTCACTGCCCCAAATGGAAGTGGAGAACTTATCCACATCGGGATCAAAGCCCAACTCACCTGCCTGGTTCTCATCTTTTAAATATCTCAGATTGACAAACGTTACGACCCCTTTTTCAGGATGGGTGTATTGCCAGCGATTCATAAGATTGATCTGTTTCTTCAATGGAAGGTCCACAAAATTATCGTCATTATTATCGAATTCTGTTCTCCTGAGGTTGCCATGCAGGTATAAGCCTGTATGCCATCTCTTGTCCACCTTAGTGTTGATATGGGTATTCAATTCCAGTCTTCCATTAGCAGCGGCATACATATTGACAAATAACTTGTCATCGGTTGAAGGTTTTCTGAGTTCCGCGTTAATCTGTCCCGCGATGCTTTCAAAGCCATTAACTACCGAACCAGCCCCTTTGGTGATCTGTATGCTTTCTACCCAGGTTCCCGGAATAAAGCTCATTCCGTAGGTTTGGGAAGCTCCTCGAATAGATGGTATATTTTCAGTTGCAATAAGGATATACGGACTGGTTAGTCCCAACATCTTGATCTGACGGGTCCCTGTAACCGCATCGTTAAAATTTACATCAATGGAAGGATTGGTCTCAAAACTTTCAGAAAGGTTGCAGCAGGCCGCTTTTAAAAGTTCCTCACTGCTTACGGTAATTATATTCTGGGACTCCAGGTAAGACCTGGCCGTGCTTTGTCTCCTTGATGTGATTTCAATCTCCTCAAGGTCTTCTGCTGGCCTTAGCAGGTGCTCAATAAACATGTCGGGGTCGTTAACCGTTATGGTATCTGTTTTAAATCCTACATAGCTGATGACCAATTTATTTCTATCCGGGCGATAGGGAATCCTGAACTCACCGTTTTCCCGGGAAACAACACCCACGGAAGTATTTAGCCAGATCACATTGGCACCTGAAATACCTGTTTTATCGCCTTCAGAATCCAACTCATAAATTAAACCACTAACTTCCTGCTGGGCCTTCAGGACAAAGGTCAGGCAAAAGAAAAATATGGCGAAACTCATCCGTATCATGAAGCGTTTTGTTTCTCGATAAACGTACAGGCTGTATTATTCTATTATTCCTTTGACGGTTCCGCACCTGAGCATGGCATTTCCGAAATAAGGATTTCTAATCTCCTCCTCCTCGCTCAGCCAATAGGCGCCCAGGTCATTGTTCGCCATCGGACAGAACTGGCTGTAAACCTTTTTGTTTACACCAAAGATCTGAACCGCCTCAGCCATGTTTTCTGATAAAACAATAAAATGCTCCCTTTGCTTGCCGATGTCTTCTGTTCCGGAGATTAGATCAACCGCAGAGATCAAATTAACTTGCAGTTTTTCCCAATCCTCATCGCCTAGACCTTTTTCAGGTTTTGTATCCTTATTTGATTCAATCAGATCTGCCAGTTTTTTAGCGCCCTGGGCCGCAATGTCAATATCATCCTCAACCAGAGCGTTTTTAACTTTTATATATTCGTCATACAGCGCTTCAATATAAGCCTTAAAAGCGGCAGATACCTCATAACGCTGATTTTCTATCAGATCTGATTTATGATCCGCATCTGTATGACCCGCTGAGCTATTCATCATTGAGCGCTTTCCCTGCAACTGGGCGGCGGCGTCAATGGTAAAAGTGCCATTGGTTACTATCTCTTCGCCTTGTTCCAATCCATTTGTTACCTCATAGTAATCACCGCTTTTGTTGCCTAATTCCACCTCTCTCAATTCAAATGTATTCTCCTGTGAACTGATTTTGACATAGACGACAGAGCGCTTGCCAGTCCACATCACTGCAGTAGCCGGTACACTTAAGGTTTTCGACCGGCGTTTTTCAACAGCTGTGATCCTGCCCTCAACAAACATTCCGGGCTTAAACAAACCCTCATCGTTTTTCAGGACCACGCGAAGATTAACAGTTCGTGTTTTTGAATTGAGCACCGGATCAATAAAATTAACCGTGCTCTCGAACTTTCTATCGGGGTAAGCATTTGCAGATACTTCAATAGGCTGTCCCTTCCTGAACCGGTCAATCTGGTTTTCGTAAAGATCGAAATTGGCCCAGACAGTGCTGAGATTGGAAATCTTTAACAATGGCTGACCTGCAGTAACTGAAGCACCCTCTTCAACCAATTTTTCAACTACGGTACCGGAAACTGTGGCATAGATGGGAAAGTTATCCTTGACCTTTCCCGATGCCTCTATCTCATTGATTTGCCGGTCTGACAGTTTCCATAGTTTCAATTTATTTCGAACTGCCCCGTATAACTGGGGTTGTGACTCCTTAATTCCAGCAGCGGTGAGAAGCTCTTGCTGAGCCGCGAATAATTCCGGGGAGTACACATATCCCAATAACTGCCCCTTGCCAACCACAACTCCCTTGGACGCTATATTCAGCCTTTCAATCCGTCCGGGAAAATAACTGACCTGCACCACATTGGCCTCTTCGTTCTCAACTATTTTACCGCTTAAAGTAACAGGTATTCCCTCATTCTCAAAATCTCCGATCACTGTGGTCTGAATATTTGCGAGAGCGAGTGCATTCTCTGTCATCCTGAACTGATTGGGATTCATTCCTCCTTCCCCGGTTTCAGCCGGTATAAGATCCATGCCACAGATAGGACAGTCGCCTGGTTCTGGTTGCATGATCTGTGGATGCATTGAACAGGTCCACATCTGACTTACCTCTTCTGAAACTTCATGTGTGTGACTTTCAGTATCAGCAGGCCCGCTGAATAAAATCCATCCTGTAATTAACCCGATTGCCAGTATACCGATATAGATTAGGTATTTTTTCATGATTCTCTATTTTATTTTAAATGGGATATTAAGCTCTGCCTTTTCCCATCGCATTGTTATTAATCCATTTCCATCATCAAGATCTTTAACCTCATAAACCAGGTGCTCTGTAATCTCCTCCTTGAATATTGGTTTGATACTGGTTCTCAACACATCCTGGTCAGAATTATATTCATCCTTACCATGCTGATCCCAATTCGTATTGAAAATAACTGTCCAGTCCTTCTCTTTGGAAGGGATAAGGAAAAATCCATATTTGCCTTTTTTTAATAAGGACCCATTGATCAAAAGATCTTTGTCTGTCTCTATCCACGTAGCCATATGGGCGCCGGCTTGCCACACCTCATCAAAGGGCAGCAGCCCCCCAAAAATTATCCTTCCGCGGACCCCGGGAGAGGAATAATCCATATGGATATGTGCGCCACCGATCATGGCCATTGCCGAGGTATGCGGACTAAGCACCTTTTTTTCAGCATCAGTAACAGGCTGTTCCATGTGATTATGATCTGCATTCTCTGTGTTTGATCCTTTTTCCTCTTTACAACCGCTAATCCCGATCAGCATAATTGCAAGTATTAAAATTCTTTTATTCATAATTTAAATTTTTACATTTTTTAATCGAAGTGCATTTGCAATGACCGAAACCGAACTGAAACTCATCGCCAGGGCGGCGATCATCGGTGACAGCAGTATTCCGAATACCGGATATAAGACTCCCGCAGCAATTGGCACTCCAATGGTGTTATATATCATGGCAAAGAACAAATTCTGTTTGATATTCTTCATTACAGCCTTGCTGAGGTTATGAGCCTTATCAATCCCGTGCAGATCTCCTTCAACCAGGGTAATATCTCCGCTCTCAATTGCAACGTCTGTTCCGGTGCCCATGGCTATCCCGATATCGCTTTTTGCAAGTGCCGGTGCATCGTTGATCCCGTCTCCAGCCATCGCGACAATACTCCCCTCCTGCTGAAGTGCTTTAACCTCCGCAAGTTTATCCTCCGGTAGCATTCCGGCTTTAAAATCATCCAGCTCTAGCTTTTCTGCTATATGTTTAGCCGTTACAGGATTATCACCTGTAAGCATCATTACCCTGATCCCTTTATTCATAAGGTTTTTAATGGCCTCAGCACTGGTTTCCCTGATCCGGTCGCTTATCACGAGATATCCGGCCAGTTGCTCGTTGACCGCGACCAGAGAGACCGTTTTTCCCTGCTGCTGAAACGGGTGTATTATTCTCAACTGTTCGTCGGTAAGATCAATACCCGAAGATTTCATCATTTTGGAATTACCCAAGGTGACCTTTCTTCCGTCAACCACTCCTTTTACCCCCTGCCCGGTAACGGCGGTGAAATCTGTGGCTTGAACAACCTCTATATTCCTTTCCCTGCCATATTTCAGCGTAGCCTCCGCAAGCGGATGCTCGCTATTGTTGTTGAGGGCAACAATATCTTTTAGAATGTCATCAGGACTGATATGATTTACGAACACTTCCAATTGTTCTACCGTTGGCTTACCTTCCGTTATTGTTCCGGTTTTATCCACAATCAGGGTGTCAATATTACTCAGGTTTTGCAAGGCTTCTGCATTCTTGAACAGAACACCCTTATTCGCTCCTTTTCCTATCCCAACCATGACAGACATTGGAGTTGCCAATCCCAAAGCGCAAGGGCAGGCTATAATGAGTACGGCAATAGCATTGATCATTCCGTATACGTAGGACGGTTCCGGACCCCATATGGCCCAAACAACAAATGTCGCCGCTGAGACAAGTATTACTATGGGAACAAAATAGGCCGATACCTTATCAGCAAGATTCTGGATAGGTGCCCGACTGAGGCTTGCTTCACTAACCATCTTAATAATCTGAGCCAAAAGGGTATCTGAACCTACCTTTTCCGCCCTCATGGTAAAAACCTGGTTCCCGTTTATAGTTCCGCTTTTTACAGAATCTCCGGATTTCTTCACCACAGGAATGGGTTCACCCGTAATCATAGACTCGTCTATTGCGGAACGCCCTTCAATCAATGACCCATCAACAGGGATCCTTTCTCCGGGTTTGACCTTTAAAATATCACCAACTTCAATTTCATCTATCCCGACCACTACTTCCTGTCCGTCCAAAATTTTTAAGGCCTTGTTAGGAGCCAGTTTCAGAAGTTCCTTTATAGCACTATTGGTGCGGCTATGGGCCTTGGCTTCAAGTACCTGCCCCAATAATACAAGTGTTAGAATCACTGTTGCTGCTTCGAAATAAACATGAACCGTTCCTGCATCAGTTTTAAATTGTTCAGGAAACAATCCCGGACTTACCATACCTATAACACTGAACACCCAGGCAACACCTGATCCGATCCCGATCAAGGTGAACATATTGGGGTTGCGGGAGATCACACTCCTGTAAGCCCTGACGAAGAACATCCATGTAGAATAGAATACAACCGGCAGTGATAAGAAAAACTGAATCCAATTCCAGTATTTTTGTTCGAGGATTTCATAAATGCTATTTCCCGGTATCATTTCACTCATCGCGATCAAAAAAACCGGTATGGTAAATAAAAGGGCAATCCATAGTTTTCGCAATAATTCCCGACTATGTATCTCTTCAGCAGATCTTTCCGGTTTCTTCATGACCATTTCCATTCCGCAGATCGGACAATCACCGGGGACCTTTTTGACTATCTCCGGATGCATGGGACAAGTCCATTCAGATGATGTTTTTTTTGCTGCGCTGAATTCTTCAACCAGATCCATCCCGCAAACCGGGCAGTCTCCGGGTTTATCATATGTTTTATCTCCTTCACAACGCATGGGGCAATAAAAGACACCTTTTCCCTTCCCCGGCGCCTCTTGCTTTAACTGCATCCTGGGCTTCTCTCCTGGAAGGTGAATCTGATAGGCACCGCCATCCTCTTTAAAAGCGTGCTGTAGCATTTTAATTCCAACATCATAGTCCATATCGACTGTTGCCTTTTCGCTTTCGAGGTCTACCGAAACAGATTTCACACCCTCTACTCCCATGAGGATTTTTTCAACATGCGTCTTGCACCCCTGACAACTCATTCCATGAATGTGAAATGTTTTTTTCATTTCTTAGGAAGTTTTAAATAAAGGTTATCGCTAGTACTTATCTCATCCAGATGACCCGCCATTTTCCCATCAAAAGTCCTGAAATGCATATGACTATCCCGGGTATGGTGCGTAAAAACGCCCTTGTGATTCCTGGAAAAGAATCCTAATACCTGGATAAGTTCGTCATTAAGCTGGCCGCTGAGACCCGAAGCTTTATGTTTATCATGAGTGTGTACCTTATCGTTTTCGTCCCAATTGATCACATGCCATTCCAGTGATTCGGGCCTGCCCTCCAGGAGAAATGGAAATGGTTCGTTAATATCTATTCCTTTGGATTCCGCAATTGTGAATATCTCATCTTCCAATTGAGCCAGAGACGCAAAGCCCGATATGCTAACCGAATCCCATTCAGGCACCCGGGCATAAATCAGTAATGAAGCCTTATGATTAAAAGTGCTGTCAATTTCAATTCCTGATGCCCGGGCGGAACTATACGATGATTTACTGTTAAAAACCTGGATCTCACCTTTTAGGTCCTTCCCTGCTCCAAGGGCATATATATTATTCTTATTCTTAAGGTCCAATAAATCGAACCTGGATTCAAGATCACCGGCCATTATCTCTTTCAGGGCACCGAAATAGCGAATCTCAATATTTAGGTCTTTACCGCCCTGCTTCTGACAGGCACTTAAAGTATAAAACAGAAGCAGCCACCCTAAAATGTGAAATACGTTCGTTTTTAAATTATGCTCTTTGTTCATTTTAAATTTTCAATTTTTCCTAAGTATCATGAACTCAAATATTCAATAATGGCATTCTGCTCATTGAAGATCCTGACAGATTCAATCTGCTCAATCTGAAATTTCAGCTGTAATTCCTGTATGTCGAGGATTTCGTTAAAATCAACAGAGCCTGCTTCATAAGACCGGGTCAGGATGGTCTCAACATCCCTGGCCTGCGCGATATTCTTAGATTGGGTCTGAAAACTTATCAATGCGGTATTGCGTTTTCTCAACGCCCTGTTCATCTGGGTTTCAAGCATATTGTAGCGAAGTTGCTTTTGCTGAAGTAACTCTTCCTGCAAAATCGAATTCTGCCTGCTTGCAGAGCTGTATTTTTTATTGAAAACCGGCACTGAAACAGACAACATCGGCATAAGGATATCCTTGCCGTTGTCAGGAACCTTCATATCAGTTCGTTCAGAAACCGCGATGTAATCGAGTCCGAACCCTATCATTGGCCGGCTATCCATTTGATTCAGCCTTTCAGCCTCTTCAACCGATTTATACAGGTTGTCATATCTTGCCAGTTCCGGATGCTGATCAATTGATTGTTCTCCGGCCTTTAAATGTTCCATCTGCATCCCTAATTCTTCAGCCACGACAATTGGCTCATTGGCTTCGCGGTTGAGCAACTTGTTCAGGGCAGCCTGTTCTGACAGATATTGTTCGGAAAGCACCTGGTAACGTTGATCCAGCTCATTTTTTCGGATCTGTAACTTAAGCACGTCTACCGCAGAGGCTTTTCCTACTTCAACTGAATTAAGAGCAAGGGTTTCATAAGTATCAAGCAAAGACCTGTTCTCTTTGACTACCTCTTTCTTTTGCTGTATCTCATACATTCTGAAATAGGACATCGAAATATCGAGGATAAACCTTTTTTCAGCAATTTTGATTTCATCCATTTTTGAAATGGCCAGGGCTTCCATATAGTCAGCCCTCGCATCAATTGTCCCAAACCAGGGCAACATCTGACGAGCAGATAACCTGAAGCGCTGCGGTCCTGTCCTTGTTTCAGGCTCACTGACAAAATAACCCACACCAAATTCGGTATTCGGCAGCGTGTTGGTTGCTTCAATTTCCTCGCTTGCCCTGTCATAGCTCAATGAGTAGGCCTTTATTTCAGGATTATTCGCCAATCCTTCGGCAATCAGTTCATCAAGTGTCTGGGCATCTGAAATCAGACAGCCAAGGAAAGTCATTATGGCAATTAAATAGGATCTCATTGTTTTGCTTTTTTAAGTTCGTATTCCTGTCGCCAGCTAAATAATACCGGCACAACAAACATGGTTATAAGCGCTATTACCATTCCCCCAAAACTCGGAATAGCCATGGGGATCATAATATCGCTTCCGCGTCCGGTTGATGTCAGAATGATTAATAAAGCCAGCAGGGTTGTTGCCGTTGTCATCAGGCAGGGGCGAATTCGCTTCTCACCGGCCTCCACCACAGAATCTCTCAGCTGCTTAAGATTGGTCGGCCGGTTTCTTTCGAAAGTCTGCTTTAAATAGGTAGCCATCACCACCCCGTCATCGGTTGCTATTCCGAAGAGAGCGATAAAACCTACCCATACCGCCACACTGAGGTTCACCGTTCGCATCTGGAAAAGCTCCCTGAGGTTCTCACCAAAGAAGTTTACATTAAGGAACCAGTCCTGGCCATAAAGCCATATCATAAGAAATCCTCCGGCAAATGCTACGGCTATTCCCGTGAATACCATGAGAGAAGTACTTACAGACCTGAACTGGAAATATAGGATGAGGAAAATTATCAGCAAGGATAAAGGCACTACGAACGACAGGGTTTTCGCAGCTCTTAACTGATTTTCATAGGTTCCGGTAAACTTGTATGAAATCCCACGGGGGACAGATAATTCTCCGGAATCAATAGCCTCCCGGAGATATTCCTGAGCCCTTTCCACCACCTCAACCTCGGCATAACCCAGCTGTTTGTCGAACAACACATATCCTACGAGAAAGGTGTCCTCGCTCTTGATCACCTGGGGGCCTTGTTCGTACCTTATTGTTGCCAGCTCACTTAGTTTAACCGGGCTCCCCGATGCAGTTGGAATATATATCTGTTCAAGGTCGGCCGGATCAGATCTCAGCTCTCTGGGGTATCTTACCCTTATACCATAACGCTCACGCCCCTCCACCGTCTGACTCAATTCCATTCCGCCTACAGCAATGGCCAAAACAGACTGGACCTTATCAACGGTTAATCCATACCGCCCCAGTTTATCCCTGTCGATATCAAGCAATAAATAGGGCTTTCCAACAATGCGATCTGCAAAGACAGCTTCAGCCTTTACACCTTCAACCTGCTTGAGCAGACGTTCAAGTTCCAGCCCGAAGCTTTCAATCTGCCTGAGATTCTGTCCCTTGACCTTTATTCCCATGGGTGCACGCATTCCCGTCTGCAGCATGACAAGACGGGTTTCGATTGGCTGAAGTTTCGGCGCCGAAGTTACCCCGGGCAGTTTGGTTGCTTCCACAATGGCACTCCAGATATCGTCTGTTGATTTTATATCGGGTCTCCAGTTCCTGTAGAATTCACCGTCATTGTCCTCTACGAGCATCTCTGCCTTGATTCCCGGATTGATTTGTTCTTTATCTTCTGAATTATTAGGATTTAGAACATGCCCTCCGGATTTCAACACAAAGGCACCCTGGTCGTTAACCCTGTACCGCTGCCTTTCACCTTCTGAATTTAAGAGATACTCGGGTTTATAGATGATGATATTCTCATACATCGAAAGCGGTGCAGGATCAAGTGCTGATTCAACACGTCCCGCTTTACCCACCACGGTCTCAATCTCCGGAATACCTGCCACTGCCATATCCAGTTGCTGAAGAACGCGTTTGTTCTCCTCTACCCCGGAATGCGGCATGGAGGTTGGCATAAGAAGAAAAGAACCTTCATTCAACGAAGGCATGAATTCCTCACCTGTGTTCCTCATTATGATGAAACCGAAAATAACGATAACAGCGGGCAATGAAAGGAAAGTGAGCTTATTCCGCAGCGCCCAAATCAAAATCCGGGTGTAATACAGTCTGAATAAGTAGAATAACCCCAGCAGCCCAAAACAAATTAACCCAACAAAGATCAGATTCCAGAACAGGTTTTTATCAACCCCCAATGGCCTCCAGTATTCGGCCAGCAAAACGACAATGGCCAGCGCGCTAACCCCAATTTGCAGTTTTTCCGCCTGGTTTACTTTAATTCGACCAAGATTCAACATTATAGAGATTCCCCCGAATACCATCAGTGCCAATCCCAGCCAATAACCAAATCCGAGGGCAATCAATCCGAGAACCAACAACCCGGCATTCCATAATATACCCATGGCCTTTTTAAGATTTACTTTTCGGAAGATATAAGCCGCGAAGGGAGGAATCAGGAATAAGGCCACCAATATTGCCGCCAGCAGGGCGAAGGTTTTTGTAAAAGCCAACGGCCTGAACAATTTCCCTTCAGCACCAATCATTGTAAATACGGGGATAAAACTTATAATAGTAGTCATGACCGCCGTCAGTATTGCTCCGGATACTTCTGAAGTGGCGTTGTGAACAATCTCGTTAACGGATGATTTACCCTTGTCCTCATCCAGATGCCTGATAATGTTTTCAGAGAGTATTATACCGACGTCTACCATGGTCCCGATGGCGATGGCAATTCCCGATAAGGCCACGATGTTGGCATCGACGCCAAAAAGTTTCATCGCGATAAAAACCATTAATACAGCCACAGGGAGAAGACCAGAAATGAGGATAGATGCCCTGAGATTGAAGACCATGATCACTATTACAAGAATGGTGATCAGTATTTCTAGTGAAAGCGCCTCGTTCAGGGTCCAGAGTGTTTCCTTTATTAATTCGGTCCTGTCATAAAAAGGGACGATTGTAAGTTGGGAGACACGCCCATCGCTCAGGGTTTTGGATGGCAGACCTGCACTTAATTCACCTATTTTATCCTTAACATTATTGATCACCTCAAGAGGATTGGCACCGTATCTTGCCACAACCACGCCTCCAACGACCTCGGCACCCTCCTTGTCAAGAATTCCCCTTCTTACAGCCGGACCAACCGATACCTTCGCCACATCCTTTATTCTAATCGAGGTATAGGACTCTGAACTTACCACAGCGTTTTCTATATCGGTGATAGATTTAACGTAACCGAGTCCGCGTACCAGGTATTCCGCCTTGTTTATCTCAACTGTCTGGGCCCCGATATCACGGTTCGATTCTTTCACTGCTGAAACCACTTGATTCAGCCCGATATTATATTGACGCATCAATTCAGGGTCAACGTCTATCTGATATTCGCGCACATATCCACCTATGGAGGCTACTTCAGATACACCCTCAGCTGCCGCCAGGGCATACTTTACGTAAAAGTCCTGAATGCTCCTTAATTCCTGCAGATCCCAACCGCCTGTAACATTGCCATCCTGATCACGACCTTCAAGAGTGTACCAGTAGATCTGTCCGAGTGCAGTTGCATCCGGACCAAGAGACGGACGCACACCGTCCGGCAGCAAATTTGATGGCAGGGAATTCAGCTTTTCAAGTATCCGGCTTCTGCTCCAGTAGAACTCGACCTTTTCTTCAAAGATTATGTATATGCTGGAGAACCCGAACATGGACGAGCTCCTGATGGTCTTAACACCCGGAATACCAAGTAGCGAGGTCGTCAATGGATATGTGATCTGGTCCTCGATATCCTGTGGCGACCTTCCTTCCCATTTGGTAAAGACAATCTGCTGGTTCTCACCAATATCGGGGATGGCGTCGACCGCAACCGGGTTATTTGGAAGAATACCGGTATCCCAGTTGAATGGCGCATTGATTATTCCCCAACCAATAAGGACAACCAGGACTATTAGGGGAATAAGCTTGTTTTCGATTAAGAATTTTATGCTATTATTCAGCATGACAAATGATTTTAAATATTAGACTGAAGATGAATGAACATCTTGAATATCAGATCATCCGGAAATTTCTGAAGTCCGGAAAATCAGGTCTTTGGTTTAAAATCAAATGATGTAAACTTCGTCAAGTTTCTGTATGTTCCTGACGACACGGGGTGGAGAATAGGCTTTAAAAGGGACAATTTGTTCTTCGAGGCCTTCAAAAAGATTGACAAAAGCGACCGCATATGCCAGCATAAACAACTGCTCATCCGGGGACATGTCGTCAAAAGTCATTTTCAGTTCATCCTGTCCTTCAAACACGATCTGAGAATTTGTACAGCAATCTGGAACCATAAGTTCACAATCTGAGGAATTGACTGCCATAGTATCCATACCGCAGGATTTCGCCTTTGTGATGATGGCTGTATCAACAAGAGAGTCGCCGCAATAGTGCATATCGACCGTAAATGACATGGTGGAAAGCATGACTGCCAGAGCCATGAAAACGGACCATATTTTGTACAATACTTCTTTCATCTAAGGTCAAAAATAGGTAAAAAAACTTAAATGTTAACTGATTTTTGATTTTGTTAACGCCCTAACCGCCTGATCCTATGGTAATAAAAAGCCGGAAGCAGGATGATCAAAATCAATGGCTGGATGAGAAACCTACGTGTAAAAAAGAACAGGTAATAGTCCTCCTGACGTGGGTTTATTACAAAAAAAAGAAATAAAGCCAGAAGGATGATATAGGCTACAAAATAGATGATTATGGAAAACCGGACAATGCTCTTGTCCAAGAAGACTAAAAATAGCACAGCGAGCGAAATCAGGGTATTCATGGCATATCTCAAGCTTGTAAAAAGAGTAAGCTTGAAGGTCTCCCTCCTGGGTGAATCTATATAGAGGTAGTCATTTTTGAAAAACTGAAGGTATGGATCGTAAAATAGTTCATTCTCGAAGTAGCGAATGGCAGCTAATGCGACAATCGATAAAAGAATAAAACCATATCTGGGAAGCTTAGGCATTTTGAAGTCTTGAAATTGTAAATCGCCTTATCCAGAACATCCATAACAGGAAGACCATCCCGTATATAATAAGGGGGAAGATCACCGTATGTAATACCTCTCTCCTCCAAGGATAATGATACAAACCAATGGTAAGGATCACTATACGGATCAGATTAACCGCATAGATCAAGGTACTGCCTGCAAGAATATAAAGAGCAGTTTTTTTAGCCGTATCTTTAAATGCCACGATAAAAGAGATAAAAAGGATAATTATGCTTATCGAATTGCATCCCTCCACTACCCTCGCAACATATTTACCGTTAATAATCACCTTCACAGAAGGTTCAGCTTCATGTGGAATTACTGCCGCTTCATAACCAACTGTTTCCAGAAGACTCTGGCTTTGCCTTGCGGTCAGGTTAGTGAAAAAATCAGGATAATAGCTTCCACCTTCAGACCAATCGAGATAAATACTGTAGGTAAAGGTAAGGACAAGGTAAACAGATAGAAAGGTCAGGATAAAATAAACGACAGTCCGGTATGTTTTGAAAAGAGATTTTAACAATTGACCTTTTTTAATTTATTCCAAAGTTGAATATGAAACTATCGTTATAAAGCAATAATTTTGCTTCAAAATTGACAAAGATGACATTTGAAACCCTGAAACCAAAAGTAATTGAAATCCTGTCAAATGGCAATGAATCTGTAGAAAATCGATTATTTCAAACCTGTGAATTGCTCGAGAACTCTGTGGCCTATTATGACTGGGTAGGTTTCTATTTTCGGAATGGGGATAAGGAGGAACTGAAACTGGGGCCCTATGTGGGCGAGCCAACAGACCATACCATCATACCATTCGGGAAAGGAATCTGCGGTCAGGTGGCCCTGACCAACAAGAACTTCGTGGTCCCTGATGTCTCGGCCCAGGATAATTACATCGCCTGCAGCATATATGTCAAGGCAGAGATCGTGGTTCCCATATTTGTTGATGGAAAGAACATCGGGCAGATCGATATAGATTCAAAAACAGCCGATCCGTTCACTGAAGAGGACGAGCGTTTCCTCGAGTTTATTTGCACCCAGGTGAGCCAAATCTTATAGTTGTTGATAACTCCCTGTTTTAGTGGAAAAATCCAGGGAGCAGTTTCTCGGAAAACGCCGGTGATATCCTTAATTTTGTGAGCCTATTAGAACAACATCATGAGCGATATCAAAAAGATCAGATCAGCCTTAATTTCAGTATTTAGTAAAGACGGTTTAGAGCCTATAGTCAGGAAGCTGGATTCCCTGGGTGTAACCCTGTACTCCACAGGCGGAACCCAACGATTTATCAAAGAGCTGGGCGTTGAGGTCACGCCGGTTGAGGAGATCACCTCCTATCCATCTATCCTCGGAGGCAGGGTAAAAACCCTTCATCCAAAAGTCTTCGGCGGAATTTTGAACCGTCAGGAGAACACCCAGGATGTGGCTGAATTAGCCGAATATGAAATCCCGCAAATCGATGCTGTAATCGTAGACCTCTATCCGTTTGAGAAAACTGTTGCTGAAGGTGCCGGCCATCAGGATATCATAGAAAAGATCGATATTGGGGGAATCTCCTTAATTAGGGCAGCAGCGAAAAATTATGCTGATGTTATCTGTGTCTCATCTGTGGATGATTATTCCGAATTTCTCAGTCTACTTGAATCACAGGACGGAGAGGTTACCATGGCCGATCGCAGGCGTTTCGCCTCAAAGGCCTTCAATGTATCATCTCATTATGATACCGCTATTTTCAATTATTTTAATTCCGAAGGTGAACTTCCGGCGTTTAAGATGAGTGAGACCGAACAAAGATTATTGCGCTATGGTGAAAATCCACATCAGAAGGGATTTTTCTTTGGAGATTTTGATGCACTCTTCACCAAATTGCATGGTAAGGAATTAAGCTATAACAACTTACTTGACGTGGATGCGGCAGTGAACCTGATGAATGAATTCAAGTCTGAAGCTCCCACATTTGCCATTTTAAAGCACAATAACGCATGCGGATTGGCTCAGCGCGACAGTGTTCACCAGGCATACATCGATGCCCTGGCAGGGGATCCCGTTTCAGCCTTTGGCGGGATTTTGATAAGCAATGCAGAGATCGACCTGCCAACGGCTGAGGAGATTCATAAGTTGTTCTGTGAGGTGGTAATAGCGCCCTCCTTTACCGAGAAGGCACTTGAAGTCCTTAAAGGAAAAAAGAACAGGATTCTTCTTGTCCTGAATGATGTTGAACTTCCTGACACCATTTTCAGGAGCTGCCTGAATGGTATTCTGGTCCAGGACAGGGACACTAAAACCGACAGCAGAGATGCGCTTCAGTTGGTGACACATAAAAAACCAACCCCTGAAGAGGTAAACGATCTTCTTTTTGCTTCGAAAATCTGTAAGCATACCAAGTCAAACACCATAGTCCTGGCGAAGAACAAACAGCTTTGCGCAAGTGGTACTGGCCAGACCAGCCGTGTAGACGCTTTGAACCAGGCCGTGCACAAAGCCGGTTCATTTGGCTTTGACCTAAATGGAGCAGTTATGGCCAGCGATGCCTTTTTCCCTTTTCCGGATTGTGTGGAAATTGCTGATAAAGCAGGGATCACCGCTGTAATTCAACCAGGTGGTTCTATAAAAGATCAGCTTAGCATAGACTATTGCGACGCCAACAAAATGGCTATGGTATTTACCGGAACGAGGCATTTTAAGCATTGATTTTTCAGGACATGTGATTCCATGGATATTCAAAAGTCCGTTTCATCTTTTGTTACGTATATTTTCTTACATTTACAACTATCCAAAATTAGTAGATAACAACCCTCAGATAATTGAATTCAGCCCATGGGATTTTTTGATTTCTTGACAGAAGAAATTGCAATAGATTTAGGTACCGCCAATACATTGATTATTCATAATGATAAAGTAGTTGTTGATAGCCCTTCTATCGTTGCCAGAGACCGAATAACAGGAAAAATTATAGCAGTCGGGAAAGAAGCCAGCATGATGCAGGGCAAGACCCACGAAAATATTAAAACCATCCGTCCGTTGAAAGACGGGGTTATTGCAGATTTTGATGCCAGTGAGCAGATGATCAGCATGTTTATTAAAAATATTCCTGCTCTAAAGAAAAAGCTTTTCGCACCGGCCCTGCGCATGGTGATCTGTATTCCCTCCGGAATTACCGAGGTGGAGATGCGAGCCGTAAAGGAGTCGGCAGAAAGGGTTAATGGCAAGGAGGTATACCTGATTCATGAACCCATGGCTGCAGCTATCGGTATAGGTGTTGATATCATGCAGCCCAAGGGAAATATGATCGTTGATATAGGAGGTGGAACAACTGAAATTGCTGTTATCGCTCTTGGCGGAATTGTCTGTGATAAGTCGGTTAAGGTTGCCGGTGACGTGTTTACAAACGATATCATTTACTATATGCGCACTCAGCATAACCTTTATGTGGGTGACCGTACCGCGGAAAAGATCAAGATCCAGATCGGAGCTGCCACGGAAGACCTTGAGTTACCTCCGGATGAAATGAGCGTACAGGGGCGCGACTTGTTAACGGGGAAACCAAAACAGGTACAGATCTCTTTTCGCGAGATTGCAAAAGCCCTTGATAAATCTATTCTCAGGGTAGAAGACTCTGTGATGGAGACCCTTTCACAAACCCCTCCTGAACTGGCAGCCGATATATACAATACAGGTATTTATCTTGCCGGGGGAGGCTCGATGTTAAGAGGGCTAGACAAGAGGCTGTCTCAAAAAACCGATCTCCCTGTTTACATAGCTGAAGATCCGTTGAGAGCTGTGGTCAGGGGAACTGGAATCGTTCTGAAGAACTTGTCTAAATTCAAGAGCGTACTGATCAAATAGAGCCTGAGGCATGCAACAGATCATCAATTTCCTGTTAAGAAATAAGAATTTCTTAGTTTTTCTGCTGTTGTTTGTCATCTCCCTGGGTCTTACCATTCAATCGCATTCCTATCACAAGAGCAAGTTTATCAATTCGGCTAATTTTCTGTCGGGAGGTGTTTACGAGAGCTTTAGTTCCATGGACCGGTATTTCGATCTGAAAAAGGAAAATAACATCCTGCTCGAGGAAAATAACAGGCTCAAATCTATCATCTTGAACGATGAAGGAGGAAGGCAAATTGATTCGGCTCATGGCGGGAAATACAGCATGACCTCTGCCCTGGTAATTAAAAATAACTATTCTTCAATCAATAATTACCTTACCATAAACAAAGGGATCTCAGACAGTATAGGAATTGATTACGGTGTCATTACCTCTAACGGGATTATAGGAATCATTGATAACGCCTCTCAAAATTACGCTAGGGTCTTATCCATATTGAATACCACCAGCAGGATAAATGCTCAGTTGAAGAAATCAAACCACTTCGGGACACTAACCTGGGATGCTGATGACCCGAAGATAGTTCAGCTCATCGACATTCCAAAGCAAGCTCCTCTTCAAGAAGGAGATACCATAATTACAGGAGGACGTTCAGCCATTTTCCCGAAGGGCATCCCTATCGGGATCGTTCAGCGCTTCGAGTTGGACGAGACGCAGAATTATTACACTGTACATATCGAACTGTTTAATGATATGACTGATGTGGGGCATGTTCATGTTATCAATAACAAAGAACGGGAAGAGATACAAACACTCGATGACCTGCCATGAACAATACCACCCAAAATATAATCCGCTTTATCTCGTTGGTGCTAATCCAGGTACTTATTCTGAATAACATCAATTTTCTCGGGTATGTTAACCCTTATATTTACATACTTTTTATTCTATTATACCCCATACAAAACAACAGGCTGCTATTCATTTTCCTGAGTTTCCTCTTGGGTCTGTGTGTCGATATTTTTCTGGATTCAGGTGGGGTTCATGCAGCAGCTTGTGTAACCATTGCCTATCTCAGACCTGTTTTTCTCAAGTTCGCCTTCGGAATGACATACGAACACCAGACGGTAAAGATCGGACATTCTGAGATCGGGCAGAGGATAACCTACATCAGTACACTCACATTACTTCATCATCTCCTGTTATTTACATTAGAGGTTTTTAACAGTGGAAAAATACTTCTGATTTTGAAAAAGACGTTATTCTCAAGTATCTTTACGGTTATCCTATGTGTTTTAATAACCATACTGTTTAGCCAAAAATCTAAATGAGACGATTTCTACTGTTTTTTTCGGTATTGCTTGTGGGCTTTATTTTTATCGGGCGACTTTTTTACCTGCAAGTCTACAATACTGAAACCTACACCATAGACGAGGACAACGCTATCCGTAAGGTATTTCATTACCCTAAGCGAGGCTATGTCTATGACCGAAAGGGTAAATTGCTGGTGGCGAACCAACCGTCTTATGATGTTATGGTTATTCCAAGGGAAGTTGAACAGTTGGATACTACCGAGTTCTGCTCCCTTCTTAAAATAGGTAAGGAAGATTTAAAAAAATCATATAATCGGGCTTACCGGTATTCACCGAGGTTCCAATCGGTTTTCCTGGCTCATTTATCCAAAGAGGATTACGCGGTGCTTTCGGAAAAAATGAGAAAATTCAAGGGCTTTTATATTCAGAAACGATCACTTCGTGATTACCAAACCTCTATTGGAGCCAACGTGCTGGGCTTTATTGCAGAAGTTACCCCGAACCAGATCAAGAAAGATCCCTACTATAAGATGGGTGATCTAATAGGAAAGCAGGGGATCGAACTTTCCTATGAGAATGAATTAAGGGGAACCAAAGGGGTCAAGTATATTCAGAAAGATCGTTTTAACCGTGACATCGGTCCCTTTAAAGAAGGGTATCACGATATAACCCCTGTACCCGGAAAGGATATTTATGTCACCATAGACGCTGAATTACAGGAATATGGCGAGCGATTAATGCAGAATAAAAGGGGAGGGATCGTAGCCATTGAGCCATCAACCGGGGAAATCCTGGCATTGGTGTCAGCTCCTACCTATAATCCTAACCTGCTGGTTGGCAGACAGCGATCACGGAATTACACAGAACTGTATAATGATACCATAAACAGACCTCTTATTGATCGTGGTCTACTGAGAATGCATGAACCCGGATCTCCCTTTAAGACCCTGATAGCCCTAACCGCATTGGAAGAGGGTGTAATTGATGAGAATACGACAATAACCTGCAGGGGTGGTTACGTCTACGGAAGAAACAACCGAAAAATGGGATGCCATTGCGGAAGTGGTGCGAGAAACCTGAATACGGGCATATCCAGGTCCTGCAATTCCTATTTCGCTAACGCCTTCAGAAAAACAATAGAAAAATATGATGACGCCCACGAGGCCATGGATATATGGAGTGATCATATCAAGAGCTTCGGTCTGGGAAATTTCCTGGGTTATGATCTTTCAATCGGCAAGAAGGGCAACATCCCTGACGGAGAATATTATGACAAGTGGTATCCTGATTTTAAGTGGGGTGCCACTACCATCATCTCCAATGCAATTGGCCAGGGAGAGGTTTTGGTAACACCTATTCAATTGGCTAACATGACGACGGCAATCGCTAATCGCGGGTATTACTACACCCCGCATATTATAAAAAGCATTGAAGGTTCAACAATAGACGAAAAATACACCACAAAGCGTGAAACCACTATCGCAAGAGAACATTTTGATCCGGTTGTACAGGGCATGTTCGACGTTTATAACAAAGGAACTGCAAGCTTTCTGCGGGTTCCGGACATAGAAATATGCGGGAAGACTGGAACCGCCGAAAACTTCACAAAAATTGACGGTGTCAGGACACAGCTTACCGATCATTCTATTTTCGTCGCTTTTGCCCCAAAGGACAATCCCCAGATTGCCATGGCGGTTTTCGTCGAGAACGGATATTATGGTGCGAGATGGGCTGGCCGCATCGCCAGCCTGATGATCGAGAAATATATCAAAGGTGAAGTGAGCCTGAAGTATATGGAAAAAATGGTTCTTGAAAAGAATCTTGAAGAAGAGTATATGAAACCATACAGCGGGCAACCGTTTAGCATAAACCAATAAGGATGAGCCCGGGAAGATCCAAATCGATGCGACTGGATTGGATCAGTATCCTTCTGTTCTCTCTGCTTGTTGGCTTTGGTTATCTGAACATACTCTCCGCATCATCCTCCGGAGAGATCACCAGTTATTTCGATTTTACGAAACCTTACGGAAAACAGCTGATCTTTATAATTTTCAGTCTCGTACTGGTCATTTTAATCCTAGCTCTTGAGGCTAAATTCTATGAGCGGTTTTCCAGCCTTATTTACCTGATTTCCATCGTTTCCCTGCTCGGCTTATTTATTTTCGGAAAGAACGTGAACGGTGCCACTTCATGGTATGCTTTTGGCGGAATGACCTTTCAGCCCGGTGAATTCGCCAAATTCGCCACGGCACTGGCTGTGGCTAAATATATTAGTGATCTTCAAACCAATATACTCGAAATAAAACACCAACTGAGGACCCTGTTGATAATTGTAATTCCTGCATCATTGATCTTATTACAGAACGATGCCGGAAGTACCATAGTTTATGGGGCTTTTTTCTTTGTCTTCTTTCGGGAAGGCATACCAAAATTATATCTGATGATCGCCCTTGCCCTGGCCATTGTCGGCATCTCAACCTTGAAATTCGGCCTGATTTACACGGGCATTGGTTCTTCGCTTTTAATCTTTGGCATGTATTACCTTTTTGTAAAACGCAGGCGCAGGATTTTGCAGCCAATAAGCATGGTACTGTTCAGCCTGATCGTGGCATTCGGGGTACAATTCTTCTATTCAAGTATTCTGCAACCGCATCAGCAGGACAGGATAAGCGTTTGGCTAAGGTTAGAAAAAGATCCGGAAAAGCTCGAAGCCATGAAGCGGGATATATCGTATAATCTGCACGAATCTGAAAAAGCCATCAGTAGTGGAGGGTTAACGGGCAAAGGTTTTATGGAGGGCACCAGGACAATCGGGAACTTCGTCCCTGAACAGCACACCGATTACATATTCAGTACCGTAGGGGAAGAATGGGGATTCCTTGGCAGCGCCCTCGTGATAGTCATTTTCGTTCTTCTGATCGTAAGACTTGTATTGCGGGCAGAGATTCAGAAATCGCAATTCAGCCGTGTCTATGGATATTCAGTAGCTTCTATCCTGTTCGTTCATTTTCTGATAAATATCGGGATGGTCATGGGGTTACTGCCAACTATTGGTATACCGCTTCCATTTTTCAGTTATGGTGGTTCTTCATTATGGGGGTTTACAATCCTGTTGTTCATATTTCTGAAGCTGGATGCGAACAGGCTGAATGAATGGTGATCAGCCTGCGATTTCCTTTAAGGCAAAAACCAGTTTATCCAATTCCGAAGTAAGGGTAAAAACATTTGGAGTTATTCTGCAACCCTTCACATTGGCAGAATCTATAGCTACAGTAAAGATCCCATAGTCTTCCAGGAGTTGCCTGGCCAGATCGGCGGGCGGGACTCCCTCAACTCCAACATTGGCAATCCCACAGGCCCTCTGAGGGTCGGAGGGTGTATTCAAAATGATCTTGGGATGTTCCCTTACAACTGATGTCCAATAAGTCTGAAGATACCTTAAACGGTTCTCCTTCCGCTCCGCTCCCAGCAAATTAAGGTAGTCTATCGCGTTCTCAATACTCAGATCATGATAAACGGGATGTGTGCCTGTGTGGTTCAGCCGGGAGATATCGCCCGGTTCCCTCCTGCTTTCGGCCAGCAGGGGCCAAAGGGTATCAATATGCTCATCCCTTACATATAACAGGCCTGTTCCAAGGGGAACCGCAAGCCACTTATGTAAACTTGAACCATAATAATCACAATTAAGATCTTCAATCCTGAACTGAAAATGCCCTATACAATGAGCCCCGTCCACCATCACCTTAACACCTTTATCATGAGCCATATCACATATCTTTTTTACAGGCAGGATCTGGCCCGTGATATTGATCATATGGCAAACCATGAGAAGTTTGGTGTTCGGACCTATGGCATCGGCGTACAATTCTACGATCTCCTCGTCAGATTCAGGATGATTCGGAACCGAAACCTCGATAATATCTATTCCAAAGCGATCTGAAACCTGCCTGAACATATCACGCATCGCTCCATAATCCTGGGCAGCCATAACAGCCTGGTCCCCTGGTTTCCAGTCCTGACCCTTAATGACCATGTCGAGGGATTCGGTGGTATTTCTTGTTATGATAAGGTTTTCGGAACGACATCCCGCTACGTCGGCCAGTTTTTCAGCCATCCTAGCTTTGTTCTCCCACTGTATCGTTCTCATATAGTAGGATCCCTCATAATTAATTTTTCTGGCATGGTCAATCATGGCGTTCAGAGTGGGAGTTGGTATTATATTGTAATAACCGCTTTCAAGATTGATATATTCGGGTTTTAACTTATAATCCCGCCTTATCTTCATCCAGAAATCCTCATTCCCGACAATTTCCTTTATCTCCAATTCTGGAGTGGATTCTAAAAGATCTATCAGGGCACTCGAATAAAGGGGTGCAGCCAGTGTTCCCAATGACAGGGTTTTAAGAAATTGCCGTTTTCTCATACCTATGGTATTTAGCTGTAATATAATTATTTTTCAGGTAGAACGGATTTGAATAACCCACTGAAATGACGCGAAACTTTCGTATCTTTATAGTTGGGGCCTTAGCGGACAAAACAAAAGGTTCTTATTCTACATGCTGCCTTGTTATTAAAATGATATGATTATGGCAGTCTCACTTCCCTCAGCCAGATTAAGCGCAAGAATAATCGCCTTGATGGCCATAGCATTCATAAGTTTGTTTGCCCTGGACAGCTTTGGTTCGGGCAAGCCGTTTTGGAATCAGATACTGGCATTTTTAATACACCTGATCCCTTCATTTTTCTTATTGATCATCTTTATTATAGCCTGTAAGTGGGAACATATAGGTGGCATCATGTTTATTCTGATAGGCATAGCAAATGCGCCGTGGATTTACAAGAACAATTATGCCATGAATCACTCGGCAGGGTTAAGCATACTGATCGTATTAATGCTGCTATCACCCTTCATCATATCGGGGATACTGTTCCTTGTGAGTTATTTCCGTTCGCGGAAAGCCAGAGGCGCCCTATAAATCAATTTGATTTCAGGTTGAGTTTCTCAGCAAAGTAGTCGCAGAAATCCTTCATGGTCTCAGTCATCTTCTCGTCCTGGGTAGCCCTGTTGAAGGTATTTGTCATACTTAAAAGAGTTTGATGAAAGAAGATTTTCATATCATCTACGGGCATATCTTTGGTCCAGAGATCGATCCTCAGGGTTTCACGCGACTTTGGGTCCCAGACAGACAACATTACGGCCTTTGCCTCTTCATTGATAATTCCGCCGTCCTCGGCAGACCAGCTCAATTGCTCAGGAATACGATTCTCATCCAACTCAACCTTTAATATGATTTCCGATTTGTGTTTTACTGCCATTATCGTCGTGGTTTAAAACGTGCACTATTAAATATTTCATCTGCATCCTTGTTCATCATCTCCCTGAATCCTGTATCGTTATTATCCATATACGACCTTACGATCTGCCAGCCGATATACTGTCCGAGCCTTCCCGGAGATTCATTGTCCAGTTCGAGATAAAATTTACTGAAAGGGGCAGGATTGAGAAATCGTGGCGCCAATTTAGGATCGGTATCGTAGAGCAGTTCTTTTTCTACAAAATATCTCCAGATGTTGCTTTCATTTTCCCTGGCCCATTCCAGCTCATTCTTAGAATACCCGATCTTGTTCTCATCCGTGATAAACGGTATGACAACATCTTTAAAATAGAGCAGTTTCCCGTGATACACCATGTCTGCAAGAAAGCTTCGCTGCACTGGTGCGGGAACCATCTTCCTTGCATATGCCTCAGCCAGGTCAGGCACCATCATTTCCCTCCTCAGGTTATCACTTACATATTGCGGTATACCGCTGTAAAACTCATGTTCACTTCCGAGGTAATTATCAAGCCCTATGAGGGTAATTGAATCGGTGACTATGATCTTGTTTCTATAGTCGACATCTGAAATCACACTGATAACTCGGGGAACCTTGAATCCGGAAAAATAATGGATCATATGTTTATAAAAGAGGCGTATGTCATCTATCTCTGGAAAGGACTCAAAGCTTGCCCTAACTTCTTTATGTAATTGCTGCTGGAGGGAGTCGTTCAAACGTGCCAGGTAGTTTTCCTTTGTGAAATTACTAGAAAACAGGAATGGGTAATCTGCCATCAACCGATCGATATTCTCAGCTCCACCTTCAGAAAAATACATGTCGAAGCGCTCGAGTTCGAGTTCTAGCCCGATCTTTTCGATCTCGGGTTTTACTTCTTCCTTATTCACGCAAGATACCAATGAGAAAGAGAGCAGCATAATCAGAATGAATGAACGCATGAATTCTTCGTTTGAAAATTAATAACGGACTTGACTTTTATTAATTACGCTATTACTTTAATTTTGTTGGCAAATATACCATTCTCTGGTCATTTTATCTGATATAAATAGCACACATGAAAACTGAAAAAGTAGTCGATCATATCGTCAGCTGGTTAAAAGATTATTGCAATAATGCCAAACTGAATGGCTTTGTAGTTGGTGTTTCAGGAGGAATAGATTCTGCGGTGACTTCAGCCCTGTGTGCGCGCACCGGACTTGATGTTCTTTGCCTGGAGATGCCTATTCACCAATCACCGGCTCAGGTAGGCAGGGCCTTCAGCCATATTGAATGGTTGATGAAAAATCATCCGAATGTCAGGGTAAATACCATTGAATTGACCCCTGTTTTCGATAGTCTAGTCGATTCATTTCCCAAGGTGGAAATTGAAGAAGAACGATTTATGGCTCTTGCAAATACCAGGGCCCGGCTAAGAATGACCTCCTTGTATTATTTCGCCGCACTTAATGGATATCTTGTTGCCGGCACGGGCAACAAGGTCGAGGATTTTGGTGTTGGCTTTTTTACCAAATATGGCGATGGTGGAGTAGACCTCAGCCCCATCGCAGATCTTTTGAAATCTGAAGTGTATGAGCTGGGCCGATTTTTGGGGATCAACCAGGATATCATGGATGCCCCTCCCACAGACGGACTTTGGGGTGATAACCGTACCGATGAAGACCAGATAGGCGCCAGCTATGATGAGCTTGAATGGGCTATGGTTATGGACGATCTGAAGAAAAAAGCCGAAGATTTTGAAGGTCGGGCCAGGGAAGTATTCAAGATTTATAAACGATTGAACACCATAAATAAGCATAAAATGGTGCCTATCCCCGTATGTGAAATCCCATCGCATTTGAAATAAAGTGCGGAAAATCCTTCAAAAAAGTTAGTCCGAGGAATAAAATTTACTAACTTAGTATATCTCCCTAAGACAATAAGTGCAATTCAAACCTGTACTTGTGTTAGCGCTCAATGTTAATTAAACCGCCGTTATCATGATCAATGTATTAGTAGCTGACAATCACCCGATCATTCGTACGGGCCTTAAAATGCTCTTCGAGTCCTCTCCGGATATCCAGGTCATCGGGAGCGTGACAACCGGTAAAGAATTATTCGATTTTGTTGGCCGAACTCATGTTGATGTCGTTCTTTCTGAGATCGACCTCCCCGAATTAAATGGAATAACTGCCCTGAGAACCCTGAAGAAGGAGTATAATGATGTAAAGGTGATAATGTTCAGTGCCCATCCGGAAGAAATCTATGCTGTAAGCACCATTAAGGCAGGAGCCTCGGGTTACCTCACTAAAACGGTCAGCACTCAAACCATAAAAGACGCTATTCATAAGGTCTACAACGGTGGCATTTACATCAGTAATGAACTGGCTCAGAGGTTGGCCTTCGATGAACGCGGCAACAAACCAAGTAAGCTTTACAAAAAACTTTCCATGAGAGAGATAGAAGTGCTGAAGCTGTTATCTTCAGGCCGAAAGAATAAGGAAATAGCTGCTGAACTTGATATTAATGAAAAAACGGTAAGCACATACAAAGCAAGGTTGATGAAGAAATTGAATGTAACTAATCTCGTTGACCTCATCAACCAGGCCAGACATCTCGACCTGGGTTAAATTACAGTACCCGGTTCAGTTTTCGGCTTAAGAGCATCTTCAGGTTCGAATAGTTCAAAACTTCCTCCAGGACCCCTTTATTCGATTCATTATCAACGGTCTCCTGTTTGAATTCATTTACTTTCTGGTCTATCAGGAAACATCTCAGGCTGAGTATGGTCTCATTTGCAAGCTGAGCCACACTTTGATCCTTTGCCTTGGGGAAAATACTCCTGCTCTCCCAATCGTGAAGGTTATATCTTTCATCATTCATAAGAATAGAGGTCACCTCCGAAGCGATCTCCGGTTCTACTTTATTGATGAAGTCCTTGAGTTCAAATTCCGGATTTTGATTTAGGGCATCTATTATTCCGTAATACAGTTTTCTGAAGTTCTCATTTGAGAATTCCATCTCATCCTCCTGAAGGTCGAGATATATCTTTTCGTAAACACGTGTTGTTTGTATAACAGGCTCAAACTCTAACTGACCATCTTCATTGTCTTTTAGTATCAGGTCTTCAAAATCTTCAATTCGATCACCGTATAATAATAAAATCTCGATGATCTTTCTTTCGAGCTCATATTGAACATCTATCTTCGCCCTCCGGGGCTTCTCCTTAACGAGTTGAAGCGATTCCTTCCGCTGCTGTTGCTTAAATGCCTGGCCCGCCCGCTCCATATTCTTGGATTCTATCTGTGCCAGTGTTGAAAACAAAACCGATTCACTGATATCCATGATCTTGGAACATTCCCTGAGATAAACCTCTCTCTTGATGGCATCAGGGATCTTGGAAATACTGTTAACAATATCCCTTATGGTCTCTGCTTTTTTAATCGGGTCATTCCGACTTTCCTCAAATAGCAAGGAAGCCTTGAACTGTATAAAATCTGATGCATTTTCCTCAAGGTAAAGAAGAAGTTCCTCAAGGCTGTTCTTACGTGCAAAACTATCAGGATCCTCACCATCAGGGAAGGCACAAACCCTGACATTCATTCCCTGTTCCAGAATAAGGTCTATTCCTCTTAAAGAGGCCCTGGTACCAGCCGCGTCTCCGTCAAACAGGACGGTAACATTCCTGGTCAACCGGTTTATAAGCCTGATCTGATCAGGAGTAAGAGCAGTTCCGGAGGTGGCTACTACATTCTTAATTCCCTTTTGGTAGAATTGGATCACATCTGTGTAACCTTCAACCAGATAACAATTATCCTCCTTCGCTATGCTTTGCTTGGCATAGTATATTCCATACAGTGCCTTGCTCTTATGGTAAATGTCACTTTCAGGTGAATTAAGATATTTTGCAGCCCGCTTGTCCTGCCCCATTATCCTGCCCCCAAAACCGAGAACCCGGCCAGACATACTATGAATGGGGAAGATGACCCTTCCTTTAAACCTGTCAATATTGCGTTCGGCCTTCACTATGGTTAAGCCGGTCTTTTCGAGATACTCAAGTTTGTATCCCTTATCCAGCGCCGACTTTGTAAAAGCATCCCATTCATCTAAGGCATAGCCCAACTGAAAGGTTTTAATGGTATCTTCCTCAAATCCCCTTTCCTTGAAATAGCTCAGCCCAATTGCCTTTCCCTTTTCCGATTCTTGTAATATTTCCTGAAAGTAAGAGTTAGCGTAGTCGGTCACCAGATAAAGGCTTTCACGTTCATCAGCTTTTTGTTTGTCCTCCGTACTCAATTCGGTTTCCTCAACTTCGATATTATATTTCCGGGCGAGGTATTTTATGGCTTCGGGATAGGTGAAATGCTCATGCTCCATAAGAAAAGAAACGGCTGTTCCTCCTTTGCCACTGGAAAAATCTTTCCATATCTGCTTGGCCGGCGATACCATGAAACTGGGAGTGCGCTCATCGGTGAACGGACTTAATCCTTTGAAATTACTGCCCGATTTCCTCAATTGAACAAAATCACCGATAACCTCCTCAACACGGGCAGCTTCAAATACTTTATCTATGGTGGATTTTGATATCACAATAATTATGGAAATAAAATCCCACAGCCGTGGGATAAGACCATAAAAGTAATTAATTATAAAATGTTATAAAACTCTAAAAATTTATCTGAAAAATAAATGATTGATGTAATTTAACAGTAAAAAATTTAACACGTTTGCTATGAAAGCTCTACGGCTATCTTTTATGCTGTTACTAATCGTATTCTGGAACTGCTCTAATTCATCAGACGACCTGCCTCCTGTTGGGGAGGAAGAGGAAGAAGAAGAGGAGGTTGTAAACCTTTCCGACGAGATTGAGGTCTACGATGACACACGATTTCAAAATAATCTGGTATTGGTTATAGAAAATGGCGGAACACAGGCTTACCTGGTCAATAAGGAAGGTGAACGACTTTTCACCTGGACATTTGAACGCAACCTGGGCAATGACCTGGAAATACTCGATGATGGTCGGGTTCTGGGAATGTTTAAATCAGACAACCCGACAATTACATTAGGAGGTTGGGGTGGCATTGCACAGATCAGACAACCTGATGGAACCATAGATTGGGAATATGAACTCAACACACCTGATGAGATCCTTCATCACGATCCCGAGCTTCTTCCCAATGGAAATATACTAATGCCAGTGTGGGAGCGCATCGATCCTGCTACTGCACAACAAGCCGGGGTTGATGCTGATTTTGATATCATTATTGAAAAACTAATAGAAGTAGACCCGGATACCGATCAAATTGTCTGGGAATGGCGAAGTTGGGATCATATAATTCAGGATTTTGATTCCAATGCTCCAAATTTTGGTGATGTTTCACAAAATCCTCATCGAATAGACATAAACTATAACAAGGCAAATTCTTCGGGAGACTGGATGCATGCCAACGGCATTGACTATGACCCCGTAAATGATGTGATTTTCTTCAGCGTCAATTTCTACGATGAGATCTGGGTAATTGATCATAGTACCTCGACATCGGAAGCCGCCGGGAGCAGCGGTGGAAATTACGGCAAAGGAGGTGATCTTATTTATCGTTTTGGAAATCCTATGGCATATGACAATGCTTTCGGTCAGGTGTTGTTCGACAGGAATCATTATCCTAACTTCCTGCAGGAGGGAGAGCCGGGAGCAGGAAATATTCTCGTATATGTTAATGGCAACAATATCGGGCGGTCAACTGTTTATGAACTGCAATTACCTGCAACTTATGATCTAAGTCCGGATACGGATAATGAGCCGGGAATTGTCTGGAGTTTCACCAATGCGGTTCTGTTCTCCGATAAGATCTCTGGAGCAAGCAGGATGTCTAATGGCAATACCCTGATCTGCGAGGGTGACTATGGTTACTGGGAAATAACGCCGGATGGGGAAATAGCCTGGAAGTTCAACGGTTCCGGTCTTTTCTGGAGAGGATATGCATACGACCTCGATGATCCCAGGTTAGGCTTCCTTGATATTAGCTTTTAAAAAAACAGCCCCGGAATTCCGGGGCTTTTAATTATTAATCAACATCAAACCGCAGTCCGACAGAAATATTATTTTGTTCAATAGCCTGATCTTTAAATATAGGTGAAAGATCGTATTTGACATATAGGGCTACATCATCAAAAGAAACGTATCCGCTTAGCCCATATACGAATTCAGAAGTATTCCAATCGCCTTTCATTTTGTCTTTGATTTTGCGCCCGTCCTCCTTATACTTCAGCTTTTGAAGGCTGGCCACGTTAAATCCCGCATATCCTCCAAGACCCATTTTAAACTGGTTTCGGGTTGAATATCTGAAATAGGAATCTTTGTCAATTCGTTTTGACGGCCCGAATTCAATGTGAACCGGGAAAACGAGGTTGGCGGTGCGGAATTTTGCCTTTTTAAGATCCAGTGGAAAGGTCTCTAACATGATATCGTCACCATCCCGAACAAGATATTGATTGTCCTTGATATCGAGTTTATTCCACATAAGTGAGAATCCATACTTCAACCGAAGTGCATTAGAATTCTCAAACATACGGGTTTTCCAGGCCCAGCCCAGCTCAACAAATCCTGATCCGCCTAATTTATAGGGTGAATCGTCAATATCCTGGTCATCTATAAGGGCATTGTTGAATCCAATCGCAAATACCAGATCGCTGGTCGTTCTTCTGTCATATTGCCTGGGCTTGTGGTCGCCAGACCCGATATAGATATATTTATCTTCCTCATCATCTCCTCCTACCCTGATCGTTATACTGGGATCGTCAGAATCCCAATCTGTGGCTTCGTCCTCATTTCGTTTAATCAGTTCGATCTTGTTATCGATGATCGCAATTCGATTCTCTATATTGGCTGCATGTTTTTCGGCCACGGCGTTCTTTAGGCGTCCGGCTTCTGCCTGTGTTATCTCACCTTTATCCAAACGCTGATTTATAGTTTGCACTTCCGCCTTTAAAAACTCTCGTTCCTGAGTTTTTATACGCTCCTTCTCTTTCTGAAGGATTTCGATCTTATTCGATTTTGCGGTCCGGACCTCCTGTTGGGCATAGCAGGTGAATGTCCCGAACACAATGGCAAGAATGACTAAAAATTTTGTAATTGTTTGCATAACTGTTCGTTTTTTGAATGACATAAATGATTTATTTGATTTAAGATTGATGATTAATTGTTTCTTTCAGCTACTGCGGTTTTCACACTTTCATAACCGCTAACCAGCGCCTTAAATATGCGATCGCGGAACGATCGGTCAAGGTCGTTCTCCACTTCACCTAGCAAAACATCAGCCTGAATACTTTGATTATCCGTTCTGACGGTTTTCACCTTTATGATGTTCTTCATTGCCTTACTCAAAAGCTGGTCCACTTCAGAATCCAACTCATCTGGTCCTGAAAATTCCTCATTTGGCATCAGCTCGGCAATCGTCTCCTCTTTAAGGTCAATTCCTGCTTGTGGACTTTCGAAGTCAGGTATCTTTTGTACACTTTTTTCCCGGGCTACGACTGCATCTGTTTCGGGAACCGAAATTTTCTTTATCTGCTCCTTGGCTGAGCGAGGCGCCTTGTGCAGAGGCCCGTCCGCTTCTTTTTCATCCATTAACCCAGAAGCGATCTCCGTCTTGGCATTTTCTTCATCATTCCCGGTTTTTTGATCCGTAGCCTCCATATTTCCAGGTATTTGCCCACCTTCCTCACTCTCGACTAGCGGGATGACCTCCATAGGGGCCTCATCCTTTTGGCCCCAGTTAATCAATAAAATAATAAGAACTGCTGCTGCCGCCGCCGGGCCCATCCACCATAAAGCTGATTTTGAGGATTTTGGTTTTTCCTTATCGAGTTTGGCCTCAAGTGAATTCCAGGCATCCTGGCTCGGGGATATTGTCCTCGCCTCCAGCTTATCTTTCATTTGTTCTTCGATCTTAAGGGGTGCCATGTCTTTTTAATTTTAGATTCTTAATGTTTTTCCGGAGAAGTTTCCTCGACTTGTACAATTGTGATTTTGAGGTACTCTCGGAAATGGAGAGCATCTCTGCAATCTCCTTATGCCTGTAACCTTCAATGGCGTACAAAACAAAAACCATTCGGTATCCTTCGGGTAACAGATCTATCAGTTCCTGTATAAGTTCCAGATCGAAATCGTTATCCTCGATAGTATCATCCGTAAGATCTTCGGGTAGTTCATCATTAAACAAAATCTTTCTTTTGGCTCTTAGAAAAGAGATGGATTCCCTGGTCATAATACGACGGATCCACCCTTCAAAACTCCCATCATGCCTGAAGGACCCTATATGAGTAAACACCTTTAAGAACCCATTAAGCATGACTTCCTCGGCCTCCTGAATATCATTCACATAATAACGGCACACGCTAAGCATTTTAGGGGAATACCGCTCAAAGATCTTGTGCTGCGCTTCCCGACTGTTTTCTGTCGCGCGTTTAATTAGTTGCTTCTCGCTATTATGAAGTTGAATGACTTTCAAAAGCGGGTTCATTTGACCTTCTGATTATAAAGACGCAAATATGATGCTAAAGGTTGCCCGGTAGTGTTATTTTTTTCGCTCAATCACGTAATTAACCATGAGTTCCAGTGATTTTCGATACTCAGTCTCGGGAAATTTTTTGAGGATATCCATGGCTTGCTGCTTGAACTCCTGCATTTTGTTGATGGCATAGTCCAATCCGCCGCGCTGTTTTACCAGGCTTATGACCTCCTTCACTCGTTTTCTGTCACGATTATGATTCTTGATAGAATTTATCAGCCAGTCGCGTTCTTTTTTAGAAGCCGTATTCATGGTGTGGATTAAGGGCAATGTCATTTTCTGCTCCTTGATATCTATCCCTGTGGGCTTTCCGATTTTATCCTCACCATAATCAAAAAGGTCATCCTTAATTTGAAAAGCCAGCCCGATAAGCTCTCCGAATTCACGCATCTGATCGACAACCTGAGAATTGGGTTTCACTGAAGCAGCGCCTAAACTGCAGCAGGCCGCGATCAGGGAGGCCGTTTTTTTCTTAATTATGCTGTAATACACCTCTTCATCGATATCCAGCAGCCTGGCTTTTTCTATCTGAAGAAGTTCTCCCTCACTCATTTCACGAACAGCAACGGATATTATTCGGAGCAAGTCGAAATCGTTATTGTCTATACAAAGCAACATTCCCTTCGATAAAAGGAAGTCGCCAACAAGAACGGCGATTTTATTTTTCCAAAGGGCATTGATAGAAAAGAAGCCTCGTCTTCTGTTGCTGTCATCAACAACATCGTCATGAACCAGTGAGGCTGTATGTATAAGTTCGATTACAGAGGCTCCCCTGTAGGTACGTTCCGAAACCTCTCCATTATTCAGCATTTTCGCGACCAGGAAAACGAACATGGGTCGCATCTGCTTGCCTTTCCTGTTAACGAGGTAATGCGTAATCCTGTTCAGAAGGGCTACGTTGGTTGACATCGAAAGGCGGAACTTTTGCTCGAAAAGATCCATTTCGAAGGCGATGGGTTCCTTTATTTCCTCAACTATTTTCAAATTGATCTATCGCTAAAAGGATATGCTCGCAAAGTTAAGACAAAAGAAAATTATAGGAGGCTGCCCGATCCTTTAACAGTGTAAATGTTAACGATATTTAACTCTTATTGGCCAATTGTCCGCATGCCGCGTCTATATCCTTACCCCGGCTTCGCCTGACATTGACCACGATCCTGTTCCTCTCTAGAGCTGCGGTATATGCGTTAACCGCCTTTTCTGAGGCCTGACTGAAACGATCGTCATCAATAGGGTTATATTCTATGAGATTTACTTTTGAGGGTACTTTTTTACAGAACTGAACCAGTGCTTTGATGTCCTCATCCCCGTCATTGATCCCTTCCCAAACCACATATTCAAATGTAATGATCCGTTTAGTCTTAGCATACCAATACTGGAGGGACTCAAGCAACTGTGCCAGCGGAAAGGTCTCGTTAAATGGCATGATGGAGGTCCTGATCTCATCTACTGCCGAATGCAAAGAAACAGCAAGGTTGAATTTAACTCCCTCATCTGCCATTTTCTTTATCATTTTCGGAATACCCGAGGTTGAA
The DNA here is from genome assembly GCA_041618535.1 of Flavobacteriaceae bacterium. Taxonomy (GTDB): domain Bacteria; phylum Bacteroidota; class Bacteroidia; order Flavobacteriales; family Flavobacteriaceae; genus SHLJ01. The sequence goes on from JBFKFP010000001.1 coordinate 49,417, forward strand.
AGGGTTATTCGTTTCGGCGACATATGAAGTCCTTCTTCCGAAGTAATTTTATCTATCGCTTTCAGAACATTGTTGTAATTCATCAGCGGCTCACCCATGCCCATAAAAACGATATTCGAAAGAGGCCGGTTGAAATACAATCTACTCTGAGAATCGATGGCTGTTACCTGGTCAACAATTTCGTCAGGGTTAAGGTTTCGCATCCGCTTAAGCCTTGCCGTTGCGCAGAATTCACAATTCAGGGAGCATCCCACCTGCGATGACACACAGGCCGTAGTGCGCGACTCTGTCGGAATAAGCACCGATTCAACAACATAGCCATCATGAAGCCTGACCGCGTTTTTTATTGTTCCATCATTACTGCGCTGCATTTGATCAACTTCCACATGATTGATCACGAAATGCTCATCCAGTAACGCACGTGTTGACTTCGAAATATTGGTCATCTCTTCAAACGAATGTGCCGACTTCTGCCACAACCATTCGTAAACCTGGTTGCCCCTGAATGCCTGGTCCCCATTCTCCGTAAAGAATTCGCGAAGTTGCTCCTTGCTTAAGGCCCTGATGTCTGTTTTTTTCTTTATCAATTCGAAGAGATAAAAAAGCCCCGTTTCCGAGGCCTTAAATTTTAAATGATAAGCATGGCATCACCATAACTGTAGAACCTGTAATTCTCTTTTATGGCTTCATCATAAGCTTTCTTAATGAATTCATGTCCGGCAAATGCCGAGGCCATCATAAGGAGAGTCGATTTCGGCGTATGGAAATTAGTGATCATACAATTGGCAATGCTGAATTCATATGGAGGAAAGATAAATTTATTGGTCCATCCTTCAAATTCATTCAGGGTTCCGCTTGATGACACCGAGCTCTCTACGGCTCTCATAACCGTCGTCCCCACTGCACAAATCCGTTTCTTTTTCTCCAATGCCTCGTTTATGGTATGAACGGCAAAACGGTCTATCTTGATCTCCTCACTATCCATCTTGTGTTTGGAAAGATCCTCCACCTCAACCGGATTGAATGTACCTAATCCCACATGAAGGGTGATCTCTGCGAATTGTACACCTTTTATCTCGAGTCTTTTTAAGAGGTGACGAGAGAAATGCAAGCCTGCTGTTGGAGCAGCGACTGCGCCTTCATTTTTGGCATAAATGGTTTGATAGCGCTCCTCATCTTCAGGCTCTACATCGCGTTTGATATATTTAGGTAAGGGTGTCTGGCCAAGTTCTTTCAGCTTTTTTCTGAAATCATGATAGGAACCATCATAAAGGAACCTCAGAGTACGTCCCCTTGATGTGGTGTTGTCAATGACTTCTGCAACAAGGGTATCATCATCACCAAAATACAGCTTATTTCCGATCCTTATTTTCCTTGCCGGATCTACTAGCACATCCCAGAGGCGCTGGTCAGGATTTAGTTCCCTTAACAGGAACACCTCTATCCTGGCACCTGTTTTTTCCTTGTTTCCGAATAACCTCGCAGGAAATACTTTAGTATTGTTAAGGATGATCACATCATCTTCTTCGAAATAATCAATCAGATCTTTGAAGTGTTTGTGTTCAATGGTTTGTTCGGCCCTGTTTAGAACCATTAGCCTGGCTTCGTCACGATGCTCAGAGGGGTATTCTGCCAGCAAATCTGCTGGTAGATCAAAACTAAAATGCGATAATTTCATTGGATTTTTGCCTGTTTTTTCGAGAGTTGCAAATATACAATCCCAAAACAGGGGTTGTCAAGTATTTAGGCTATTATTTTAACGTTCCCTCACAGAGAGCCCGATTCGCCCCATATCTCTCCAGAAATCCGGATAGGATTTACTGACAACGCCTGCATCCTCGATAAACAGCTCTGTGACAAGGGCGAGGGGAGCAAAGGCCATGGCCATCCTGTGGTCGTTATAAGTCTTCACCAACTGTTTAGTTTTCAGCTGTTCAGGAGAATGAAGTTTAAGAGTTCTATCGGTAATCTCAACCCTGCCTCCAAATTTTTCAATCTCCTGCTTCAGAGCTTCGAGCCTATCTGTCTCTTTTATTTTTAATGTATGAAGGCCGGAAAGGTCGCAATCCAAACCAAGGCCCAGGCAACTAACGGCTATGGTTTGAGCCAGGTCGGGGGTATCAACCAGGTCAAATGAAACTAAGCGATTTTCCGGGTCAGCTGTCTTCTCGAGGATCAAAACATCCCCGTCAAAACGGGATAATACTCCGAATTTTCTGTAAATAGAAACAAGTGCCGAATCCCCCTGGTAACTGTTGTCGCGATAAGAGCGGAGCTTGATCCTGGTGCCGATTGAACTTAAGGCTGCTAATGAGTAGAAATATGAAGCAGAAGACCAGTCTGATTCTACTGTTACATCTACGGCATTATTCATTTTCCCGTATTCCTCAACCATTATTCTTCCATCTTCGAAAGAACATTTTATACCAACTCTTGACAGCAGCTTCTGGGTCATTTTTATATAAGGAACGGAAGTTGGTTTACCCCTTAACTGGATGGTGAGTCCGCCTTTAATCATCGAACCTATCAGCATTAATGCCGTGATATACTGACTGCTGACTCCTGATTCAAGTTCTACCCAATTTAATTGGAGTTCCCGGCCTTTGATTCTTAAAGGAGGATATTCTTCCGCTTCCATGTATTTTATGTCCGCTCCAAGTTTACGCAAGGCATCTACCAGTATGCCAATTGGCCTCTGCTTCATCCGGTTTGAGCCTGTTAAAACAACCTCTCTGCCAGCCGTTGCGGCAAAATAGGCGGTCAGGAACCTCATGGCAGTCCCTGCATGATGAATATCCACTATGTCAGAATCTGATTCCAATGCTTTTTTCATCAATCTTACGTCATCTGCGTTAGAGAGATTATAAAGCTTTATTCCCGGGATTAGGGACTGCAGTATCAAGAGTCGGTTAGACTCACTTTTGGAACCCGTAAGGACGAATTCAGTACCATTAACCAGGTTGGATTGAGAAAGATGAACCTCCATTTATTTCAGCTTTTCATTTCCATGATGCCTGTCATGGTCGCGTTTCGCCTTTAATGTCAGCTTTCGTTCGAACGCTTGTTGAAGATCGACTCCAGTCTGATTGGCAAGGCAGAGAACAACAAAAAGTACATCGGCCAATTCCTCACCCAGATCTTTTTCTTTATCACTGTCTTTTTCAGACTGCTCCCCGTAACGACGAGCAATGATTCTGGCTACCTCACCTACTTCTTCAGTTAACTGAGCCATGTTGGTCAATTCATTAAAGTACCTCACACCATGTGTTTTTATCCATTGATCTACGGCATGTTGGGCATTCGATATATCCATGTTTTTATTCTTTGTTCTTAGTATCAATTATAATGGTCACAGGGCCGTCATTAACAAGACCTACTTTCATATCCGCACCAAACTCCCCGGAGTGAACCGGCTTCCTTAAAACGGCTTCCAGATAGGCTTTAAATTTTTCATACAGCGGAATGGCCACATCGGGTTTTGCAGCCCTGATATAACTTGGCCTGTTTCCCTTTTTAGTACTGGCATGGAGGGTAAACTGGCTAACTACCACTATCTCTCCATTCACATCTAACAAGGATTTGTTCATGACCTCGTTCTCATCTGGAAAAATACGAAGATTGATTATCTTATTCACCAGCCACTGAATATCTTCCTGACCATCCTCATTCACTATGCCAAGCAATACGAGCAATCCCGTACCGATTTCAGCTGCATTCCGCCCGGCAATTTTTACATGGCATTCCGATACTCTTTGAACAACTGCGCGCATACCTATTCCCTGTAATTTTCCTCCTCCCCCTCAAGGATCTGAAGATAGCTCCTGTACCTCGAATAGGCTACTTCATCGTTTTCAAGAGCCTCCTTAACCGCGCATTTGGGTTCATGCATGTGGAGGCAGTTATTGAATTTGCATTGCTCCTTTAAACGGAAGAACTCCGGGAAATAATCTCCGACCTCATCCTCGTCCATATCTACCACCCCGAAACCACGTATTCCCGGGGTATCTATTATCTTGGCATCGAAACTCAGATCGAACATCTCTGCGAATGTGGTGGTGTGCTGCCCCTGCAGATGCTGCTCAGAGATGGCCCGGGTCTTTAAATTCAATCCGGGTTCAAGCGCATTGATCAGGGTAGATTTACCAACTCCTGAATTCCCTGAAAACATGTTGACTTTACCGATCATCAGCTCCTTCACTTTATCAATATTCTTTCCGGTAGCAGCTGATATGCCAATACACTCATAACCGATCTTTCTGTAAACAGATGCGAGGTACCTGCCCTCCAGCATATCCTCTTCATCATACATATCCATCTTGTTAAAGAGCAAGATCGTTTTTATTGAATAAGCTTCAGCGGTAACAAGAAACCGATCGATAAAACTTGTAAAGGTCACGGGGCTCTTGATGGTGATCAACAGAAAAACCTGGTCGATATTACTGGCGATAATATGTGTTTGAGCTGACAGCTTTACCGACTTTCTTACGATATAATTTTTGCGTTCCTGTATACGTTTGATGATCCCCGTTTCTTTATCGCTTTTGTCCTCCAGCTCAAATTCCACGAAATCACCCACTGCAATTGGATTGGTGCTTTTGATTTCCTCGATCCTGAACTTGCCTTTTATACGGCAATCATAGACCTTACCATTCAATGTTTTGACGGTATACCAGCTACCTGTGGATTTATAAACTTGACCGGTCATCAGATTCCAAAAGTAAGTCAAAAAATAATGACGCAGGTTATCTATTAATATCTATATTCGCTTATCAAAAATATTAAATCAACCATGAAGAACATTTTTCTAATCGTGATGGCTTGTCTCTTTTGCTCAACCATCAATGGACAAACCAACCTATATGTTAATCCGGAGTTCGAAGCAATAGCCCTGGAACATAAAATTATTGCCGTTGTACCTTTTAAAACCCAGGTCACGCTCCGACCCAAGCAAATGAAAGACATGACGCCTGAGCAACTCGACAGGCTTGAAAAAGCGGAGGGAGAGGGCATTCAAACAGCTATGTACTCGTGGTTTTTAAAACGAAAGAAGCGCGGCAAACTCCAATCTATCGAAGTTCAGGATCCAAAGGTTACCACAGCGATGCTTGGCAAAATGGATATCTCATATGACAACATAACAAACTACACGCCGAAGGAATTGGCTGAGATCCTGGAAGTTGATGCAGTGATCTCCGGCGAATTCGAAACGAATAAACCTATGTCTGAAGGAGCCTCTGCCGTTCTTGGATTGCTCGTTGGGTTTTGGGGCAGCACTAATAATGCAGTTGTCAATATGAGTGTACATAATGCAGCCGATGGCGTACTTCTATGGAATTATAACAAGAAAGTAACCGGAAGTATCGGGAGCAGCCCGGAAGACCTTATCAATGTCCTTATGAGAAAAGCCTCACGCCGATTAGCCTATACAAAAGCTGATTAGCTCAAAAAAAGTAAAGATTGATAAAAGCTCGCTTCGGCGGGCTTTTTTAATTCATGTTCAATTCCGAATTTTAAAATTCGGGGTTTAAAATATTTATCAGGATTTCATTAAATTTAAGGGAAAGAAAAATTGATTTCAGAATTGGATTTGTCTGAAGTTACCTAAAAATTTAAGCTATGAAAAAAATATGCTTCCTCAGCCTTCTTGCATTCGGTACGATTCTTAATTCAGGTGCCCAAACAGATACGGTTGTCAGCAGTCATGAAAATGAATGGCAATTCGAAGTTACTCCCTATGTCTGGATAGCAGGATTCAGGGCGGTGACCGATTTCAGGCAGGGACTTAGTACCCAGGTTGAAGCCGACTTTTCAAAAATCCGCGAAAAACTTGAGTTAACCGGTTCTTTGCATGCTGAAGTTTCAAATGGCCGATTCTTTTTTATGGGAGACCTGATCTATTTCAGATCAGATAAAGGTGGTTTCCTTGATACTGAGCCCACACAAACCCGATTGTTCATAGATCAATGGGCAGCAGAACTAGGAGGAGGATACAATTTTGTGAATAATGATAATGCCTTCCTGGTAGACGGACTCATCGGCTGGCGGAATTTTAATATCGACAGCAGGTTAACGATAGACAGCCAGGAGGAATTTGACCGAAAGCTTATTGCAAACGATTTATTCGTGGGAGCAAGAATGAAAATTTACCAAGACCGGTGGAGTTTCATTTTGAGAGGGGATATGGGAGGATTCGGATGGGGTTCTGATTTGAGCTGGCGAATCGATGCGCTTGGCGGCTACCAGTTCAGTGAGCTTTTTACATTTAAATTTGGGTTACAAGCCTTGAGCATCGATTACAGGAAAGATACTTACGGTCTGGAAATGCTAACAACTGGCCTGACCTTTGGTGGTGAAATCAATTTTTGATATCCCCTGAAAAAAATACAAAAAACCCGCCGAAGCGGGCTTTTTTATCAGTCGTTAATAATTTTTTCCTGGTGATTGATAGACTCCTGGTGAATGGCCTTGAACATCCGAAGAACAAATTCTTCACTAAGGTTTTTCTCTTCACCCTCAAGGATCATCTTCCCGAGGATTTCATTCCACCGTTTGGTTTGCAGAACCGCCACGTTGTACTCTTTTTTCAAATTTCCTATATCGTCTGCAACAGTCATGCGTTTCCCCAGCATCTCGATTAGCTGGTGATCAATAACATCGATCTTGGTTCTAAGCGTATTGATCCTGTTGTTGAATTCGGCTTCATCACCCGATTCTTTTCTTACCCTTAAATCCTCCATATATTGAATCATTGATTCAGGGGTGATCTGCTGTGCCGCATCGCTCCAGGCATTATCCGGATCATGATGGGTTTCAACCATCAAACCATCATAATTCAGGTCAAGAGCGGTTTGGCAGAGATCAAAAATAATATCTCTCTTCCCGGCAATATGCGAGGGATCAAGCAATAAAGGAAGATCGGGGAATCGATTCTGAAGGTCGATCGCCAACTGCCACTCCGGGTTGTTCCTGTAGCGCGTTTTCTCGTAGGTTGAGAAACCACGGTGGATAACCCCTATATTCTTGATATCGGCCTTATAAATTCGCTCAACAGCTCCAAGCCACAATGAAAGGTCAGGATTCACCGGATTCTTGATCAGGACCGGCTTATCGGTACCTCTCAGGGCATCGGCTATTTCCTGGACAATAAACGGACTAACAGTAGTTCTCGCCCCTATCCAGAAAATGTCCACATCGTGTTGCATGGCCAGGTCAACGTGATTCGCATTGGCAACCTCGGTTGTTATCAGCAACCCGGTTTCCTCTTTTGCACGTTGTAACCATTTCAATCCAAGGGCTCCAACACCTTCAAAATTACCCGGGCGCGTCCTGGGTTTCCATATTCCCGCACGAAAAACGGTCGCATCGCTATCCTTGAGCTTGTGGGCTATGGTCAGCACCTGTTCTTCTGTTTCAGCACTACACGGACCGGCGATCACCAACGGATGGGAAAGTCCCATGCCGTCGAGCCAATTTCGGAGTTCTTTCTTATTTTCCATAACAACTATTCTTCTATTCCTTTTAAAATCTGTTTTATATAATTTGTGTTAGCCATTTCTTCATAAATTCTTTCGAATTCCCCGGCCTCCATCAGTTTCTTGAAATTTTCAAGATTGCAAATGTACTCATTTAAAGTCTCAATTACATTGGTTTTATTCTGCCTGAAAATCGGGGTCCACATATCGGGTGAACTTTTCGCCAGTCTAACTGTGCTTTCGAAACCGCTTCCTGCCATGTCAAAAATGTCGCGTTCATTCTTTTCTTTTTCGATCACAGTCTTTCCAAGCATGAAGGAGCTGATATGTGACAAATGGGAAACGTAAGCGATATGTTTATCGTGGGCTTTGGGTTTCATATATCGTATACGCATTCCCATATGCTGAAAGACGTTCAAGGCTTTCTCCTGAAGCTTGAATGCGGTTTCCTCTACCTCACAAATGATATTGGTCTTACCAGCGAACAAGCCCCGAACCGCCGCTTGCGGACCACTGAATTCTGTTCCTGCAATAGGATGTGTAGCAAGGAAATTCCGTCTCTTGTGGTGTTCACTAACCACTTTGCATATATCTTCTTTGGTAGAGCCCACATCAAGCACAACTGCTTCATCCGGAATTCGATTTAAAATTTCAGGAAGAAACTCTACAGCTGCATCAACCGGTATGGCCAGTATGACAAACTCAGCGTTGGCCAGGTCTTCAATTTCAAATTGTTTGTCGATGATTCCGAGGTCGAGGGCTTGTTTGACATGATCGGGTTTTGAATCGATCCCATATACCCTGAGTTCGGGATACAAAGCCTTTATATCCAGGGCCATGCTTCCTCCAATCAATCCAACTCCTATGACATGCAAGCTATTCATTTATTTGATCCTGTTTAAAGCTTCTTCAATCTGCTCTTCGGGAGCGCAGAGTGAAAAGCGGATAAAACCCTCTCCATTGCTTCCGAATATCGAACCCGGAGCGATGAAAATATGATGATTCTTCAGAATCAAATCTACATACTCCTCAGACTTGAAGTATTCAGGCAACTTAGCCCAGACAAACATTCCTGCAGAATGCCTGTCGAAGGTACATTTCATTTTTTCAGCCATTTGCCAGATCATGTTACGCCTTTTCTCATATACGCTGTTCAGACTACTATACCACACTTTCGAGCACTGCAATGCTTCAATTGCACCCTTCTGAACACCATAAAACATTCCGGAATCCATATTGCTCTTTACCTGCAAGACATTCCTGATATGATCCTCATTACCCACAACCATTCCTACACGCCATCCTGCCATATTGAAGGTCTTACTGAGGGAATTTAACTCTATGCAGCTTTCCTTGGCCCGATTCACTTTAAGCAGGCTCCTTGGAGAATCGGTTAAAAGGAAACTATATGGATTATCATTGACAAGAAGAATATCATTGTGCTTCGCAAAAGCCACCAACTCTGTCAGTGTTTTATAATCGGCCTGGGCGCCTGTTGGCATATGGGGATAGTTGATCCACATCAACTTGACCCGGGAAAGATCGGACTGCTGCAGGGCCATAATATCGGGCAGCCAATTGTTATCCTGGTTCAGGTCATAATATACCGGGGTTGCTCCCAATAATTTAGTTACCGCGCTGTAGGTGGGGTAACCCGGGTTAGGAACAAGGGCCTGATCACCAGGATTCAGATAAGCCATCGAAATGTGCATGATGCCCTCCTTACTTCCCATCAATGGGAGGATTTCGGTATTCGCACTAAGGTTTACCCCATAATGCTCCTTGTAAAATCCTGCCATGGCGGCACGTAATTCAGGTAATCCCTGGTAGCTCTGGTAACGATGGGCATTATCATGGTCGAGGCTGGACTCAAGAGCCATAATCACCCGCTGTGGCGGTTGAAGATCTGGGCTGCCAATCCCCAGGTTGACCACAGGAATCCCGTTCGCCATCATGAGGTTGATCTCTCTCATCTTTCTGGAGAAGTAATATTCCTGAACACTTTTTAACCGATCTGAGGGAATCATAATAACTTCGCATTTTTATATTCTCCAAGCACTTTGAAATGCTCGGCCATAATGTTTAATAGTGACTTGGCCTTTTTGTGATCCTCATAGGAATCAAAGGTCACATCTACAAAAAAGGCATATTTCCACGGGGTTTCAATTTTCGGCAGGGATTGTATCTTCGTTAAATTAAGCTTACAATCACTCATCACATTCAATACTGTTGCCAGGCTGCCCCGTTTATGGTCTAACTCGAATTTAAGTGAGGCTTTATCGATTTCCGATTCAGGGATTTCATGATTCTCCCTTTTTACAATTACAAATCGCGTTTCATTATGCCTGATGGTCTGGATGCTTCTCGCCAAAATATCCAGTTCAAAAAGCTTTGCAGCCAAGTCACTTCCTATTGCTGCAACTCCACTTTTATTCGTATTTCTGATCCTCATGGCCACCTCTGCGGTATCCTTGTCCTCCACCAGTTTTATATGAGGATATTGCCTGAAAAACTCCTTGCACTGGAGCAAGGCCATGGGATGCGAATACACTTCCCTGATATCTTCAATCGACTGGCCGGGAAGCGCCATGAGGTTATGCTGGATATCAAGGTAATATTCACCAACCACGTATAGATGATGCTGGTCGATAAGGGCGTAATTCGGAATTATGGACCCGACGATAGAATTTTCAATTGCCATAATCACAGCGTCTGTGTCATTCCCAATCAAACTCTCAACCGCGCGGTCAAAAGTTAAACACTCCAGAATGTCGACCTTGTCGTCAAAATAGTTTTTGGCGACTATATGATGGAATGATCCCTTAACTCCCTGTATGGCCACTTTCCTAATCATAGGCAATAAAAAAAAGTCCCGAAAGATCGAGACTTGATTTATATTTCATTTAAATATCACATAGCAAGCCTCTTTCCTTTAACTAAAAAAGAAATAAAACCAGCTGTAATATGCGAAATTTACTAGTGTTCTCATTATTGTCTGGCTAAAGTAGTTAATTCTATGAAAAAACAAAATCCAATGATATTTTTTTTCTAAAACTGCTAAAGGAAATATGTATTTTTGGGGAAATTCAGCAAAAATGTCTATACAGGTTGAGGGTATAACAAAGAATTACGGCAGTCAGAAGGCATTAGATGATGTTTCCTTTTCAATTGGAAAAAATGAAATCGTCGGCTTTCTCGGACCCAATGGAGCGGGGAAATCTACGATGATGAAAATATTGACCACCTATCTCAAAGCTGATTCCGGCCTGGCACGGGTGAATGATTTCGATGTCAATTCCGATCAAAAAAAGGTGCAGCAGAAAATAGGATACCTGCCCGAGCACAATCCTCTTTACCTGGATATGTACGTTCGTGAATATCTAGGGTTCAGCTGCGATATCTATGGTGTTGATAAATCACGGATCGAAGAGGTGTTAGGCCTGACCGGACTAAAAAGTGAGTCGCATAAAACCATTCAGCAACTGTCAAAAGGATATCGTCAGCGCGTGGGATTGGCTAATGCCTTGCTGCACGATCCTGAGGTCTTGATCCTGGACGAGCCAACTACAGGGCTTGATCCCAACCAGATACTCGAGATCAGGGACCTTATAAGAAGTATTGGAAAATCGAAAACTGTTTTCCTGTCAACACATATCATGCAAGAAGTGGAAGCGATGTGTGATCGAGTCATCATTATTAACAAAGGTGAGATTGTGGCTGATTCCAATCTGGCAGACCTCAAGGGTGACGAGGCACAGGTAATAGTAGTTGAGTTCGATTACAGGGTAGAAGAGCAGTTCCTGAAAAACCTGCCCAAAGCAAAAACTGTCAGAAATACCCACGATTTTATTTATGAGATCACGTTTAAAGGGGATAAGGATATGCGCTCATCGGTCTTTGATTTTGCCCACGACAACAAATTAAAAATCCTTCAGCTTTACCAGAAAAATAAAAGCCTGGAAGAGCTTTTTATTCAACTTACCGGCGATCAATCCTGAAAGATCAATTGCCCGGTATAAAATTCCTGAACATCTACTAATGGCGGAAGGTTTATTGAAATCAAATCTCCGGTGCTCCTTAATTCCCCGCTAAGCGATTGAACAGGGTTAACGATCATATCATTGCTCCCACGGTGAAATACCTGAACCCTCTGAGCCTCCAGGCCGGCTCCCTCAAAACGGCCGTCACCGGAAAAGAAGCCTATCGAGAGCTGATCCACAGTTCCGTTGAGGTAAAAACTCGAGATATTGTTAGAAACAACCTGAATCCTGTTGCAGTTCAGGCTCAGCCTGAAATCGCCAACATTAAAACTGTCCGGATCATTAAAATCCTCTGAATTAAGCACGAGGTTTTCAAAGTTAAGGGTCTGTAAAGATCTTACCTCGTATTGTGAAGAGTTTCGGATTTCCGAAAGGTCGGGCGTGGTTATATATACTTTGGTCAGGCCATAATCCCTCACAAAATTGCAGCTGTTTTTATCTGAAAGCTGAAGCTGATCTCCGGTAACTTTTATTTCAATATCGCCAACCAAATTCTCACCGGTCTCAACCCGCACGCTGTGATTATCGGCCTGACTGATAAATAATTGAATATCCCGATTCACAATCACCCGTTCAAAGAAAGGGGTTTCAACCTCAAATTCAATGGTCGGGCCAGCTGTCTGAATGCAATCCCAGGCATTCTCCTTATCGCAGCCAAACAATAAAAATATCATCGATATAATCAAAAATCTTCTCCTCATAACCTTACACCTATTCCAAATTCAACTGCTTCCGCCTTGGCGGCATGAGATTTCAGCGTTACAGCGGCGAACCACTTATTGCTGAAATAATAATTCAGGCCTATTCTCTGGTACGTCCTTCCCTCAAAATCAAAGGGATAATAGATATAGTAACCAAGCTGAGTAATCAGGCTTAATCTATTGATAAAAAGCTCATGACCTATAAAAACTCCAACCCTTTTATAATCGGTATCACGATCAACACCATTTTCTGGAAAGGCCACCGCAGAATATCGAATAAGTTCTTTCAGAAAGTTTGAGAAAAATAAGTCACCTCCCAGTTGAAATGCGCTTTTATGGTTAACTCTCTTATCGGCATATGCTGAAAAGATGTAGAATGGAAATTGCCCGCTGCCAACTACATCACTCTCATTTACCCCACTTCTGAGCACTAAATTATAACGAACAGCTTCTGTAAATTTCTCATCTGCCGAAAGATCATAAACATATTCCTTTTCAGCAGAATTCAGATCGTAGATGATCCCGATGTTCGCCGTGATTGAATTGACACTGGTATTTGGTGCTTTAACATTGGCGTTGGAATAGTGAATCATGCTTAGCCCTGCCTGGAAGCCGAACCTGTCAAAAATCCTTTCGAGCCTGTAATTCACCATGGCATAAGTGCTGCTCATAATCTTTGATCCAAAAGCATTATTCCTTGGGTTTTCAAGCTTGTTGTACGGATTGGTGGTCAGTGCTAACCCCTGCCCGATCCTGAACATCAGTTTACGGTTCAGAAAATAAAAATTGAAATGGCCATAAAGACCAAAATTCTTACCAAGCTCCTTCGTTTTCAGGTTTTGATAACTCGCAGAAATTCCAAAATCGGGGTAATTAAATCGCTGGTGCCATGCCTGTTCACCGAAAGTCTTTTTATTCCAACTTAAAATGAGTCCTTCAGGATGCCCGGTAATCAGGTGTAAAATACCATCGTTATGCAATGCAATGTTACCTTTGAAATAGTTGACTTCGATACTGCTATGAATCTCCTCATTCTGAGACATAACATGCTGAATGACGCATAGCAGCACGACTGATAAGAAATATCGCATTCTGATGATTTACGGGGCTAAATTTAATACTTTAATCAAAACACTTCCTTTGCGATCGCCTTGATATTGTCACTTCTTCCCATGGAATAATAATGCAGGACAGGAATTCCTGCAGCTTTTAGTTCTTTTGACTGGGCCACGCACCATTCAATTCCCAATTGGCGAACAGCATTGTTATCAGCACATTTTACAACCTCCATGATCAGCTCCTGAGGAAGGTCTACATTGAACCGATGAGGAATAAGGTTGAGTTGTTTCCTGGTTGCAATAGGCTTTAAGCCGGGAATAATAGGTACGGTGATCCCAGCCCCCCTGCACTTCTCAACAAAATCAAAATATTTCTTGTTATTGAAGAACATTTGAGTCACGATGTATCTCGCCCCTTTTTTGATCTTCTTTTTTAAGAAATGTATATCGCTATCGAGGCTTGGTGCTTCAAGGTGCTTCTCAGGGTAACCTGCAACGCCGATGCAGAAGTCTGTTTTGGAAGTATTCAGTAATTCCTCGTCCAGGTAATGTCCCTGGTTCAGGTCCTGGATCTGGGAAACCAGGTCACTTGCATATTGATTTCCGTCCTTTTCCGGCCTGAAGTAAGTCTCACTTTTCACAGGATCACCTCTCAGGGCCATCACATTCTGAATTCCGAGAAAATCAAGGTCGATCAGGAAATTTTCGGTATCCTCTTTCGTAAACCCGCCACAAAGGATATGAGGAATAGCATCTACCTGGTATTTGTTCTGAATAGCCGCACAGATACCAACAGTTCCAGGCCGTTTCTTCACTACCTGTTTCCTCAGCAGTCCGTTGTCGAGCTCCTTATACACATATTCCTCGCGATGATAGGTTACGTCAATAAAAGGGGGATTGAATTCCATCAACGGATCGATATTGTCAAAAATTGACTGGATATGCTGCCCTTTCAGGGGCGGGAGAATCTCAAAAGAGAAAAGTGTACTCCCGTTCGCCTGTTCAATATGTTCGGTTACTTTCATAGTTTTTTACTCGCTTAAATTCGGATTGAGCCACTTCCTGGCTTCCTCTGTACTGATCTGCCTTCGTTTTGCATAGTCCTTGAGTTGGTCTTCTTTGATCTTACCCAGCCCGAAATATTTGGATTCAGGATGTGCAAAATAATATCCACTTACGCTGGCAGCCGGCCACATAGCCAGGCTTTCCGTGAGCTTTACCCCGATACGTTCTTCCACATCAAGCAATTTCCAGATTGTTTGCTTTTCAAGATGATCGGGGCATGCCGGATAACCGGGAGCCGGTCGTATTCCCTTATAATGTTCACGAATAAGTTCTTCATTCGTAAAAGTCTCTTCTGATGCATAACCCCAGGCCTCCTTGCGTATGAACTCATGAAGGTATTCAGCAAATGCTTCCGCCAACCGGTCTGCCAAGGCTTTGATCATTATGGAATGATAATCGTCATGGTCTTCTTCAAATTTTGCTGCTATTTCATCTGTTCCAAATCCGGTCGTCACACAGAAGCATCCCACGTAATCCTCAAGGCCCGTTTCTTTCGGGGCAACAAAATCGGAAAGTGCCATGTTTGGGACACCTGCCTTCTTTTTTAACTGTTGCCTCAGACTGAGGAATCTCTCAACCTCTTCGGAGTCTTCGTTGTAAACACAGATGTCATCCCCTTCCGAATTAGATCTGAATATTCCATATACAGCTTTGGCCATAAGCATTTTTTTATCGATCACCCCGTCTAAAAGCGTTCTGGCATCAGAATATAATTCCGTGGCCTGAGCTCCAACAACCTCGTCCTCCAGGATATCAGGAAAGCGTCCGTACAGGTCCCAACTCCTGAAAAAGGGCGTCCAGTCGATGTACGCCTTCAGTTTTTCCAGATCGAGATCGTCTATTTGAAAAACCCCTGTCTTTTTTGGTTTTGCCGGATTATAATTATCCCAGTTGAGTTTTAACCTGTTGGCCCTCGCATCTTGAATACTGAGATAGGATTTCTGTTTGCCACGTTTCAGAAACTGTATTCTGAACTTATCATATTCCTCACGTATCTGTTCCTTATAAGTGGCATTGTCCCTTTGAAGAAGGTTCCCCACTATGGTAACAGCACGAGAGGCATCGTTTACATGAACCACAGTGTTGGAATAGTTAGGTGCTATTTTCACGGCCGCATGGGCCCTTGAGGTTGTGGCACCACCTATTAAAAGAGGAATATCCATGCCCTTGCTCTCCATTTCCTTCGACACATAAACCATTTCATCAAGGGATGGAGTGATAAGTCCGCTTAGACCGATGATATCAACTTTTTCTTTTTTTGCGGTTTCAATAATTATTTCGGGAGGAACCATGACTCCGAGATCGATTATCTCATAGTTGTTACAGCCAAGAACCACGCTTACGATGTTCTTTCCTATATCATGAACATCTCCTTTTACGGTTGCCATGAGGACTTTTCCGGCAGAGCGGGCTGAGCCATCCTTCTCTGCTTCGATATATGGCTGCAGATAGGCCACAGCCCTTTTCATGACACGGGCCGATTTGACAACCTGGGGCAAAAACATCTTCCCACTGCCAAATAAGTCGCCAACCACATTCATCCCGCGCATCAAATGGCCTTCAATGACCTCTATAGGTCTTGAAACCAATTGCCTGGCCTCTTCAACATCCTCTAAGATGAACTGATCCAGCCCTTTTACGAGGGCGTGGGTAATACGCTCGTCCAATGATGATTTCCTCCATTCAAGTTTTTCACTTTGCACCTCTTTCTTCTGATCCCTGACAGTCTCTGCGAATTCTAGGAGTCGTTCTGTCGCATCATCACGGCGGTCGAGCAAAACATCCTCCACCCTATCAAGAAGATCCTTTGGGATTTCATCATAGACCTCAAGCAAGGCAGGATTTACAATTCCCATATTCATTCCATGCTGGATGGCATGATATAAAAAAGCTGAGTGCATAGCCTCCCTTACAGCATTATTACCGCGGAATGAAAAGGACACATTACTAACTCCTCCTGAAACCGAGGCGCAGGGTAGGTTTTCACGGATCCATCTGGTTGCCTTAAAGAAATCGACTGCATTTTTCCGATGCTCCTCCATGCCGGTGGCTACTGGAAAAATGTTAGGGTCAAAAATGATGTCCTGGGGTGGAAAACCCACCTGGTCGACCAAAATTCTGTATGAGCGCTCGCAAATCTCAATTCGACGTTCATAGGTGTCAGCCTGACCTTTTTCGTCAAAGGCCATTACGATAACCGCAGCCCCATAACGCCTGATCAATTTAGCCTGACGCTTAAATTCTTCTTCACCTTCCTTTAGACTGATGGAATTGACAACGCATTTACCCTGAACCACCTTTAGCCCGGCTTCTATGATCTCCCATTTAGAACTGTCGATCATAATTGGGATCCTGGCTATATCAGGTTCAGAAGCTATCAAGTTCAGGAAGGTGGTCATCGCCTGTACTCCATCCAGCATGCCTTCATCCATATTCACATCGAGTATCTGGGCGCCGCCATCCACCTGGTGTCGCGCCACCTCAAGGGCGTCAGAAAACTTTTCCTCCTTGATCAGTCGAAGAAACTTGCGTGATCCCGTGACATTCGTCCGTTCACCGATATTGATAAAATTGCTTTCAGGGGTTACGATCAGGGGTTCCAGCCCGGATAAACTAAGAAAATGGTTACAGGCTGGTGTTTTCATTGAACGAGTACATTCAATTTCCGGGGTTCAACATCCTTGCACATATCGGCAATCACTTTGATATGATCTGGTGTGGTACCACAGCAACCCCCGATAATGTTAACCAGGCCTTCTTCCAGATACTCCCTGATCAAATCCCCCATCTCAACCGGAGATTGATCGTACTTGCCAAAGGCATTCGGAAGGCCTGCATTTGGATGAGCCGAGGTGTAAAAATCGGTTTTCACGGACAAACGTTTTACATACGGCTTCAATTGTTCCGCCCCCAGCGCACAATTAAAACCGATACTCAACAATGGTAAATGAGAAATCGAGATCAGGAAGGCCTCTACCGTCTGACCCGATAAAGTTCTCCCGGAAGCATCTGTAATCGTGCCGGATACCATAACAGGAATTGTGCTTTTTCGTTCTTCCTTTACCTCATCTATAGCGAATAATGCTGCTTTAGCATTAAGTGTGTCAAAAATAGTCTCAACAAGAAGAATATCCACACCCCCATCAATAAGAGCCTCGGTTTGCTCCTTGTAGGCAATCCTTAGCTGATCAAAGTTTATAGCTCTGAATTCGGGCCTGTTCACGTCTGGAGACAAACTGGCCGTACGATTGGTGGGCCCGATGCTTCCGGCTACAAAACGCGGATTTGTCGGGTTTTGAATATTGAATTCATCAGTAACCTCCTTAGCCAGCCGGGCCGATTCAAAATTCAACTCGTATACCAGGTCCTCCATTTCATAATCAGCCATGGCGATAGATGTTCCGGAGAAAGTGTTTGTTTCTATGATATCTGCTCCCGCCTCAAGATATTGCCGGTGAATGGATTTTATCGCATCTGGCTGGGTTAGAGAGAGTAAATCATTGTTTCCTTTTAATGACAGATGAAAATCTTTGAATCGCTCGCCTCTGTAATCCTCTTCTTCGAAATTGTACCGCTGCAACATGGTTCCCATGGCACCATCAAGAACAAGAATTTTAGTTTTTAATTTTTCGTATATACTATACATGTTTTAAAGCCTGGTCCAGGTCATTTATGATATCTTCAATATGTTCCAAACCGACCGAGACCCTGACGAGTCCGTCGGTAATTCCAACTTCCAATCGATCATTCTCCTCCAATTTACTATGCGTTGTGGATGCGGGGTGTGTTACAATTGTCCGGCAATCACCGAGGTTAGCTGTTAGCGAAGCTAATTTAATATTATTCAGAAATTTCCTTCCTGCCTGTATTCCACCTTTTATCTCAAATGCCAGAATGCTTCCTCCTTTTTTCATTTGATTGTGTGCTATATCATATTTTGGGTGGGACCTGAGGAATGGATACCGGACCTTTGATACCGAATCGTGCGACTCAAGGAATTCAGCCAACTTCAAGGCGTTGTCACAATGCCTGTCAACCCTGACATGCAAGGTTTCGAGGCTTTTTGATAGTATCCAGGCATTGAAAGGAGATAGAGCCGGGCCTGTATTCCTCGAAAAAAGATAGATTTCATCAATAAGCTCGGCCCTTCCAACCACCGCACCTCCGAGCACCCTTCCCTGGCCGTCTATCAATTTGGTGGCAGAATGAAGAACCAGGTCAGCACCATACTTGATAGGCTGCTGCAGATAGGGTGTCGCAAAACAGTTATCGATTATCAGGATCAGGCTATGCCTTGATGCGATCTCTGAAAGATAGGAAAGGTCCAGGATATCAACTGCCGGATTGGTTGGTGTTTCGGCATATAAGATTTTAGTGTTCGGTTGAATCAATTCCTCGATAGTATGGGGTTCATCAACCTTGAAATAAGAGGTGGAAATATTCCATTTCGGCAAATATTTCATAAACAAGGTATGCGTTGATCCGAATACCGAGCGCGCAGAAACTATATGATCTCCTGAATTCAGAAGGCAGGCAAAGGTTGAGAAAATTGCTGCCATCCCCGTGGCAAATGCAAAGCCTGATTCTGCACCTTCCATGATGCACAGCTTATCGATAAACTCTGATGTATTAGGATTAGTAAACCGGCTGTAGGTATTGCGCTGTACCTCATCTGCGAACGCGGCCCTCATCTCTTCGGCATCCTCAAAAACGAAACTCGAGGTCAGAAATAAGGGATTTGAATGTTCCTGATACGGAGTCCTCTCTAATTGAGCCCGAATAGCGCCTGTTTCAAAATGAAATTTTTCTTTTTCGGCCATATTGAATTATAATTGCCTCAACTTGCTTTTAGTTTCTCATGTGCAGGCTTCGCTTCCCGCGCCTTGAACACAGGCTCAAGAATGCCGGCCAATTGCTCATATTCAATTAAAAATGCATCATGACCGTGAATAGATTTGATCTCATTAAAGGTTACATCATCCCTAAACCGGGACAGGCTCGTAAATGTACTCCGGTTCTCATTGGCCTTGAACAATAAATCGGAGTTGATGGACACTATGTGAATCTCGGATTCAATGCTTTGCGCTACTCTCATGAATGTATTGTTCCCCTGGGTAATGTCGATGGTCTTCAGCAGTTGATTCATAATTTTATAAGCCTGAAGATAAAATCTTTCATCTATCTTCCTGGCGTGATGTTTCAGCCAGCTTTCAACATTGTATAAACCCGATTCTTTTTTAGTTCGTCTAAACTTTTGTTTGAACGACTCCGGTGTTCTGTACAGGGTCATGGCATGCTGACGGGCATCCGCAAGACCGTTCACTGAATTATTCAGGATATTGTCCTGGATAAAACAATTGGCTATAAGCCAATCTGTAGATTTCCAGTCGCAGGCTATAGGTATAATCTTCTCGATGAGCTTAGGTCTAAGGGCAGAAAGTTCCCATACAAGTCCGCCACCAACCGATCCACCTATAGCCGCATAAAGCTTATCGATGTTTAAATAATCAAGGCCAAGTGCGAATATGGCTGCTATATCTCTTGCGATATAGTTCCTGTAGTCCTCTATCAGGTTCTCTTTCTTTCCGTCAAAACCATTTCCCGGCACATTAAATGCCAGGACGGTGAATCTTTGGGTATCGATACATTTTCCATTCCCTATAAGGTCTTTCCACCAGCCGTCTTCACCAGCTACATTTGAATTTCCTGTTAGTGCGTGAATAACCAGCACAACTGGAGCCTCACCAAGCTTCCTGCCGAAGGTCTGGTAGGATAATTCCAAAGAAATCGTCCTACCAGCTGCGGTCCTGAAATTCTTTATCTCTATAAAGGATAAGGCCTTCATAAGGTTCATGTTTATAATGTGGTTACACCTTGATGGTCTCTTTAACCTTATCAAAAGCCTGCCTGAGGTCCAGTTTAAGATCTTCAATATTCTCAAGACCTACTGATAACCTGATGAGGTCTTTTGATACGCCGGTTGACAACTGATCCTCATCACTTAGTTGCTGGTGGGTGGTACTGGCAGGGTGGATGATCAATGACTTCGTATCACCGATATTGGCCAAAAGAGAAAATAGCTCGGTTGTATCGACAATAGTCTTTGCACTTTCATAGCCACCTACTACCCCAAAAGTCAAAATTCCACTCTGACCCTCTGGCAGGTACTTATCGGCAAGTTCCTTGTAATTACTGCTTTCCAATCCCGGATAATTCACCCAGGCAACCTCTTTCTGCTCTTCTAACCACTTCGCCAATTCCAGGGCATTCTCACTATGTTTTTTGATTCTCACCTCCAGGGTTTCGAGTCCCTGAATGATCTGAAATGCATTAAACGGACTAAGTGCTCCACCGTAATCACGCAGGCCTTCAATACGGACCTTGGCAATAAAGGCTGCTGCCTCAAGTGCCTCTGCATAAACCAGTCCGTGATAACCTGGTGAAGGTTCGGTGAATTCCGGGAATTTACCATTGGCCCAGTCAAATGTACCGGCATCGATGATAGCCCCTCCCAAAGCTGTTCCATTGCCATTTATATATTTGGTGAGAGAGTGAATAACGATATTCGCTCCGTATTTTATCGGATTCAGCAGATATGGAGTCGCGACGGTATTATCAACGATCAATGGCACCTTGAATTCCCTTGCTTTTTCTGCGATAGCTTCTATATCCAGAACATCAAGTTTGGGGTTACCAAGTGATTCAATGAAGAACACCCGGGTATTTTCTCTGGCTGCCTTTAAAAAATTCTCCGGGTCTGAAGGGTCAACAAAAGTAGTGGTAATACCATGTCTCGGAAGCGTTACATCCAGTAAATTGTAGCTTCCGCCATAAAGGCTGTTTGACGCTACTATATGATCGCCTGCTCTCAGCAAGGTCAACAAAGTTGTGGAGGTTGCAGCTGTACCTGAGGCAGTAACCACTGCAGCAATTCCACCCTCAAGAGCAGCCAGCCGTTGCTCCAGGATGTCGTTGGTAGGATTGTTAATCCGGGTGTAAATGTTTCCGGTTTCCGCCAGGGAAAACAAATTGGCAGCATGTTCGGAGTCGTTAAATACGTAGGCGGTCGATTGGTAGATCGGCACCGCTCTTGTTCCGGTGTTAGAGGTAACGTCGTGCCCTGAATGCAGAGCTTTTGTGGCAAATTTTTGAGTACTCATTTTTCTAATTTTTTGAGTTAATAATTAATTAAACCAAAAGTCAAGTGCCTTTTTTGAGGCATTCTTATTAGAAAAATGTTATTAAGAAATAAACGAAACCACGAATGGATTTCGCTTGAGTTATCTATCCGGAAATTAATCCAGTAGAATTTAGCACCTTCTTTAAAGCTAAAGGGTTGCTAAGGCTTCACAGGGTCTATTCCCTCCACCTTTCTTGATAACATTTCAATAAGTTTTTGAACTTTCTGACCCCAATATTCGTAAAGATAATCCAGAAAAACAAATTTTATTTTTTATTCAACTGTTCAGCAATTCAAATTTTTCCCTGATAATCTCACCAACAGATTTGTTTTTTATCTTGCTTTCAAGCCATGAAATAATATCGAGATAGAGAAAAGCCCGGCGCTCATATGGATGATCTTCATAATCTCTCAGTTTGACCAGTAATTTATCGAATTCACCCTTGAGTTCATGCGGATAGATATCCCCTAAACGCCTTAAGAACTTGATCATTTCCTTTTGAACCTCATAAAGATCTTCCATCTTCAAAAGGAATTTATAGGTACTCCTGATAAGGGAATCGAGGTGATAATCCAAACCGGCCTCATAATGGGCAACCAAATTGAGAACTCTTGAAAAACAGAGAAGGTCCTCACGCATGGACAGGGATTTATTGGAGATAATCTTGTCGAGATATTCTATGCATTTACGGTTTTCACCCACCCCGAAATAAAGGCTGGCAATCTTGTAATAAAACACCATGACGTGATGCTCGTCAATCCTGTTGCCGAAGGTCTTTAGACCTTTTAGAACCTCGTCAACCAGCTTTAGCCCCTCTTCAAAGGAACCCTCCATAAAATGAAGATTGATCTTATTGGCATAGATATATAAAAAGATGAGGCCATCAAGGTTATCGTCGCGAGGAAAGTCCTTATCGGAGGTGATGTCTTCCAGGTCTTTAAGCGCCTTTTTAAATCTTGAATGGTCTTTTATAAAAAACAATGCCTCAAGCAGATATTGATTTCCTCTGAGGAAGAAAACCGGGTTAAGGCTGATCATCTCCGGCTGGGTATAGAAGAGATCGACCCAACGGCGAGAATACTTATAACAGGACAGGAAATCCTGGGTCAGGAAACTATACCATAAATACGATTTATATAACCAAAGCTTTTCCCTGAAACCCAGTTCAGCGATATCATATTCAGGCAGCCTGCTTTTGAAATAGTGGGTGATTTCCTTAAACTCCCTGTCATTCTTGACATAACCCGTCTTTAAAAAATGCCCGTATAACTGAAGCGACAGGTTCGACAACTTACTGGCTATCAAATTCTGCTGGCTTAAAACCTTCGCCTGTACGGTGAGTTCATCTGCACGGTTGCTGATACTTCTTGTGATGTACTGCGACTCAATCACCTTTTCCAGTTCTATGATTTCATAGGCAATATTCTTCTCCTCGTGAGCAATGGCCACATTTTTGGCTTTATCCAATATTTTCAGACTCTGCTTGTATAATCCTTTATGGTACAAGATGGTGGCAAAGTCCAGTTGCTCCCTGATCTGAATACGCACATTCTGACGGGATGGATTTAATCTGAGGCTGATAAGGATTTGTTTATACAGATGGGCCTTTAAATTGGACAGCTGTCTTTTTTTAACAAAACCTTTTTTCAGAATAAAGTCCTCATCATAGGCTGACAACTTATCCAGGATGTTGAAAAGAGTAAGGAATTTTGAATCCTCATTTACGCCCAGACGACCCACATATAACTTGAATTGTCGCTTTTCCGATTTGGAGAGTGACTTTATCAGTACAAACAAATTATCTTTGGGCTCCTTAGTCATAGTGCTATTATATTAGCTATAGAATTGATTTTCAGTTTTTTAACCACTTATACTTAACGCTTAACGTCGTAATGAAAATAGGAGGTCGGAACCTAACTAGAATTCCAAAATATAAATTCGTATCTACAATACGAAAAAACCCACGAATAAATGTCGTTTTCTAAAGTTGAAATTTTCGATACAACCCTGAGAGATGGTGAACAAGTCCCTGGTTGTAAACTAAATACCGAACAGAAGTTAATCATCGCCGAAAAGCTTGATCTGCTTGGCGTAGATGTGATGGAGGCCGGGTTTCCTGTTTCGAGTCCGGGTGACTTCAAATCGGTGCAGGAGATCGCTAAAGTAGTAAAGAATGCTACTGTCTGTGGCCTGTCCCGATCAGTCGAGAATGACATCAAGGTGGCAGCAGAGGCGCTAGTACACGCAAGGAAACCGAGGATCCATACCGGTATCGGGACTTCAGACTCACATATTAAGTATAAATTCAGGTCGAATCGAGAGGATATTCTTGAAAGGGCATACAAGGCTGTTAAGTATGCCAAATCCTTTGTCGAGGATGTTGAGTTCTATGCTGAAGACGCAGGGCGGACAGAAAATGAGTACCTGGCCCGCGTTTGCGAGGCGGCGATCAAAGCCGGGGCCACTGTTTTGAATATCCCGGATACTACCGGATATTGCCTGCCTCACGAATATGGCGCAAAGATAAAATACCTCAAGGAAAACGTGAAAGGAATTGAAAAGGCCATACTCTCCTGTCATTGTCATAATGACCTCGGACTTGCGACTGCCAATTCCATTGAAGGCGTAATAAATGGAGCACGCCAGATTGAGTGCACCATAAACGGCATTGGAGAACGCGCAGGAAACACCGCCCTTGAGGAAGTTGTAATGATCATCAAGCAGCATCCATACCTCGAGCTGGAAACCAATATCAAAACAGAGATGTTATACGGCATGAGTCAGCTCGTTTCTGAATCCATGGGTATTTATACCCAGCCAAACAAAGCGATAGTAGGAGCCAATGCCTTCGCTCATAGTTCCGGTATTCACCAGGACGGGGTAATTAAAAAGCGTGAGACCTACGAGATCATAGACCCGAAAGAAGTTGGGGTCACAGAATCAGCTATTGTTCTGACGGCAAGAAGCGGAAGAGCGGCTCTGGCCTACAGGGCGAAAAAGATCGGATATGAGTTAACCAAACTCCAGCTTGATGAGGTTTATGCCAATTTCCTGTCTTATGCCGATCGGAAAAAGGAGATTCAGGACGAGGATATACATCAAATTATTGAAACAAGTAAAGTTTACAAGGAAATCGTTTCTCATTCATGAGTAAAACCTTATTTGATAAAGTTTGGGATGCCCATGTGGTGGAGAAGATTGAGGGCGGACCTGAGATTCTCTACATCGATAAACATTTAATACATGAGGTTACCAGCCCGCAAGCCTTCAAAGAACTTGAAGACCGGGTAATCCCTGTTTTCAGACCGGAGCAGATAGTAGCTACTGCCGATCACAATACACCAACGCTTAATCAGCATCTGCCTATAAAGGATGCCCTATCCAGGAAACAGGTTGAGCAGCTGTCAGAGAACTGCAAAAAACATGGGATAACTCTCTATTCCCTGGGCCACCAATATAATGGAATTGTTCATGTCATGGCGCCTGAATTGGGAATCACTCAGCCTGGCATGACCATGGTCTGTGGTGATAGCCATACTTCTACCCATGGCGCTTTCGGAACGATCGCCTTTGGGATAGGCACCAGCCAGGTAGCCCAGGTATTTGCCAGCCAGTGCCTTCTCCTAAAGAAACCCAAGAGTCTCAGGATAACCGTTAACGGGAAACTTAAAAAGGGTGTTCTTCCCAAGGATGTCATCCTCTATATCATTGCAAAACTCGGGACTAATGTTGGAACCGGTTATTTCTGTGAATACGCCGGTGAGGTGTTCCGCGATATGAGTATGGAGGGCCGGATGACCGTTTGTAATATGAGTATCGAAATGGGTGCCCGCGGTGGAATGATAGCTCCCGATGAGGTCACCTTCGAATACATGAAAGGGCGGCCATACGCCCCCAAAGGTGAAGATTGGGACCGAAAATTGACTTTCTGGAAATCACTTCCCTCAGACCATGATGCGATATTTGATAAGGAATACGAATTTGATGCGGCCGATATCGGCCCTATGATAACCTACGGAACAAATCCCGGAATGGGAATCAAGATAAATGAACGCATTCCTGAGGTTAATTCCCCTTCCTTTAAAAAGGCTCTTAATTATATGAATTTTCAACCCGGGGAATATCTTCTGGACAAGCCGATAAACTTTGTTTTCATCGGAAGTTGTACCAATTCCAGGATCGAAGATTTTCGCATTGCTGCAAGCTACATCAAAGGCAAACGCAAAGCGGCGAACGTAACGGCATGGCTGGTTCCGGGCAGTAAACAGGTTGAAGCTCAGATCGTGGAGGAAGGATTAAAGGATATTTTTATGGATGCAGGATTCGAGCTCAGGCAACCGGGTTGTTCAGCCTGCCTGGCTATGAACGATGACAAAATTCCTCAGGGCGAATATTGCGTCTCTACTTCCAACAGGAATTTTGAAGGCCGTCAGGGTCAGGGAGCAAGAACTATATTAGCTAGTCCGCTCGTGGCTGCAGCTACAGCCGTTGAAGGTAAGATAATAGATATTACTAAGCATCTGAATTAATGGAGAAATTCATCAAATTGGTTTCAACCGCAATTCCATTACCCATCGAAAACATCGACACCGATCAAATCATTCCTGCCCGCTTTTTAAAAGCAACAGACCGTTCAGGTTTTGGGGAAAATGTTTTTCGAGACTGGCGATTTCAAAAAAATGGAGATGTCAATCCTGAATTTGTACTGAATGATCCGAAATATAAAGGTCGGATACTGCTCGCAGGAGATAATTTTGGTTGTGGATCGAGCAGGGAACACGCGGCATGGGCATTAACGGATTATGGTTTTAAGGTGGTGGTGTCCAGCTTTTTTGCAGACATCTTCAGGGGCAATGCCCTTAACAATGGGCTGCTGCCTGTCCAGGTAACACCCGATTTCCTGAGTTATCTGATAGGTTCGGTAACAGAAAACCCAGATCTGGAGCTGGAGGTGAATCTTGAAAATCAAACTATCGGGATAGAAGGAAATGGTGATAAGGAATCCTTTGACATAGATCCTTACAAGAAAATGTGCCTCATCAACGGATACGATGACATTGACTATTTATTGAGTAAAAAAACAAATATTGAGGCTTTCGAGAAAGCCAGAACCATATAGTATGAAACTAAAGATTGCAGTACTGCCGGGTGACGGGATCGGACCCGAGGTAACAGAACAGGCTATCAAGGCATTAAATGCCATTGCCACAGAATTCAATCATAATTTCACTTTTAGTTATGCTGATGTAGGCGCGATCGCTATCGATAAATCAGGTGAACCCCTACCAGATGAAACTTTAAGATTATGTGAGAATTCAGATGCTGTCCTCTTTGGAGCCATTGGTGATCCTAAATATGATAACGACCCCTCCGCTAAGGTCAGGCCCGAACAAGGATTGCTACAACTCAGAAAATCACTGGGGCTTTATGCTAATATCAGGCCTGTCAAGGCATATAACAAACTACTTGACAAATCCCCGTTAAAGTCGGAAATCATTAAAGGCACAGACATAAGTATTTATCGCGAACTGACCGGGGGTATCTATTTTGGAGAGAAAAAACTCAGCGAGGATGGGAATTTGGCTTCAGATCTCTGCCAATACAGCCGTGAGGAGATTGAACGTATCACCCATCTTGCGTTTAAAGCTGCCCAGGCAAGGAGAAGTAAGGTAACTCTTGTAGATAAAGCAAATGTCCTGGAAAGCTCCAGGCTCTGGCGTAAGGTGGTAACGGAATTGTCAAAACAATACACCGATGTGGAGTTGGATTTCATGTTCGTTGATAATGCAGCCATGCAACTTATTCTCAATCCCAACCAGTTCGATGTTATCCTTACCGAGAACATGTTCGGGGATATTATAAGCGATGAGGCCAGTGTGATAGGCGGATCCATCGGGTTGCTTGCTTCGGCCAGCGTTGGTGACAAGCATGCTCTTTTTGAGCCAATTCATGGTTCTTATCCTCAGGCAAAAGGTAAGGGGGTCGCAAACCCGGTAGCCTCCATTTTATCGGCTGCCATGCTCTTAGACCACTTCGATCTTCAGTCGGAGGCCGAGATGATCAGGCGTGCTGTTGAGCGTTCAATCGATCTTAATATTACAACCCCTGATCTCAATGCAGAGAACAAGCAGGTGACCACCAAATTAATCGGTGATTTTATTGAGGACTTCATTCATCACCCGAATGATTCCAACGTTAATTTTAAAAACATTCATTTAGGTCAATCCACTATAATTTGATTTTTTATTTTTGGTTAATCTGAAAAGGCGCCATTTTTGGCGTCTTTTTGTTTAATCAGATAACTTCTGCGGAAATTTTTCGCGGATTTTTTCCAACCCCAGATTGTGAATACTTCCAATATGCGAATGTCTGATCTCGAGGCTGGGTTGGTATTCACCTTTCTGAATTGATTCAGCGATTAATTTATATGCATCCCGAAACGGCACTCCCTCTTTAACCAGAGCATTGATGGAATCAACAGAGAATAGATTTGCATATTCCGGTGAGTTCGGATTCAGATTTTCAACTTCCATTTGCTGAATGGCAAAAATGAAGATATCCAGGATTTCGGTTGTTTCACCTATGGCATGTATTAATGGCCTTTTGAGAAGCTGAAAGTCGCGATGATAACCGCTGGGTAAATTATTAGTAAGCAAGGAGAGATGGGTCTGTACTGATTGCAATCCATTGCATTTAGCCCTTATAAGTTCAAATACATCCGGGTTCTTTTTATGAGGCATTATGCTGCTTCCAGTCGTGAGGCTGTCAGGAAAAGATATAAACCCGAATTCCTGGCTAAGAAAAAGACAGATGTCGGTTGCGAATTTATTCAGGGTAAAAGCCAGGCTTGAAATACCATAAGCAACCGCTCTCTCCGTTTTTCCCCGGCTTAATTGAGCCGCAAGGGAATTTATCTTCAGGGCCCCAAAGTTAAACAGTTCGGTCGTTTCATTCCTGTCAATGGGGAAAGAGCTGCCATATCCCGCTGCAGACCCCAGTGGATTCTGATCAACCATTTTATAGGCGGCCTTCAGCTGGTAGGCATCATCAACCAGCAATTCGGCATAGGCTGAGAGCCAAAGTCCGAATGACGATGGCATAGCCCTTTGAAAGTGGGTATATCCGGGCATAAAATGATCCTGATAGGTCCTGCTCAAATCCAAAAGAACATCAAACAACCTCTTAACTTTCGTATGAATCAATTCGATATTGTCCTTTAAATAAAGATGCAGTGCCACCAGAACCTGATCATTACGTGAACGGGCCGTATGGATCTTTTTGCCCACATCTCCAAGCGCTGCGGTGAGTTCGTGTTCGATCTTGGAATGTACGTCCTCAAAATCCGATTCGATAACAAATGTTCCCTCTTGTATCTGTTTTTTAATCAGTTCCAACCCGCTTACTAATGACTTCAGTTCTTCATCGCTTATCAATGCTGTTTTATTTAACATTTCAGCATGTGCCAAAGAGGCCATTATATCATATTTGGCCAGGTGTAAATCGATTTCACGGTCATCACCCACGGTGAATGCTTCAATTCTTTTGTCTATTTCCAGGCCTTTTTCCCAAAGTTTCATATGACTTTCTTTAAATTATCTTCTTCAATATTTTTATATACAGGTCTATTGCTTCTTCGATCTCAGAAAGCAAAATATATTCATCGGCCATATGAGAACGCCTGCTGTCTCCCGGGCCTAACTTAAGCGAGGGACAGCTCAACACAGCCTGGTCTGAAAGGGTTGGAGATCCGTAAGTCCTGCGCCCCAGTTCAATCCCGGCCTTTACCAGGTCATGATGCTGTGGAATAGAAGAGGAACTTAGCCTTAAACTCCTGGCCTTTATAGACTTACAAGGAGCTTTCTCCTTTAAAATGGATTCTATTTCTTCATTGGTATATTTATCATTTACCCTGACATCTATTACGAGGTCCAGTTCTGCAGGAATGGCATTATGTTGTTTGCCGGCATTGATCTGGGTAACCGTCATCTTGACATCACCAAGCACAGGTGATTTACGTTCAAACCTGAAGTTTTTAAACCAATTGAGAACCTCTATACTGTTATATATCACATTGTCATTATTCTCATGTGCTGCATGGCCGGGTGTCCCGCCAACGATGGCGTCGAATACTACAAGACCTTTTTCGGCAATGGCGAGATGCATTTCTGTGGGCTCTCCGACTATCGCCACGTCAACATGCGGAATTTTATCCAAAACACTGTTCAATCCACCAGCACCGCTGCTTTCCTCTTCAGCAGATCCGACAAACACTAGGTTATAAGACAGGTCTTTTTTATCGTAAAACCAGGTGAAAGTGGCAAGCAGGGACACCAATGCTCCACCGGCATCATTGCTCCCCAAGCCAAAAAGCCTGTTGTCGATAATTACAGGCTCAAATGGATCCATGGTGTACCCCTTATTGGGCAGTACCGTATCATGATGAGAATTCAGGAGTAAAGTAGGTTTGTTTTCATCAAAAAATGCATTAACTGCCCAGACATTATTTCCCGATCTTTTTACCGGTATGTTGTACCTGACAAACCAATTCATCAACAATTCCGCCGTTTTTTCTTCTTCCGAAGAAAATGAGGGTGTTGATATCAAGGACATTAAAAGTTCAATGGCCTCTTTAGTTAGTTCTTTCCTTTTCATCAATGTTCAATAGTTGTAAATAATTTATTTCCGGGCTTCAACAATTTGTGATCTCCTATATATATCCTTCTTACATTATGCCGAAGAGCGTGCAGGCA
Organism: Flavobacteriaceae bacterium; assembly: GCA_041618535.1. Classification (GTDB taxonomy): domain Bacteria; phylum Bacteroidota; class Bacteroidia; order Flavobacteriales; family Flavobacteriaceae; genus SHLJ01. The sequence goes on from JBFKFP010000001.1 coordinate 79,684, forward strand.
ATTGTCCAGCTTAGGGATCATACCATCCGATATCAGTTTCTTTCTCTTGATTTCTTCGTATGAAGCCGTATTTATTGTCGTGATCACGGATTCAGGATCATTCAAATTTTCCAGAACCCCGGCTTTTTCTGAACAATAGAATAATTCTGTTTCATAAGAAACAGCCATTCCCAATGCCAGTTCAGAAGCAACCGTATCAGCATTGGTATTCAGCAAATTTCCTTTCTTATCATGGGTCACAGCACAGAAAACCGGAGTTATTCCCCAACCTAAAAGTTCTGCAATTAGCTCATTATCAACACTAACAATATCCCCGACAAAGCCGTAATCGATGGCTGAAACGGGCCTTTTCTCAGCCTTAATGAGGTTTCCGTCTGCTCCTGTAAATCCCATAGCATTGCAATCCATTGCCTGCAGTTGAGCCACTATGTTCTTGTTGATTTTTCCTGCATATGACATTGTTATGACATCCAGTGTATCGGCACATGTAATACGTCTTCCTTCATTCATTTTAACCGGTACATTTAATTTCCGGGCCAATTCGGTGGCATGGCGCCCACCACCATGTACCAGGACCTTATTTTCCCTGATATGGGAAAAATCGAGAAGAAATTCGTGCAACAATTCCCGATCACTCAATATTGAGCTGCCGATCTTTACTATTTTCAATGATTTTGATTTCATCTTTTCTCCAGCATTTCTTTTAAAACGTATTGTGCAGAATAAATCCTGTTTTCAGATTGATCTATAACCAGTGATTGTGTTCCGTCGAGCACCGCGTCTTCAACAACCACATTTCGCCGCACAGGCAGGCAATGCATAAATTGGGCCTTCCCGAGTTTATCTGCTGTCATAATCCAGTCATCAAAACCTTTTACTACTGAACCATAAGGATCACTGGGCGACCAATTCTTCACATAGACGAAATCGGCATCCTCCAATGCTTTTCCCTGATCATTGAAAACAGGGATCCCATCGGTCAGATCATGACCTAACTCCAAACCCGGTGGATGCGCGATCCTCAGGTCAAATTCCATTCTTTTAACAGCCCTAATAAAAGACGAGGGTACAGCTTGAGGCAAGGCTTTTGGATGTGGCGCCCACGTCAAAACTACCTTAGATCTTGATCTTTTGGTATTCTCAACCAAGGTTATTGCATCTGCAAAGGCCTGGAGAGGATGAGCTGTTGCACCTTCGAGGCTTATCACCGGAACGGTCGCATGTTTCATAAAAGACCTGATAATCTTGTCTTCTTCATCCTCCTGTTTGTCCTTTAATCCGGGAAATGCCCTTACCCCAATCACATCAGCGTACAATGATATCACTCTCGCGGCTTCCTTTACGTGCTCCGAAGTATTCAAATTCATTGTGGATCCATCATCAAATTCCAAGCTCCAGCTATCGGTCACATTCAGAACAGTCACTTCCATCCCGAGGTTGGCAGCGGCTACTTCGGTACTTAACCTTGTGCGAAGGCTTGGATTAAAGAACAACATCACCAACCGCTTCCCCTTCCCGAGATCACTGAACTGCCGGGGATTTGATTTTAGCACCAAGGCCTCGGAAACGGCTTTATAAAGATCGGTTATATCGTCAATACTGGTATAGTGCTTCATAGTATCTCTGTTAATGCGTTAATCAATTCATCCATTTGTTCTTCCTGAACCGATAATGGTGGCAAAAGCCTTATAAGTTGAGGATCATTAGAGCTACCGGTAAAAATGGAATGATCAAACAAAAGTTTCTTTCTCATCTCCGCAACTTCAAAATCGAATTTCAATCCCAGCATCAGACCCCTGCCCTTGACCTCCTTTATACCGGGAATATCGGCCGCTCGATTCCGAAAATAAGCGCCCACCGACGCCGCATTCCGGAGAAGGCCCTCAGCCATGAGGACATCTATGACAGATATGGCAGCCGTACATGCCAGGTGGTTACCTCCAAATGTTGTCCCGAGCATACCCTTCTTCGGATGGATGTGGTCCCTTATCAGAATACCTCCGACCGGAAAACCATTTCCCATACCCTTTGCCATTGAGATGATGTCCGGTTCAATACCATGCTTTTGATAAGCAAAGAAATCGCCGGTCCTTCCGAAACCTGATTGAACCTCATCGGCGATTAAGACCGTACCATGTTCCTGACAAAGGCTTTGAATGGATCTGTAAAAATCAGAATCGGCCTCATCCAGCCCGCCTATTCCCTGGAGGCACTCCACAATTACCGCGCAGCAGTCTTTTTGTTTTAAAACGGCTTCAGCAGATTCAAGGTCACCCAGCTCAATGTGCTTCACCTCATGCCTGTCGTTAAGAGGGGCTACAATTTTAGGATTATCCGTAACCGCTACAGCTGCGGAAGTCCTTCCGTGAAACCCATTCTTAAAAGCGAGAACCTTGGCCCGTTCAGTAAAAAAGGACGCCAGTTTCAGAGCATTCTCGTTTGCTTCAGCGCCCGAATTACAAAGAAAGAGCCTGTAATTATTACAGCCCGATATTCCTGATAATTTTTCTGCTAATTCCTCTTGTAACGAATTCAGTACCGCATTGCTGTAAAACCCGATCTTATCCAGTTGGGCTTTGATCGCCGACACATAGTCGGGATGGGAATGCCCGATTGAGATGACGGCATGACCACCGTACAGATCGAGATATTTTCTCCCGCCAGCATCATAAATGTAAACATCCCTGGCCTTGACAGGTTCAATAGGATAGACCTTGTAAACATCGAACATCCTCATAATTCAGCATTGTTTAAAGTTTCAATCTTCTCATAGCTTGAGACCATCCCCTTTATCAATGCCGAGCTCAAACCCAGGTGCTCCATGGTATTCAGGCCTTCAATGGTACATCCTTTTGGAGTAGTAACCTTATCGATCTCCTGCTCGGGGTGATGACCGGTCTCAATCAACAATCTGGCAGCCCCCTCACAGGTGAGCATGGCCAGCTGCTGAGCCTTTCCTGCCTCAAAACCCAATTGTATTGCCGCCTGAGTGGTTGCCCTGATTAATCGCATCCAAAAGGCAATCCCACTGGCACAAACCACGGTTGCAGCCTGCATATCTTCTTCATCTATAAAAACTGACTGTCCCAGCCTGTTGAAAATAGCTTCCGCTATCTTTATCCTTTGATGACCATTCTTATTGGCCGTCAAACAAGTGATCGATCTCCCAACGGAAATAGCCGTATTCGGCATGGCCCTGATAATAAATCTGGTTTCTCCTATAATTCGGCTTATTCGCCGGATCTCAAACCCCGATACGGTGGATATAATGACATGTTTATCGGTCAGTAATTTGGCAACAGAAATGAGTATATCCTCCAATTGTCCGGGTTGAACAGAAAAGATCAGGATGTCGGAATTCTTGACCGCTTTTCTATTGTTGGCAGATATTTTTACACCCTTGTATCCCTTAAAATCTTTTATATTCTCGGTATGCCGACAGGTGAGGTACAGGGTGGTGACCGCATTGTTTAATATCAATCCTCTTGCGATGGATTTTCCGAGATTTCCTGTTCCGATAATTGCTATTTTCATTTTGACTCTTTAAAAATAACTCGCCTTAAGTTTCAAGCCCGTGTCCTCTTCCAGTCCGAACATCAGGTTCAAATTTTGAACAGCCTGTCCCGATGCGCCTTTAATCAGGTTGTCAATTGCACTGCTGATGAGCAGTAGCTTCCCATGCTTATGAAGATGGATCCTGCATTGGTTGGTGTTCACAACCTGCTTCAGATGAACATCATTCCGGGAGAGAAGGACAAAGGGGTGATCTTTGTAAAATGCTTCGAATATTTCATAGGCCTGGTCAAGGGTTCCGTCGTAATCAGTATAGACAGAGGCAAAAATACCCCTCGAAAAATTTCCCCTGTGGGGAATAAAATTTATCTCACGATCGAAGTCTTGCTGCATTTCGCAAACCGATTGCCTGATCTCATCCAGATGCTGATGGGTAAATGGTTTATAGGATGAAAAATTATTGTCTCTCCAGGGAAAATGGGAAGTAGCGGTAGTCGAAGCTCCTGCTCCCGTTGCACCGGTTACCGCGCTAACATGTACATCGGATTTCAGAATTTTAACTGCCGCTAAGGGTAATAGTGCCAGTTCAATTGCAGTTGCAAAACATCCAGGGTTTGCCACGTACTTAGCCTGTTTTATCTCAGCTTTATTCAATTCAGGCAGCCCATATACAAAGGCGGTGTCATGAATTTCATCTTCACCTTTTAGCCTGTAATCATTGCTCAGGTCTACTACTTTCGCCCTTGATTCCGACCATATGTTTGTTAAAAAGTTTCGCGATTTTCCATGCCCCATACATAAGAAAATAATGTCCACATCATCAGATAACTCATCGGTGAAAACCAGGTCAAGGTAACCTTCCAGGTCGCTGTGGACAGTCCAGACCGGCTTTCCCGGAATGGATGAACTGTATACATATCGGATATCGGCATAAGGGTGATCCACCAGGAGTCGCATCAATTCGCCTGATGTATATCCTGACCCACCAATAATTCCCACTTTTATCATGACTTTAATGTTTTATATTGCTGATATATCTTGGTCTGATTCGAATAAATCTTTATAAATCCTTTTGCGTCATCGGCAGACCAGGCTTTGTTATATTCACCATATTTACCGAAGTCTGATCTCATAAGATCCGTTTCAGATTCAACGCCATCCAGGGTGAAATGGTAGGGTTTGAGAGTGACATGGACCGTACCAGAAACAATGGCCTGGCTGCTCTGGAAAAAAGCTTCGATGTCCCGCATTACAGGATCTAAGAAAAGGCCTTCATGAAGGTGCATGCCATACCACTGAGCGAGGCTATCCTTATGTTGCAACTGCCATTTTGAAAGGGTGTGTTTTTCAAGTAAGTGATGTGCCTTAATAAGAATAATTGCAGCAGCTGCCTCAAATCCGACCCTGCCTTTTATTCCAAGGATGGTATCACCTACATGAATATCCCTTCCGATAGCAAATTTTGATGCGAGCGACTCTATGAATTGTATATTGGTAACAGGGTCGGCATGTTTCCCGTTAACAGCAACGCATTCTCCCTTTTCAAAGGTAATTTTCATTTCTTCAGAATCAATTCGCTCCAATTGAGAAGGATAGGCATGCTCAGGAAGAGGTTTGTCGGAGGTCAGGGTTTCATCCCCTCCCACGCTGGTACCCCAAAGCCCTGAATTAATAGAATATTTGGCCTTATTCCATTCGATATCAATGCCATTTTCAATGAGATAAGCAATCTCTTCCTGTCTTGATAATTTTTTGTCACGAATGGGCGTGATGATTTCCATCTGCGGAGCGATGGCCTGGAAGATCATATCGAAACGCACCTGGTCGTTTCCTGCTCCCGTGCTTCCATGAGCGATGCAATCGGCATTGACAGAACTGGCATATTGAACAATCTCCAGGGCCTGAACAATCCTTTCTGCACTTACCGATAACGGATAAGCATTGTTTTTCAAGACATTTCCGAATATCAAATACCTGATCACGGAGCGGTAGTACTTGTCCAATGCATCGATATGCCTGAACTCCTTTACTCCCAGCTGCCTTGCTTTTTTCTCTATTTGCATCATCTCTTCAGAATCAAATCCACCTGTATTCACGCAAACAGCGTGAACCTCATATCCTGACTCTGTCAGATATTTGGCGCAGTAGGAAGTGTCCAAACCGCCACTGTAGGCCAAAACTAATTTTTTCATGATGTTGATTTTTTTGAAGGCTTTAAAAACAAATTCTGTTTGATCCGCTGCAATCGCCGAAAAACTTTATCCTGTATCTTTCTCGGTTTCCGCGAATTAAGAGCGGGGTCGAAAAGCATGCCCGTGCAAAGGCACATGCTCTGGTTGGTCCTCTGGAGCACATCGTAGTTCTTGCAGGTCTGGCAACCATTCCAAAACTGCTGGTCGTCTGTCAACTCAGAGAACGTAACCGGTTTATAGCCCAATTCCGAATTCATTTTCATAACCGCCAGTCCGGTTGTGATACTGAACACCTTGGCGCTGGGATATTTCTTTCTTGAGTGGTTGAATACCACTTTTTTAATTCTCTTTGCGAGGCCCTGGCCCCTGAAATCCGGATGAACGATTAGTCCGCTGTTAGCGACAAATTTCCCATGGCCCCATGTTTCGATATAACAGAATCCTGCAAAAGTATTTCCGTCTAAAGCGATAACGGCGTTCCCGTTTTCTATCTTGGAAATGATGTATTCAGGTTTCCGCCTGGCAATACCCGTTCCTCTCACCTGGGCAGCCTGCTCAATGGTGTCGCATATTTGATTAGCGTAACTGATATGTGATTTATCTGCGATTACAACTCTCATTGCACTCGTTATTTTAATTGGTAAAAGATTTGAATTTCATACAGAACCGGACTCACCTGGGTTCCAAAAATCATAGCACACCCTTACGGGCGACGAGGAGTAATGCGTGCAAGGGGAAATTGAAGCTGATCTTGCTGCTCTGGAAAGAAAATGATATGATGGAAAATAAATGACATGAAAAAACAATTAAAGGGAAACAAGTTAAGATAGACCTAGAAACGGCGGCGAAGTCCCGGTCGTACCGGTGACGGAGAATAAATCCTGATATAATTATTTCTTCGTTTCATCTTTGTAAAACTAAAAAAATAAATTTCCCGGACTGCCTAAAAAGTGAAAAAATATAAAATTTTACGAAATTCTCAATTTTCCAAGTCTTTGACTTTCAAATATGCAACAATAAAAAAAGGAATCCCCTCTCGATTCCTTTTAATAAAAACGCAACGGATTTAATTTTTACAGTTTTTTGATCTTGATGTTTCTGAACCAAACGGTATCATCATGATCTTGAAGGCCTATTTTTCCTGGTCCTACCGAACCAAAATTATCGATGTAAGGAGAGAATTTGCTGTTCGCTATCATCTCTTTCCACCTACTCGAACCCAGGTCAAAACTCAATACCATTTTCCCATTCATCCAATGCTCAACTTTGCCCTGGTTTTTAACAATTCTAATCGCATTCCATTCATTGGCCCCCTTTGTCCGGCGCTCAGAACAAGGGATCAAATCGTATAAATCCCCAGATCTGTGTGATCTGATCATTCCGTCCTTCTGTCCCTGATCATGAAGAACCTGCATTTCTGGACTAGAGTTCCAACCCTCATAGTATTCGGGAATTTCCTGGACCGTGTAAAAAATACCACTGTTCCCATTTTCAGAAATTTTCCATTCCATCCTGAGCTCAAAATTTTCAAAGGCCTCATCAGTCACTATATCCAGGCCACCGTCACGAGCCTTGTTGATATCGGCATGGTAGAACAGTTTTCCACCAACCTTGTATTCAAAGTACTTGTCGTACCCATTAAATTTCAACATCCCGTCTTCAACAACCCATCGAGATCCTATCTCACCGGGTTTATTGTAGGTATGCCATCCATCGGTAGATTTACCGTCAAACAGTAATTCCCAGCCTTCCGCAATTTCTTCTTCTGTAAGCTGATTCGAGTCCTGTTCTTCTTCATCCGCATCGCTTCCCTTCCACGGTGCGACATCCACTATTGAGGAGTTTTTAAAAAAATGATCTGGAATAACTTCATAATCCTCACCATCTCTTGACCATTCGAGGACCAACAGAGGATCGTACTCACAAGGATAGTAGCTGAAATCAAAGACAGAAGGCCCTTTTTTAAGTTTTCTTCGTCCTGTTATTTCAGATTTGTCATGTTTTCCAAAATCAATAACGAGATCGACATTATTAAGAGAAATTCCAGCCTTGCCAGAACTGATCATTCTGAAATAATAATCTCCATCTTCCGGTATTTCAATAACTCCCACACCTTTGACAAAGAAACTGTTCCAGCTGGTGCCGAAATCGGATGCTGAGTCCATGTTAATATTGTTAAATAAAATTCGCTCTTGCTCTACCTCAGGATCGGTATTTTCATCAATCCATTCGGAATTGATATTGATCAACAGAGCTTCATATCCCTGGTTCATAGGTTCTTTTTCGTTTGAATATTCAACTTTATCCTCTTTTTCCTTACATCCGAATACCACCCCCAGACTAAAAATCAGCAGTAGAACATATTTATTCATTTCAATTCAATTATTTTATCTCTTTTATCTTAATATTTCTGAACCACACCTCGTCACCATGGTCCTGCAACCCGATATGCCCTAAGGTATATTTTCCAAAACCATTCCAGTCTTTAAATTTTGATCCTGCCACAAGATTTTCCCATTCTTCACCTGACAAGGAAAAGTTAAATGCCTTATTTCCATTCATTTCCACCGAGGCCATATTAGAACGATGATCGACTTGCAGAATGCAGGTATTCCATTGATTGTATGGTTTTATCAAAGCGGGATCGCAAGCTATCATGTCAAATAAGGAACCCGCAGCATGGGTTCCGTTTGCGGCAGTGCCCTCTTCATTATTGTCATTATCAAGAATTTGAATTTCAGGGCCCGTCAAGTACGGCTGGGAATAATCATCACTCTCAAAAACGCCCCAAAAAATACCGCTGTTCCCTCCTTTGGAAACCTTCCATTCAAGGGTCAGAATAAAGTTCTCAAACTTTTTCCTTGATATTATATTATGTGATCCCGGTTTCCCCGGAATAAAATGCATACTGCCATCCTGGATCTCCCAGGAATCTGAAATTTCAGAAGATCCGTATCCCCTCCATTCATCAAAATCAGTTCCATCAAACAAAATCAACCACTCCTGGTTTGAGTGATCAATTTCAGCGTTTTGGCCCTGACCAACTTCAGCCTTTGGGTCAAGATTTGGAGATAGTTCTTTCTTGCATGCAAACAATGCAAAAATCGAAAGAAGAGAAATCAATTTAATACGGTGTTTAACTTTCATCCAATCCCAATATTGATTTTAACTGATCATCGTCCACATCTCCCCCGGCGAAATCGTCAAAGGCCTTTTCGGTGGCCTCGATAATATGGCGTTTTATAAACGGGGCCCCTTCCCTGGCTCCCTGCTCTGGGCTTTTAATAACACACTCCCATTCCAGAACCGCCCAGACATCACATCCGTATTCGGTCAATTTTGAAAAGATCGTTTTAAAATCGACCTGCCCGTCACCTGGTGACCGATATCGCCCTGCCCGGTCCCTCCAATCGTTGTAACCTCCAAAAGTTCCTTTCTTTCCCGTTGGATTGAATTCTGAATCCTTGACATGGAAGGCCTTGATATATTCGTGATAATGATCTATATATTGAATATAGTCGAGCTGTTGAAGAACGAAATGCGATGGATCATATAGGATATTCACCGCCTTGTGATTCCCTGTCGCTGCCAAAAATCTTTCGAAAGTATCCCCATCGTGGATATCTTCTACCGGGTGCACCTCATAGCAAACGGCAACACCATTATCCTCAAACGCATCCAGTATTGGTTTCCATCTTTTTGCGAGTTCCCTGAAGCCCATGTCGATAAGGCCTTTGGGCTGCTGCGGCCACGGATGTACGGCAGGCCAGAGCAACGAGCCCGAGAATGTGGCATGCGCTTTAAGTCCGAGTCTCTTACTGGCAACCGCTGCATGTTTCATTTGCTGGACCGCCCATTCTGTCCTTCCCTTGTAATTGCCTTTGAGATGATCAGGCGCAAACAGGTCGAACATTATATCATGAGCGGGATGAACTGCAACCAGCTGTCCCTGGATGTGAGTGGACAATTCGGTGATCTCAAGGCCATAGCTATTGATTTTTCCCTTAAGCTCATCACAATAGGTCTGGCTTTCCGAAGCTTTCTCCAGATCGATAAGCCGTGAATCAGTGGTAGGGATTTGCACGCCGAGGTAACCCAGGTCACTGGCCCATTTACAAAGGCCATCCAGGGTATTGAAGGGCGGCTGTTCATCCATAAACTGGGCAAAAAATATGGCGGGTCCTTTAATCGTTCTCATAATATGTCATTCATCAATATCTATCCAAATATTTCCATTGGCATGCGATTCCACAGCCTTCTCAATAAAGCTCATGCCTCTTACACCGTCTACGACAGTTGGGAATTCACCATGGTCATAGGGTTCTCCCTTGATAGCCCTTGCAACCCCTTTATATATATTCCCCATGGCATCGAAGATCCCTTCAGGATGTCCGGGCGGCAATTTAGTGCCATCCAGGGAGATCTCGCTGTTATAAGAATGTCCCGGTTTTAGAACCCTTAACGGTTTCCCGTCTTCCATGAGGTAAAGGTAATTGGGGTTCTCCTGTTCCCATTTCAGTCCTGCCCTGTCGCCATACACCTTGACGGTAAAATTATTCTCTTCACCAGTGGCGATCTGGCTGGCACAAATGACTCCTTTTACATCATTTTCACATCTCAACAGCACCGTGCCATCTATATCCATTTTATTATCCTCGTAGAGATAATTCAGATCGGCAAGAACCTTCCTGATCCTGACCCCTGAGACATATTCTAGCATATCAAAGGCATGTGTTCCTATATCACCAATGCAGCAGCTGATCCCGGATTTCTCCGGATTTAATCGCCAGGTGCTGGCACGTTTCTCCTGGTCATGGATTATAGGGTTTATCCAACCCTGGTAATATTGAGCATCGATCTTCTGCACTTTACCGATCTCCCCTTTCGCTATCATCTCCCTCATCTGCCTGATCATTGGATAACCTGTGTAAGTATAGGTCACGGCAAAAATTGCATTGGCCATCTTCAAGGTATTTTGAAGATCGATGGCCTCATTGTAATTAAGGGTCATGGGTTTCTCACAAATGACATTAAATCCATTCTCAAGAAGTTTTTTAGCCATGGGATAATGAAGGAAATTTGGCGTTAGCACAGACACTATCTGCATGCGCTGATCTGAAGGCAGTTTTAGCTCTTCGGTCACAAGCTGATCGAGGTCGGCATAAACGCGGTTGGTAGGAATTCCTATTTTTTCCGCAAAGGCAATGCTCTCATGATGTTGTGGGTTGAACACCCCGCCCACTAAAGCGTATTTATCGTACATGGCCGAGGCTACACGGTGCAGTATGCCTATCAGTGAATCGCCACCGCCGCCAAGTATACCAAGTCTTATCTTATTACCCATTCGATGCAATTTAGGCGTTATACTCTACTTTTTCGTTCTTAAACAGAATTGCAAACAGCAGCAGGACCACCACAGCAAAGATTGCAGGGAATGTCCATATATCCTGCCATGCATGCAGGTTTTCTGAAACCAGGTTCTTATCAGCGATCTTTCCGGCCACCCAAAAACCAATAAGCATACCTACGCCATAAGTGGCCAAGGTAATAAGTCCCTGTGCAGCGCTTTTAACTTTTTCCCCTGCCTTAGAATCGGTATAGATCTGGCCGGAAACAAAGAAAAAGTCATAGCAAATACCGTGCAGTGCTATTCCGATGACAAGCATAAAGAAGAGATCGCCGGCATTCCCGAACGCGAATAGCAAATACCGGATTCCCCATGCGAGCATACCAAATAAAATAGTCTTTTTGAACCCATACCTCTTAAAGAAAAACGGCAGCAAAAGCATAAAGCCGACTTCCGAAATCTGTCCTAGTGATGCCCAGGCTGTTGAATTCTCCACCTGCAATTCGGTAAGAAAAGGACTGATATTCTGATAGTAGAATGCCAGAGGAATACAAATCAGAACTGACGATATAAAGAATACCAGGAAATTCTTATCCTTTAACAGTCCCAGGGCCTCAAGGCCCAGGATATCGGACAGGCTGGCACTCTCGCCCTTGGTTTTGCTCGGGGGTGTTTTAGGAAGTGTAAAACTAAACACTCCCAGAATTGCGGAGGCTATGGCCACCATAAAAAATGTGTTCGATAACATTCCCTGAGCAATATTTTCCATAGAATCCCATTTGAAAGCGAAACTGATCAACAGGCCGGCAACAATCCATCCAATGGTTCCAAATACGCGCACAACTGGGAACTCCTTGGCGGGATCGCTCATCTGGTTAAATGAGACCGAATTTACCAGGGCCAATGTTGGCATATACAGGATCATGTATCCCAAAACATAGGGATAAAAGCCCGCAAAGTCCGAAACTTGCGACATCTGGTACATCAGCACTGCTCCAACCAGGTGCAGAAAACCTAAAATACGCTCCGCATTGAAATACCGGTCTGCGATGAGCCCAATGATAAAAGGCGCTATTATTGCTCCCCAGGACTGGGTGGAATAGGCCATTGCGGTCTCACCGCCTGTGGCGCTCAGGTTGTTACCCAGGTATGCTCCCATGGTCACAAACCATCCGCCCCATATGAAGAATTCAAGGAACATCATAAGGGACAGCTGAAATTGCACAGATCTTTTCATCTAATATAATTGAGTTAGTTAGTCTAATTTCTTTGCGGCGCTGATCAAAAGGTCACGGGTTGCGATCAGTCCATCTTCCTCGCTTAATCTATCTCCTTCGTATTCCACACCTATGTAACCGCTATAACCGGCCTCTTTCACAATATCAAGCATTCTTAGATAATCTATAGTGGTTTCGTTACCGTCGGAATCAAAATCATAGGACTTCGCACTCACAGCCTTGGCACTCGGCATCATGAGTTCGATACCTTCATATTTATCTGGGTATGTTTCTTCACATTCACCCCAATCTTCTCCGTCTTTACGCTTTACGCACCAATTCCCGAAATCCGGAAGGGTTCCGCAATTATCCATATCGACCGTCCTGATAGCTTCCATAAGTATTGGAGGAACGGATGACAGCCAGCCATGGTTTTCACATAGAACATCGATATTTTTTGTGGCTGCGTATTCAGAAAGTTTTTTCAACCCATCTACAACGGTCAATTTCCATATCTCAGGATCATTTGTTCCAAAGGTATTGACCCTTATGGCATGACAACCAAGCTCCGCGGCCGCATCCACCCATTTTTTGTGATTCTCTACCGCCAGGTTTCGTGCATCTTCATCCGGATCGGCGAGATCCCCTTCATCATCAACCATGATCAGGACATTTCGAATACCTGCAGCCTCGCTTTCCTGCTTAAGTCGTGCGATGATCTGTCGCAATCCTTCTTCCTTATCTTCATATTTCCCTAGTTCACCACTGTATAATTGAGATACATACTCCACACCTTCAAATTCCCAGGACTTAGCCAATTTAGCAAAGTCAAAAGGACTTACTTCCCCATTTTCAATCATTCTGTGAATCGACCACTGCGCCAATGATAATTTAAAGAAAGGTTCTTTGGTCATCTCCAGTTCAGCTGTAACGTCTTTAACTTCATTTTTTTGTTCCTGCTTACAAGATACTAGAATGATCAACAGGAAAATTGAGAGTATCTTAAACTTTTTTGAATAATTGTGAATTTTCATGGCTTAAAAGTAAGGAATCATATAAAATTTTAAGAAGGGAAATTAAAATTTTACGGATAAGATAATTACTTTAGTGGGCAATGTGAATAATTTTATCAAAACCTCACTTTCTAAAACGCATTGAATGAATAACTCAAAGGTCAACCTCATTCAGGAGGAGTATGATGCCATTGTTGTCGGGACCGGGATTTCCGGTGGCTGGGCAGCCAAAGAACTATGTGAAAATGGTTTAAAAACCCTGGTGCTGGAACGCGGACGAATGGTTAAACATATAGAAGATTATCCAACCGCAAACCTCGATCCCTGGGACATGCCTAACGGGGGAGCTCCCAGCCGAAAAACGAAGGAGCGCAAATTCAAACAACACCGCACTGGATATACAACAGATGAACGCTGCCAGCATTTCTTTGTTGATGATATCACACATCCCTACAACGAAGATCGCCGCTTCGATTGGATGCGAGGCTACCAGGTGGGGGGTCGATCCCTGGTTTGGGGCCGCCAGAGTTACAGATTGGGCGATATAGATTTTACAGCAAACAAACGGGATGGGATTGCTGTTGACTGGCCGGTCAGATATGCCGACATAAAACCCTGGTACGACCTTGTTGAAGAATTCATCGGGGTAAGCGGTGAAAATCTAGGATTAAATGAGATCCTTCCGGATGGAAAATTTCTCAAACCCATGAACTTGAATTGCGTTGAGGAAAAACTCAAAACCACCATTGCTAATGAATATGATGACGGCCGTGTCCTGACAATAGGCAGAACAGCTCATATTACTGAAGGCACTAAACCCGGTCTGGGAAGGAGTACCTGCCAATACAGGAACAGGTGCATGAGAGGCTGTCCGTATGGTGCATATTTCAGCAGTAATTCATCAACATTGCCTACGGCTGATGCAACGGGAAACATGACCCTGAGGCCGAATTCTATCGTATACGAGGTGGTTTACGACGACAGCAAGAAACGGGCAACAGGTGTCCGGATCATCGATGCTGAGACCAAAGAAAAAATAGAGTATAAGGCCAAGATTATTTTCCTCTGTGCTTCCGCAATTGCTTCAACTTCAATTTTACTTCAGTCTAAATCGGACAGGTTTCCAAACGGACTAGGCAATGATAGTGGAGAATTGGGACATAATATTATGGACCACCATTTTCATGTTGGAGCCTCTGCAATTGCTGAAGGATTTGAAGACCGGATTAACAAGGGACGCAGAGCAAATGGCATTTATATTCCACGATTCAGAAATGTTGGCGGGAAAACCGACCAGAAGAACTTTATAAGAGGTTACGGATACCAGGGCGGTGCCACCAGAGGGAGCACAAGCCAACTTGTAGCTGAAATGCGTTATGGAGAAGACCTGAAAGAAGCTATCCTGAAGCCTGGTCAGTGGAGAATCAGTCTTTCCGGATTCGGTGAGGCTCTTCCAAATCACAATAACCGCATGTATCTCGATTATGAAAAGCTGGATGAATGGGGATTACCGACGGTGACCTTTGACGCGGCATTCGGTGAAAATGAAGATAAAATGAGGATTGATATGAGAAACCAGGCGGTGGAAATGCTCAACAAAGCAGGCTTTAAAAATGTAGTGGGGCATGATGATCGTAAAAAATATGCCATGGGTCTGGGTATCCATGAAATGGGAACAGCACGAATGGGGCATGATCCTAAAACTTCGGTTCTTAACAAGTGGAATCAGATACATGCCTGCCCGAATGTATATGTAACAGACGGTTCTTTTATGACCTCGGCCGGCTGCCAAAACCCGTCTCTTACCTATATGGCATTCACAGCCAGGGCCGCCAACCATGCCGCCGGGGAATTCAAAAAAAAGAACATCTAAATAATCATCAGTAATGAAAAGAAGAGAAGCACTAAGAAATATAGGACTTACCACGGGATTTGTAATCGCCTCTCCGGGCCTGATCAGCTTACTGCAAAGCTGTAAATCTGATATCGATCAATGGGCTCCCACTTTTCTTTCTGTTGAGGAGGGGATGGTCCTGACCCGGTTGGTCGATATCATCCTGCCCAAAACCGATTTACCTTCCGCCTCAGAGGTGAATGTCCCCCAGTTTATAGACAAGTATCTCGCAGAGGTACTGGAAGACGACGAGCAAGCAATGGCTAAAGAAGCCTTTGGGAATGTCATAAATATCATCAAATCTGACTATAACGAAAAAATCGAAAAGGTCACGGATGAAGACTACAAGGACCTGTTAGATAAACATATGCTTATCAGGGGGCAGGATGATGAGGAGAGAATGGCCAATCCTAAATCTGAGAAACCCACGAAATCGGAGTTCCTGAACCAGATAAAATGGATGACAGTCAATGCATATAAGACCACCGAAGAAATCGGTGAAAATGTTCTGGCCTATGATCCCGTCCCGGCTGCTGACTATTGTGGTGATCTTGACGAACTGACTGGTGGGAAATCATGGTCTTTGCCGTCAGTATGGTAAACCGTTCAGCTGTTTATACACTTATTGCCGCTCTGGCTCTTATATCATTGTCTTGTAAAGATTCAGGAAATCGTAATGAAAAAATAGAGAAATGGGTTGAACTCTTTGATGGAGAGACACTCGATGGATGGCATCCGAAAGTAAGGGGCTATTCACTCAATGACAATCCGTTTAACACATTTAGAGTTGTTGATGGAGCCCTGAGGGTTTCTTATGACGATTACAAGAGTTTTGACAACCGGTTCGGACACATCTTTTTCAAAAATCCATATTCAGATTACCGGCTGAAACTTGAATACCGCTTTATCGGTGATCAGGCCCCGGGCGGAGAGAGTTGGGCTACCAAAAACAGTGGCATCATGATCCACTGTCAATCACCGGAAAGCATGACTCTGGATCAGTCCTTTCCCGTATCACTGGAGGTACAGCTATTGGGAGGAATCGAGAAGGGCGTTGCGCGACCTACAGCTAATTTATGCACCCCTGGCACTCACGTAAATATGGATGGTGTGCTCGTTACACAACACTGCATCAATTCCAGCTCCGATACCTTTTATGGGGATGAGTGGATAGAAGCGGAAGTATTGGTTCTTAACGATTCTCTGATCAAACACTTCATCAACGGGGAAGAGGTCATCTCTTACACAGCACCCGTTATAGGCGGGGAATACAATACGCTTGAAAGTCGGAGCGGAGAAAAGCTTTCTTCCGGCTATATCTCTCTTCAGAGTGAAAGCCATCCCATTGAATTCAGAAAAATTCGCTTACTCGAACTAAAGTAATAACTGGGCTACTCAACGATAAATTTTCCACTCATCATGGCATAATGCGCCGGGAAACTACAGATAAAATCGTATTCACCTGGCTCAGAAGGAGCTGTGAACTCGATAGAGGTGGTTTCTCCTCCTCCGATCATTTTGGTATTTACCAAGACCGCATCCGTATCTTGAGGGATATAGCCGTTATCTCTTTCCGTTGCAGCTTTCGCAGCAAATTCCTCAACATTGACCCCTTGATTCAGGATGACCACATTGTGCCCCATAACGTTGACATCAAGCTTTCCGATATGACGCAGGGTTAACTTCACCTTCTGTCCGGATTTAACACGCAATTCCTTTTTATTAAACTGCATGAGATCATTCCCGGTGATGACAAGGTTTGCCATTTCACTCTCAGAAGGTTTTGGGGTATCGGCCTTCTTTTCGATCTTTATAGACTTCTTTTCTTCTTCCTTCTTCTCTTCCCCGCCACAGGAAACCAGAGAAAGAGCAAAGAAGAAAACAAATAAAATTTTGAGAACTTTCATAGTGTTTATTTTTTGAGTCCCCAAGATACTAACAATTCTGAAGAAATTAAATCAAAAAATCGAAGAGATCGGGTTTGTCATTGAGATAATCACCGAAGAAATGATGAAGCTTCATCTTTGTGATCAAAGGTTCAAGATCATCGGCAGATTTCAGTTCGATCCCGACCACTGCAGCACCGTTCTCGCGATTGGTTTTCTTGGTGTATTCAAAATGGGTGATATCATCGTCAGGACCAAGGATTTCAGCAACAAATTCCTTCAATGCTCCGGCTCTCTGTGGGAATTTTACAATAAAATAGTGCTTTAAATTGGCATAAAGTAAGGCCCGTTCCTTGATCTCGGCGGTTCTCGTGATATCGTTATTGCTTCCACTTATGATGCAAACCACATTCTTCCCTTTGATCTCCTCCCTGAAATGATCAAGGGCAGCCAGTGACATCGCACCTGCAGGCTCCAATACCACGGCATCCTTATTGTAGAGTTCAAGGATAATCTGACAGATCCGGCCTTCATGTACGGTTACCATCTGATGCAAATTTTTCTTGCAAATCTGAAAAGTCTTATCTCCGACCCTTCTTACTGCAGCACCATCCACAAACCGATCGATCTTTTTCAGGTCAACAAGTTTATTTTCCTGTATCGACCGGAACATGGCCGGAGCCCCATCGGGTTCAACACCGATGACTTTTGTATTCGGTGATAATTGTTTTACGACCTCTGAAAGGCCTGATGCCAATCCGCCACCGCCTACAGGAACAAAAATATAATCAAGGTGGTCTTCACTTTGCCTTATAATCTCAAGACCTACTGTAGCCTGACCTTCAATGACCCGCTCATCGTTGAACGGATGCACAAATGTCCTGTTCATACGGTTTTTTTCTTCAATAGCGGCCTTGTAAGCGTCATCGAAGGTGTCACCTGTTAGGACTATTTCGATAGCATCTTCACCAAACATCTTAACCTGCTCTATCTTTTGCTTTGGAGTTGGCGAAGGCATATATATCAAACCATGAATATTCAGCAATTTACAGGATAAGGCCACTCCCTGAGCATGATTACCCGCGCTTGCGCACACTATGCCATTCTCCTTTTCCTGTTCACTCAGGCTGGAGATCTTATTATATGCGCCCCTGATCTTATATGACCTGACCTGCTGTAAGTCTTCCCTTTTAAACAGTATATTGCTGTTGTAAGCTTTAGACAGGCGTGTATTCTTAATCAACGGGGTAAGCTCGGCTACCCCTTTTAACTGAAGTGCTGCCTGCTGGATGTCCTTTAGGTCAGGTATGTACGTGGTTGTGGCTTCCATCGAATTTTATAAAACTGCTTCTCTTTTCTTCGGTTGAGTTTTGATAGCCTTCATAGCTGTCATCGCCTTTCTAAGTCGTAACCCGGTTTCCTCTATAGAATGGTTACGAATTGCATCGTTGACGCGAATCAATTCTGAATTATCAACCTGGTTGCTTTCTGCATATGCCTTTCCAATCACCGACGAATCAAGCTCACTCACATAATCCTTCAATAAAGGTTTACATGCATGGTCAAAAAGATAGCATCCATATTCCGCAGTATCTGAGATAATGCGGTTCATCTCATATAACTTCTTCCTGGCGATGGTATTGGCGATCAAGGGAAGCTCATGCAAAGATTCGTAATAAGCCGAATCTTCGATGATCCCAGATTCTACCATGGTTTCAAAGGCCAACTCAACACCGGCTCGAACAAAGGCTACCATTAAAAGACCATGATCGAAATATTCCTGCTCGGAAATGTGATCTGAGGTTGTTTCCGTTTTTTCAAACGCCGTTTCAGCTGTTGCGGCCCTCCAACCCAGTAAATCTTTATCGTCTGCAGCCCAATCGGCCATCATCGTACTTGAGAACACCCCCGACATGATATCATCCATATGTTTATGGAACAATGGTCTCATGGTTTCCTTGAGTTCCTCAGAAATCTCAAATGCCATTATTTTAGACGGATTGTCAAGACGGTCCATCATATTTGTTATCCCGCCGTGCTTAAGTGCCTCTGTAATGGTTTCCCAACCGAATTGTATCAGTTTTGCCGCATAACTCGGATCCTGGCCCTCATCAACCATCTTATCAAAACAGAGTATTGAAGCCGTTTGCAGAACCCCGCAAAGAATGGTTTGCTCACCCATAAGGTCACTTTTAACTTCTGCCACAAACGAGGATTCCAAAACTCCTGCGCGGTGCCCTCCTGTAGCAACCGCATAGGCCTTGGCCTGTGCCCAGCCTTTTCCTTCAGGATCATTTTCAGGATGAACGGCAATAAGTGTCGGTACACCAAATCCTCTCAGGTATTCTTCCCTCACTTCAGAACCGGGGCATTTAGGAGCCACCATGATAACGGTTAGGTCTTCTCTTATTTTTTGTCCTTCCTCAACAATGTTGAATCCGTGGGAATAGGACAGGGTTGATCCTTTCTTCATCAAAGGCATGACCGTATTAACCACATTGGAATGTTGCTTATCGGGGGTAAGATTCAGCACCAGGTCTGCATCCGGGATCAGTTCTTCATAATTCCCGACCCTGAAACCATTGGAAGTGGCATTCTTATAAGACTGCCTTTTCTCGTCAATTGCAGCCTGTCTCAAGGCATAACTGATATTCAATCCCGAATCTCTCATATTAAGGCCCTGGTTCAGGCCCTGGGCGCCGCAACCCACTATTACAATGTTCTTTCCTTTGAGAGCCGACACACCATCTTCAAATTCAGAAGACTCCATAAACCGGCATTTTGATAATTGGTCTAACTGCTCTCTCAATGTTAGTGAATTAAAGTAATTTCCCATGATTTGTATTTCTGGTTATTTGTAAAATGCTTCAAGCATTTCGGTTATTTTCATTTCATCTTTAGTTACGGCTATTCTTCCCGATCGAACAAACTGCATAATCCCAAAAGCGCTAAGCTCACGGTGCAGCATATCGACCTCATTGCGTCTTCCCGATTTTTCAAGGACGAAAAACTCGCGGTTCACGGTGACTATGCGTGCATCGCTGTCTTTTATTATATTCTGAATTTGCCGTTCTTCGAACAAAAGGTCAGACTTTATCTTAAAAAGACATGACTCCTGGTAAATGGTCTCTTCATCGGTATGGTAATAGGCCTTTATAACCTCAACCTGCTTATCGATCTGCCCGATTATCTTTTTCATCTGGTCCTCCGTGATCTTTACCACTATAGTAAACCTGGAGACACCTTCAATTTCAGAAGCCGAGGTGTTCAGGCTTTCAACATTGATATGTCGACGCTGAAAAATAGCAGAGATTCGGTTCAGCAGTCCGATATTATTTTCGGTGTAGACCGAAACGGTAAACTTTTTTATTTCTTGTTCCATATTATTCCAATCTTATTTCTGAAACAGATGCTCCTGAAGGGATCATCGGGAATACATTATCTTCTTTTTCTACGCAAACTTCAAGAACAAAGGCGTCCTTGCTCTTCATCATTTCCTCTACCGCGCCGGCCAGGTCTTCGCGCTTAGATACGCGATTCGAATTGATATAATAGCCCTTGGCGATATTCATAAAATCAGGATTCATCAATTCGGTCTGCGCGTATCTTTTGTCAAAAAACAATTGTTGCCATTGCCTTACCATGCCGAGGAAATTATTGTTTAGCACAACTATTTTCACCGGGATTTTCGACTGGAAAATTGTGCCTAGTTCCTGTATGGTCATTTGATAACCTCCGTCGCCTACTACTGCTACAACATCTCTTTCTGGTGCCGCCATCTTAGCCCCGATGGCAGCGGGAAGGGCAAAGCCCATTGTTCCCAATCCACCCGAGGTGATATTGCTCTTGGTTTTATTGAATTCAGCATAGCGACAGGCTATCATCTGGTGCTGTCCAACATCCGAAACAATTGCTGCGTCGCCTTTGGTTTGTTTGTTGATCTCTTTAAGAACCTCACCCATTGTCAGCCCCTCTTTTTCCGGGATCAGGTCTTGCTTAATAACCTTCTCGTACTCAATTTTATAGAGATCCCTGAATTTCTTCAGCCATTTGTCATGGCTGTTCTTATTAATGAGTGGAAGAAGTTCGGCCAGGCTTTTTTTAGCATCCCCGAGAACGGCAACATCGGTTTTAACATTTTTATCAACCTCTGCCGGGTCGATCTCAAAATGAATGATTTTTGCCTGCTTGGCATACCCATCCAGCCGACCGGTTACCCTGTCATCGAAACGCATCCCTATTGCGATAAGGACGTCACATTCATTAGTCAGCATATTGGGAGCATAATTCCCGTGCATTCCAACCATGCCGACATTTAAAGGATGAGATGTGGGTATGGCAGAGGCACCTAATATGGTCCAGGCAGCAGGTATTTGGGCCTTTTCGACCAATGCGGTCAACTCCTCTTCTGCCTCTCCAAGGATAATACCCTGTCCCCATACAATCAATGGTTTTTTAGCCTTGTTTATGAGTTCGGCCGCCTCCCTGACCTTATCAGAATCAACAGCAGGAGCTGGTTTATAGCTTCTTACTCCCGTACATTTTTTATATGTGAAATCGAATTCCTCCAACTGGGCGTTTTTGGTAATATCGATCAGCACTGGTCCGGGGCGACCGCTTTTGGCGATGTAAAAGGCCTTAGCCATAACTTCCGGTATTTCCGCGGCGCTTGTTATCTGGTGGTTCCATTTTGTAACCGGTGTGGAGATTCCAACTATATCCGTTTCCTGGAATGCGTCGGAGCCCAAAAGATGGGCAAAAACCTGTCCGGTTATACAAACGATGGGAGTTGAATCGATCTGTGCATCAGCAATTCCTGTGACCAGGTTCGTCGCACCCGGGCCAGAAGTGGCCACAGCTACTCCAACCTTTCCGGAGATTCGGGCATAACCCTGGGCAGCATGGGTAGCCCCCTGTTCATGCCTGGTTAGGACATGGTGTATTTCATCTTCATGTTTGTGAAGCTCGTCATAAAACGGCATGATGGCTCCCCCGGGGTAACCATAAATGATATCGACACCCTCTTCGATAAGGCATCTTACCATGGCCTGGCTACCGGACATACGCACAGGCTTTTCGGTTTCAACGTTCTTTTTTTTCAATGTTCTGGATCGCATATTCTTTTCAAAATTCATCGGTTACGCATCCTTGCGAGGCCGATGATACGGTTTTTGCATATTTATATAGGACACCCCTGTTCACCTTTAGCGGCGGGGCCATCCAATTTGTTTTCCTTTTGTTCAACTCTTCTTCTTCAACCTCGAGTGTAATACTATTGTCCTCTGCATTGATAGTAATAATGTCACCATCCTCGACAAGGGCAATAGCTCCACCCTCCTGCGCTTCCGGGGTAATGTGTCCTACCACGAAGCCGTGAGTACCTCCCGAAAAACGCCCGTCAGTTATAAGAGCAACATCTTTACCCAAACCGGCTCCCATTATCGCTGCTGTGGGTTTAAGCATCTCAGGCATTCCCGGACCGCCTTTTGGGCCCTCATATCTGATCACAACCACATCTCCCCTTTTTACCAGGCCATCCCTGATACCATCATTGGCATCATATTCACCGTTGAATACTTTGGCAGGACCTTTGAATACAAGCCCTTCTTTCCCCGTGATCTTGGCTACACTTCCCTCTGTTGCAAGGTTTCCATACAACATTCTTAGGTGACCGGTCGATTTGATCGGGGATTCCAAAGGCTTGATAACATCCTGTCCCTGCGCAAGATCTTCAACATCAATAAGATTTTCGGCAAGTGTCTTACCCGTTACTGTAAGACAATCACCGTGCAATAGTCCCTTCTTCAGCAAATATTTCAATACGGCCGGAATTCCACCAACCTCATGAAGATCCTCCATCAGGTACTTTCCACTAGGTTTCAGGTCAGCCAGAAAAGGAGTGCTGTCGCTCAGACGCTGAAAGTCCTCGAGCGTAAAATCAATATTAGCTGCCCTGGCAATTGCGAGGAAATGAAGGACGGCATTTGTTGATCCTCCCAATATTATAACCAGTCGGATCGCATTCTCAAGTGATTTTTTACTGATGATGTCAGAAGGTTTGATATCCTTTTCCAAAAGGGCTCTGATCGCCTCTCCTGCCTGAACAGCTTCCTTTTGTTTTTCGATTCCAGTTGCGGGGTTTGGGGAGTTATAAGGCAATGCCATTCCTAATGCTTCTATGGCAGATGCCATTGTATTTGCAGTATACATTCCGCCACAAGCTCCTGCACCCGGACACGCTTTGGCAACAATGCTCTTGAATTCAGTTTCAGAGAGCGTGCCTGCAACCTTGCCTCCCCAGGCTTCAAAAGCAGAAACCACGTCTAGCTTTTTCCCGTTATGGCAACCGGAGTCAATTGTTCCGCCATATACCAAAATAGAGGGACGGTTTAGCCTTATCATGGCCATAAGCGCGCCGGGCATATTCTTATCACATCCTACAACGGTTATCAAACCGTCATAACTCATGGCCTGGACCACTGTTTCCATAGAATCAGCTATAAGGTCACGGGATGGAAGTGAATAGCGCATTCCTGGTGTTCCCATGGAAATTCCATCACTAACTCCAATAGTATTATAGATCAAGCCAACTACATTTGCATTTGAAGTTCCTTCTTTTACCTTAACAGCCAGATCGTTGAGGTGCATGTTACACGGATTCCCTTCGTAACCGGTGCTGGCAATTCCAACAAAAGCCTTGTTAAAATCCTCATCCGTAAGGCCGATGGCATGAAGCATGGCCTGGGCCGCAGGCTGGGTAGGATCCTGGGTAATGGTTTTACTATATCTGTTCAGATCCTTCATAGGGCTTTTGATATAGAATTGGATTTGACATCTTTAACTTCCATGGTATACAATTTTGCCAGCTTGGCTCCCAGGCTTTCTTTCCACGGCTTCGGATATTCATGGTCATCGATGGAGGCGATTCCGGCAACTTCAGCCGCAGTACCGGTAAAAAAGGCACTGTCAGCCAACTTTAATTCCGACAGGGTGAAATATTGTTCATGCACATTAATACCTTCGCGTTTGCAAATTTCCATCACAACGGAACGCGTTATACCTGTCAGGATATGTCCCTTGGGGGGAGTGTAAAGGACACCGTTCTTTTCCATGAAAATATTTGCTCCAGAAGCTTCCGCTACTCTTTCATTCATGTCGAGTAAAAGGGCCTCATCATAACCATTCTTTTTAGCCTCGTTCTTGGCGAGGATGGAATTGATATAATGCCCTGTTACCTTGGCCTCTACCACACATGATTTAGGATTCGGTCTTTGAAATGAGGAAGTCATGACGCGCACTAGTTTTTCTCCCATCAGCCTTTCCCAGTACCAGCATTGAATGATCAGCTGAGAACTTGGTGGAGTCAATAAACCCATTCCGGGTGGAGTCACTATCAATGGTCTTATATACGCATCCTGCAACTGGTTCTTATCAAGCAGTTCGTAGGTGATGTCGGTCAATTCGGAAGAGGTGTATTCAAAGGGTATACTCATGACTTCGGCACCAAAACGAAGCCGGTCATAATGTTCTTTCGCACGAAAAATCTTTGTGCCAGACTCCGTCTTGTAAGATCGGATTCCTTCAAAAACTCCATTCCCGTAATGGAGGGTTTGGCTATATAAATCGCCTTTGACATCCCCTACCTTCAGGAATTCCCCATCAAAAAAAATGATACTCTCTGGCGTAAAATACATCAGCTATCTAAAATTAAAGGTCTAAAGTATTGTTTGTCGATTTTCAGAACGAATTCCAGTATGATTTTAAGTTAAACTCAGTGTTAATCAATTTTATATATAATTCTGAATATCAATGCCTTATATAATAATATTTATGATATCCAAACTCTTTCGAAATCTGGCATAATAATCAGATAATTCACCTGAGGGAGGATTAAAGGGGTTCTATGGAATAAATTAGAGTCTTGGCAGGTCGCCTTCCCCTTTTAAGGGAAGTTGTGATTCTCCCATTAGATAAGCGTCTAAGTGATGTGCCGCCTGCCGTCCTTCAGAAATTGCCCAGACTATCAGCGACTGACCTCTGCGGGCATCGCCGGCAACAAATACCCCTTCTGCCGAGCTCATGTAATCTTCGGTATCGGCTTTTATATTAGATCGGCTGTCAGTTTCTATCCCAAATTGCTCGACCAATGTCTTTTCCGGACCTGTAAAACCAAGTGCTAACAATACCAGATCACATTTCCAAATCTTATCCGAATCGGGCTTTTCCCTCAGGATCCATTTTGAATCTTCGTTCTTAACCCATTCAACATCTACTGTTTTTAATCCGCAAAGCTTTCCATCATCGTCAGCGATAAAGGCCTTTGTTGAGATACTCCAGAATCTGTCTGCGCCTTCCTCATGAGAAGAGCTCGTTTTTAATTTCATAGGCCAAAATGGCCAGGGCTGATCAGCAGGTCTTGATAATCCGGGTTTAGTCAAAATCTCGAAATTCGTTACTGAATTTGCACCATGCCTGTTGGCCGTACCAATGCAATCGGAACCGGTATCACCACCCCCAATTACAATAACATCCAATCCTTTTGCATCGATAAGATCTTCCTTTTTTCTAATGCCATCAACGAATTCATTGTTTCTCTTGAGAAAATCCATAGCCTGAACCACCCCGGGAAGATCTGAGCCTTCAACCGCCAATTCCCTCCTTTTTGTCGAACCGACTGCAATAAGGACAGCATCGAATTCATCCCGAATTTCAGAAGCTGAGATATTCTTTCCTACTTCTAAACGGGTTCTAAATTCTACACCCTCCTCTTCCATGATCGCTATTCGCCTGTCAATTATTTGTTTTTCCAACTTGAAATCGGGGATTCCATATCGTAAAAGTCCACCGATCTTGTTATCCCTTTCAAAAACCGTAACCATATGCCCGGCTCTATTCAGTTGCTGGGCCGCTGCCAGTCCAGCCGGTCCGGATCCGATAATAGCGACCGATTTTCCTGTTCTAGAGGCAGGCGGCTCGGCCTTTATCCATCCATTGGAAAAGGCTTCTTCAACAATATGCTTCTCAATGGTCTCAATACTCACAGGATCCTGGTTTATTCCCAGAACACAGGACTCCTCGCAGGGAGCCGGACAAAGCCTTCCAGTGAATTCCGGGAAGTTATTTGTCGAATGCAAAACCTCGGCAGCTTCTCGCCATTTCTTTCTATAAACCAGGTCGTTAAAATCCGGAATCAGGTTCCCTAACGGGCATCCGCTATGACAGAAAGGTATACCACAACTCATGCAGCGTGCACCTTGATTTTCCAACTCCTTTTTCTTCAATGGAGTAGTGAATTCCTTGTAATCCTTAATTCGTTTCTCTACAGGCTTATATCTTTCCACCTGCCTGCCAAATTCCATAAATCCTGTGATCTTACCCATGATATTTAGTGTTTTCTATTGTATTTTCTTCATCCCTGATCCGTTCAAGTGCCAGACGGTA
>JBFKFP010000002.1:0-54367 GCA_041618535.1 Flavobacteriaceae bacterium
GCAGAGACCAGGCGCTCAGCCACTTTTCGTCTGAGCATTGATAATTTTGACCGGGTCACCCCCCTGCCTTCAACATCAACCTTGACCCCCATTGAAGGGACCGCATTTACCGCATCCTCTTTTGTGATCCTACCGTCAACACCACTTCCGTTCACCTGGCTGGGGTCTATTCCTTTTTCAGCCAGTACCTTCCTGGCTGCAGGACTTGGTGTTCCGCTGGCATAGGTAGATCGGGCCGGCTCGCTTTTTTGCTCTGTAGTCGATTGTGATTCCGGTTTAAACGCCTCCTTCTTGGTTTCTTTCTGCTTGCCTTCAGGTTTATCGGCACTGGTATCGATCAGGCATACAACCTGACCAACCTCAACAGCATCTCCCACTTCAGCTTTGAGGGTTATGACCCCGCTCTCTTCAGCGGGCAATTCCAAGGTAGCCTTATCACTGTCCACTTCAGCTATGGCCTGGTCCTTTTCCACATAGTCACCATCTTCAACAAGCCATTCCGCAATTTCAACTTCGGTGATGGATTCACCCGGAGAGGGTACCTTCATCTCTAATATCATAACTTTGATGTTTTGTTTTAATATTGATTGTTTTTTGTTTTATCGAATACATAATCGATAACTTGCTGATGCCTTCTTTTTGAACGGGTTGAACTTCCCGCAGCAGGTGCGCTGTAAGTTCTTCTGGTGGCTGCCCTGAAGGTCTTGGCCTCCTCAAGGTGCATTATCAAAAAACTGTATGCACCCATATTCCTCGGTTCTTCCTGCGCCCAGACCACATCATCAGCCGATTTGTATTTCGATATAATTTCCCTTATCTCTTTTACCGGAAGCGGGAATAATTGCTCTATTCTCACCAGGGCCACGTCATTTCGTTCCAGTTTCTCTCTTTCTTCCAGCAAATCGTAATAAAATTTCCCGGTAACGAACACAAGAGTTTTGATATTTCCGGGATCTGAGGTTTCATCATCGATAACCATCTTAAATTGTCCGTTTGCAAACTCATCAACAGATGAAATTACCTTAGGATGCCTGAGCAAACTCTTTGGCGTAAACACGATCAGTGGTTTTCTGAAGTTAGCCTTCATCTGCCTTCTGAGCAGGTGGAACATATTGGCCGGTGTGCTACAATCAGCCACAAACATATTGTCTTTCGCACATAGTTGAAGATAACGCTCCATCCGGGCCGAGCTATGCTCTGCTCCCTGGCCTTCATAACCATGAGGCAACAACATAACCAAACCGTTCTGGGTTTTCCATTTGTCTTCACCAGATGAAATATACTGATCCATCATGATCTGGGCCCCGTTGCTGAAATCACCAAATTGGGCTTCCCATATGGTGAGCGTTTCCGGGCTGGCCATCGCATATCCGTAATCAAACCCCACCACACCATATTCTGAAAGCAATGAGTTATAAATATCAAACCGGCCCTGATCCTGACCTATGCTATTGTGAAGGATAACCTCCTCCTCACTATCCTCAACTTTAATCACCGCATGCCTGTGGGAAAAGGTTCCGCGCTCAACGTCCTGACCCGATATCCTAACATTATAACCCTCCTGCAACAGCGAACCATAAGCCAAATGTTCAGCCATTGACCAATCAAGCCGGTCCTCGTCGAACATACTGCGCCTGGATTCTACCAGTTTCCTGATTTTGCGAATAAACTTCTTGTCTGATGGCAAGCTTGAAAGTACATCCGTGATCTCCGAAAGTTTTTCACGCGGATAGGTTGTATCTACCGGCTCCATCATTTCATCTGTTCGGGCAATGATAAAATCCTCCCACTGCTTCTGCATGAACTGGGTGATAACGGTCTTTGAAACCTTTCGGGAATCCTCGAGTTCCTCTTCCAGTTCTTCCTTATAATCCCTTTCCAGTTGTTGAACGAACTCAGAGTCAATTATCCCATCATTGATCAGTTTCTCAGCATATATATCTCTCGGATTTTTATGCTTGGCGATTATCCCGTAAAGTATGGGTTGGGTAAAGCGTGGTTCATCCCCTTCGTTATGGCCATATTTTCTATATCCCAAAAGGTCGATAAAAACATCCCGTTGGAATTTCATCCTGAAATCAAGCGCAAAAAGGGTTGCATGCACAACGGCCTCAACATCATCAGCATTCACATGGAGGACCGGAGAGAGGGTGACCTTCCCGACATCGGTGCAATAAGTACTCGATCTTCCATCTAGATAGTTAGTGGTGAATCCGATCTGATTATTAACAACAATATGTATGGTCCCATTGGTTTTATATCCATCCAACTTAGCCATTTGAACAACCTCATAAACTATTCCCTGCCCCGCGATGGCGGCATCACCATGTACAACGATCGGCAGTACCTCGGATGCATTGTTTATATGGTCCTTATCCTGTTTTGCCCTTGAAATCCCTTCTACCACAGAGCCAACCGTTTCCAGGTGGGATGGGTTTGGGGCAATTGACAGGTTTATTTTCCGGCCTGTACCGGTTTCCCTGTGACTTGTCCATCCAAGATGATATTTTACGTCACCATCAAAAACCTCCTGCTCGTAGTCCTTTCCGTCAAATTCACTGAAGATATCTTTTGGCGATTTTCCGAAGATGTTGGTCAGGGTATTAAGCCTTCCCCGGTGGGCCATTCCCATCACGAATTCAGTTACACCATACTTGGCGGCCCTCTCTATCAGAACATCAAGTGCCGGGATGAGGGATTCACCTCCTTCCAGAGAGAAACGCTTCTGACCCACATACTTGGTATGCAGGAAGGTTTCAAAAGAAACCGCCTTGTTGAGTTTATCAAGAATATGTTTCTTTTCCTCTACCGAAAAATTCGGATGGTTGTCATTCACGTTCAATTTACTGTGAATCCAATCTATTTCCTCCGGTTGCCTTATGTACATATATTCAACCCCGATTGAATCGCAATATCTGGCTTCCAGGTGATTTCTTATCTCCCTCAGGGTTTGGGGCCCCAGTCCAAGGGCTTCTCCTGCATTGAAAACCGTATCCAGGTCTTCCTGTGTAAGGCCGAAGTTTTCAATATCGAGCGTCGGAGCATATTGCCGTCTTTGCCTCACCGGGTTTGTCTTGGTAAAAAGATGGCCTCTTGAGCGGTAGCCATCTATCAGTTTCAGGACCTGGAATTCCTTTTGAACTTTTTCCGGAACCTGGAAACTGACGCCTTCAACAATTTCGCCATCCATGCCATATTCCTCTGTCCCAAAGTCGTATCCCTGGAAAAATGCTCTCCAGCTGGGTTCAATCGAATCCGGATCGGTGAGATATTGCTCATACAACTCTGCAAAATAAGCCGTATGTGCGGCATTGAGAAAAGAAAATTTATCCATAAGAATAAATGCAGGCCCTGCCTTTGAAAAATTATGTACAAAAGTACAACTTTTGATAAAACTCAAAGGGCTTTTATTATATTTATAACGCAGTATAATCAACGACAATTCTCCTATGAAAGCAGCATCTTTTCCCGTTAAATTCGTGCTTGTACTTCTCTTTTTATCTTGTAATCCCATTGTGCGAGCACAATCAGCTCAAATATCCCAGGAAAAGGAATCAGATTTTTGGCGCCACGTTCGATTTGGAGGTGGGATTGGCCTTAGCTTTGGAGACGGATTTTTCAGCGGAACACTTGCACCGAATGCCATTTACGAGTTCAATCCGTACGTAGCCACAGGCGTTGGTTTAAACTTTACCTACAATACCAGGCGGAATCTCTATAAAGCCACTATTCTTGGAGGCAGCCTGATTACATTATTCAATGTGTTACCCCAATTCCAGCTCTCAGCAGAATTCGAAGAACTCAATGTGAACAGGAATTTCGATGATCGGTTCGTGTTAAATGAAGATGATAATTATTGGTATTCTGCACTCTTTCTCGGCGCAGGTTACAGGACAGGGAGAGTGACTTTTGGCATAAGGTATGACGTGCTTTATGATGAAGAGAAAAGTATTTACGCTGAACCCTGGATTCCTTTTATAAGGGTCTTTTTCTGAAAATTAATTGTCGAAATAGGTCTTCGCCGACTCATATTTTTCACTGAAGGTACCTATGGTTTCCTCTGTGAAGTATTTTATCATTACCGATTTCGTTGGGAAAACCGCATCATGAAGCGGGCATGGCCTTTCATGATTGCATCGTTCAAGGTCCAGCACACAGGTATGGATTCGTAACTCTCCGTCAATTGTTGAAACAACATCCATCAGGTTTTTTTTTCGATTTTCTTCACTTAGATAAAAACCACCTTTCGGCCCCTTCTGGGAGGAAATAAGACCTTTTCGGGCCAATTCCTGCAGCAGTTTGGAGATGTATGGTAACGGAGCATTAACCGGCCCTGCGATCTCCTTTGCCATGATCTTGTTATTCTCATTAGAATTCAGACCTAAATAGAGGACCGCCTTAAGGGCATATTTGGAAGAGTTGGAAATCATATAACAAAGATAATAAACTTTTTTATTAATATTTTAAGACCTTTTTATCTTAAATATGATATTTATCATGTTTTTCCTTGACTGCCAGCAGTATTTTTGAGCAATAAATCTTAATAAAATGAAAAGGACACTAAAACATCTGGCGCTAGCCGTGGTTTTTATTCTCCTCAGCTGCGGAGGGAATGAGGCCCAGAAGGAGGAAAAATCTGCGGTTAAATTAAAAAAGGAAAAAACAACAGTCGGCACATCTGCAGAGTCAAAAGTACTGGCTTCAGCCACGATAGACCTCACCAACAAAGGCATTGGCCCCATTAAATCATTAGATTTACCCGAAACCATCGACCAGGCTATGGTAGCCAAAGGAGAAGAGGTTTACAACAAGATGTGCCTCGCCTGCCATCGGGTTGGAAAGAAATTTATTGGTCCCCCTCCCAATGGGATAATGGAGAGACGAACCCCTGAGTGGGTCATGAACATGATCCTTGATCCCGATGGAATGACAAGGAATGACCCCTTGGCTAAGGCGCTCCTGATCGAATTCAACGGGTCTCCAATGGCCAATCAAAACCTTACCGAGGAAGAAGCTCGTGCTATTTTAGAATATTTCAGAACATTAAAATAAAATCCAATGAAATCAAATCTCAAATGGGTGGCCTTATTTTTTACCCTATTTCTTTTTATAGGGTGTAAAAATGAGCCTAACCCTTCACCATCAAAATCTTCCCCAAATGAAACTTCAGAAGAAAAAACTGGTCAGGCCTTTATAGAAGATGATGAGGCAAGGCCCAATGTTCTTCAGATCGCAATTGGTTCTGCAGACCACACGACACTGGTTGCCGCCGTTCAGGCAGCCGAATTGGAAAACGCCCTGGTAAACGCCGGGCCGCTTATGGTTTTTGCTCCTACCAATGATGCATTCGCTGCGCTTCCGGAAGGAACGGTAGACAATCTGCTTAAACCGGAAAATAAAGATCAATTAGCTCATATCCTCAAACATCACGTAACTCCCGGTAATTACTCCAAAGATTTTCTCAAGAAATTTAAAAAACTCGGGCAGGCCAGCAATGGTTATGTGACCGTGGAGGTAAAAGGAGATGACGTATTTGTTGGCGGAGCCAAAATACTTGGCAGTGTCTCTGCAGGAAACGGAATTGTCCATGTAGTTGACAAGGTCATTATACCAGAAGAATAAACAATAAAACTAAAACTATTACAATGAAACATATTCTCTACCGATTCTTCGGAATCCTTTTTACAGCCATCCTAATCAGTGGTTGTAATAACTCAAGCTCTCAATCGAATGGAGCTTTGTCATCAAGCGCTGCCGACAAGGTATATGTTGCTCCAGGTGAACAGGACGAATTCTATGCCTTTCTATCCGGCGGGTATAGCGGTAACCTCACTGTCTATGGCTTACCATCAGGCAGAATGTTCAGGGAGATTCCTGTATTCTCTCAATTTCCGACTTCGGGCTACGGTTATTCTGAGGAAACAAAACCTCTTTTAAACACATCGTTTGGATTTGTTCCCTGGGATGACCTGCATCATCCAGACATTTCTCAAACAAATGGTGAGTTAGATGGTCGCTGGATTTTCGTTAACGGTAATAACACCCCCCGGATCGCAAGAATTGACCTGTCCACTTTCGAAACAGCCGAGATCATCGAAGTGCCTAACTGCGCGGGTAATCACAGCTCATCTTATGTGACAGAAAACACCGAATACGTTGTGGCAGGTACTCGATTTGCAGTGCCCGTACCGCAGCGCGATATGCCGATAAAGGACAAAAAAGGAAATTTCAAAGGAGCCTTAACTTTTTACAAAGTTAACCCGGACAGCGGACGCATGAATCTGGCATTTCAAGTTTTAATGCCCGGATTTGATTATGACAAGGCTCACCCGGGACGCGGAAATTCACATGGTTGGTTTTTCTTCACAACTTATAATACAGAGGAAGCCAGTACGCTACTCGAGGTAAATGCATCACAGAATGATAAGGATTTCATCGCCGCTGTAAACTGGCAAATAATCGAGGAATTCGTTGCAAACGGTGGTGGAACTAAAATGCCAACCGCCTATATGCATAACATATACAGCGAAGAAACCCATACCGCCACCTCAACTCAAATCAATGAAGTACTGACGGTGGATCCCACCGAAGTGCCGGGAGCGGTTTACTTTTTACCAACGCCAAAATCTCCTCACGGCTGTGATGTTGATCCAACTGGCGAGTATATAGTTGGAAGTGGTAAATTATCAGCAGATGTGACCGTTCATTCATTCACAAAGATGATGGATGCCATAGAAAATGAAAAATTCAGTGCCGAGGCATATGGCATTCCGGTCCTGGATTTTGAGGCTATTAATGCCGGCAGTGTTAAAAGTGGTGGTCTTGGCCCATTGCATACAGAGTTTGATGCGGACGGGAATGCTTATACCACATTCTTTATCTCATCGGAGGTTGTTAAGTGGAGACTTGGAACATGGGAGGTTATCGACAGGAAGCCGACTTTTTATTCTGTTGGACATTTGATGATTCCCGGCGGTAATTCCAGGAAACCTTTCGGCAAGTATGTAGTTGCGATGAACAAAATTACAAAGGACAGATATTTGCCTACAGGACCTGAATTAGAGCATTCGGCCCAACTTTATGACATATCCGGTGACAAAATGGAGTTGCTTTCGGATTTCCCCACCCACGGCGAACCTCATTATGCTGCGGGCTGTCCTGCCGATCTATTAGCGCCAAATGCTACCAAGATCTATAAGCTGGATGAGAATAAGCATAAGTATGTAACTCCTACTGCCGCAGACGTCAAAATTGAACGAAATGGAAACGAGGTGCATGTTTATATGGCGATGATCAGAAGTCATTTCACTCCCGATAACATCGAGGGCATCAAGGTTGGTGACAAGGTTTATTTTCACATAACTAATCAGGAACAGGATTTTGATGTGCCTCACGGGTTTGCCATAATCGGAGCCAATAATTCAGAGGTTCTGATTATGCCGGGTCAAACAAAAACATTGACATGGGAGCCAAAACAGGTTGGAGTGTGGCCGTTCTATTGTACCGATTTCTGTTCAGCTCTGCACCAGGAGATGCAGGGATATGTCAGGGTTTCACCACGAGACTCTAACATAGAGCTTAGCTGGTCCCTTGGTGATTAAAATGAATTCTTGAGGAGAATTTTGTTTTAGTGTTTATTTTCCTTAATTGGCGAGGGTGGAAATCGCCCTCGCCTTTTTAAGGCTAAAATCCTGCTGCGATGAAAAGATCAAAATTAATAATGATTCTGGCTGCTTTGCTGCCTTTGGCCCTGTTTATCTTTCCCCTCTGGAAAATATCCCTTGAGGCCCCTCAGTACCCCACTCCACTGGGTATGTATATCTACATAAATGATTTTGCTGATGCCAATCCGCACGATATCAAAAACATCAATATCATGAATCATTATGTTGGCATGAAATACATTCCGGAGGCCATCCCTGAATTCAAGATTTTCCCAACCGGAATTATAATCACCTCCATTCTCGGACTTATTGTCGGGATTTGGGGTAACCATAAATGGTTTCTGGCCTGGTTTATCATGATGGTCTCTTTAAGCTGCGCAGGCCTCTACGATTTCTACTTATGGGAATATAATTACGGCCATGATCTTGACCCTAAAGCCATAATGAAATTTACCAATCCCGACGGCAGCGTGATGGGCTTTCAACCACCATTATTCGGATCTAAGGATATTTTGAATTTTAAAGCTCATTCCTACCCTCAGCTTGGCGCTTATTTTCTGGGCCTTGGAATGCTGGTTTCCTTCTTAGCCTATCTGCTTGGAAAGAAAGAACACAAATCAGAACTCTGACGGAAAAAATGAAAAAAATGAAAACAGCAGTAAAGATCTTCGCCTTTATTCTCATCCTGTCATCTTTTAGCTGCCAGGTGGCACCTGTGCCTATAGAATACGGAACGGATAGCTGTCATTTTTGCAAGATGACCATTGTAGATAAAGTTCATGCTTCCGAGATCGTTACCAATAAAGGCAAGGTATATAAGTTCGACGCAATAGAATGCATGATTAATTTCGCAAACAACTTTAATAGAGAGGAGATCGCCCTCTATTTATGCAATGAACTCAACACCTCTGAAAACCTGATCAATGCCGAGGAGGCCACCTTCCTTATAAGCGAAAATATTCCCAGTCCGATGGGTGCTTTCCTCTCGGCTTTTGGAGACAAATCTGAGGCGGAAAGAGTGCAAAATGTAAAAGGGGGCCAACTTTTTGACTGGCCATCTCTAATAGAAAAGTTAAATCAATAAACTCAGCTTATGAGCATTATTATCAATACGATAAATGACACCGGTTATCAGGGTGTTACCGTTAAGAAGATCGCCGAACATAAGTCCTATGAGGTCATTTTGATCACTTTGCAGAAAGGTTCAAGAATTCCTGAACATGTTGCTAACAGAGATGCCCAATTGGTGATGTTAGAAGGCAAGATCAGGTTTCACATCGAAGATTCGGTCCATAACCTGAACAAACATGAGGTGTTGTGCTTTGGAAAAGAGATAAAACACCGGGTCGAGGCTGTCCGAGATTCCAAATTCATGCTCGTGAAATAACTGGGGGGTTTCTCCGGGGTTTAATCACTCAACTATGCTTTACATCAAATTTGTCATTTTTCTTCACATCCTTTGCGCGACAATATGGACAGGTGGTCATTTAATCTTATCGATCGGATTTCTGCCGGCTGCAATGAAGAAAAGTGATTTTAATATAATCGAGAGTTTTGAGTCCAGATATGAACGAATCGGGATTCCGGCATTATTGATTTTATTGATAACAGGGGTCATACTCACCTTTTATTATACACCCGAATTTCTGCAATTCGATCTTTCAGATCATTACACCAAGCACATCTTTTTAAAATTTGTCTTGATGTTGGCAACCATAGGACTCGCAATTCATGCCAGGTTTTTTTTGATTCCCAAGAAAAATTTAAATAGCTTGTCCTGGCATATAATAGCAATAACCTCATTGTCGGTATTATTTGTATTTACAGGATTTAGTGTGAGAACGGGAGGTTTGATATAATGAAATTTAATCACTGCATATCGCTTGTCATCATTTTCTTTATGAGTCAATCATCCTATGGAGATCAGATCAGGGTTTGTCCCGATTGCCGGGTAAATTCGATCAAAGCTGCTATTGATTTGGCCAAGGCTCATGATACCATTTTAATTATGAAGGGCCGGTATTATGAGTTTGACATTAAGATAGACAAGCCGCTAATCCTAACCGGAGAGGGTCATCCGGTTATTGACGGGCAAAAAAAAGGAGAGATCCTTACGATCAATTCTGACGGAGTCACCGTTGAAGGAATCAAGTTCATAAATGTTGGTATCAGTTATACCGAAGATTTCGCAGCCGTCAGAGTAAGGCGCAGCAGGGATTTCATAATTAGGAACCTTATCCTCGAAGATATGTTCTTCGGAATATATATCGAAAAATCCAGCCATGGTAAGATCCTTGACAATGTAGTCATCGGCAATGCCGTTTACGAACACAATTCGGGAAACGGCCTGCATCTCTGGTACAGCCATCATCTCGAACTCAGGAACAATAAAATAAGCGGCCTCAGAGACGGGATTTACCTCGAATTTTCAGACGATTGCATCATCGATAACAACATCAGTGAGAACAACCTCAGGTACGGACTGCATTTTATGTTCTCAAACCGTGATTCGTATGCAAACAACCTCTTTGAGCGTAATGGCTCAGGTGTTGCCGTGATGTTTTCCAAAAACATCAAAATGACCAGGAACATTTTCAGGGAAAATTGGGGCAGTGCTTCCTACGGCCTGCTGTTAAAGGAAATCAATGACGCCGAGATCATCGGGAACGAGTTCCTGGAAAATACCATCGCGGTTAATGTTGAGGGCTCCAACAGAATAGTATACAAACACAACACGTTCAGAAATAATGGCTGGGCTGTAAAGGTAAGGGGAGCATGTTATTCCAATTCATTCCTTGAGAACAATTTCATGAATAATTCGTTTGACCTTTCGTACAACAGCAAAATCAATGATAACAGCTTTGACCGGAATTACTGGACTAATTACTCCGGTTACGACCTTGACAGGGACGGAATTGGCGATGTGCCATTCAGACCGGTTAAATTATTTTCATATGTTGTGAACCGAACTCCTGAAACCATTGTTCTTATGCGGAGTTTGTTCGTGGATATAATAGATTTTTCAGAAAAGGTGTCTCCGGTTTTCACCCCTGATAACCTCGTTGATCAAAACCCGATGATAAAACCAAATTCATGGTAAGTATCAGAGATCTAAATAAGCGTTTTGGAAACAATCCCGTGCTTAACGGAATCGATCTGGACATCGATGACAAAGGGATCTTTGCCATCCTCGGACCCAATGGTTCGGGCAAGACCACCTTGATTAAATGCATACTTGGAATGGTGATTCCGAATCAAGGCGGGATTTTTGTCAATGGCCAGGATATTAAACGATCTGCAGGGTACAGACGGGATATCGATTACCTGCCTCAAATCGCTAATTTCCCCCCTAACCTTAAGGTCAGGGAATTGATCACGATGATTAAGGATCTCAGACCGGAACCTGCATCAGAGACCAAACTAATAAAAGATTTCGGGCTTGAAATATTTCTTGATAAACGTCTCGGTGACCTTTCCGGCGGCACAAAACAAAAGGTCAACATCCTGCTTACATTTATGTTTGACAGCCCGATTATCATACTGGATGAGCCCACCACTGGACTGGACCCCAATGCGCTCATTCACTTAAAAAAACTGATTCAGAAAGAAAAAGATAAAGGTAAGACTATCCTGGTCAGTTCTCATATAATGAGCTTTGTGGAGGAAATCGCCGATGAGATCGTATTTCTTTTAGAGGGTAATATCTGTTTCAAAGGCAGCGTAGAAGCTCTGAAAAAGCAGAGTAACCAGAATACCCTTGAACATGCCATAGCACATCTGTTAAAACCGGTTGCCGATGTTTAAAATTCTCAAATACAGCTTCTATGACCTGATGCGAAGCCGATGGAGCTATATCTACTTTGCCTTTTACCTGCTGCTCGGGATTGTTTTGCTGTTCTTGAATAACGATCTCTCAAAGGCCATAATTACCATGATGAATGTAATTATA
The DNA here is from genome assembly GCA_041618535.1 of Flavobacteriaceae bacterium. Classification (GTDB taxonomy): domain Bacteria; phylum Bacteroidota; class Bacteroidia; order Flavobacteriales; family Flavobacteriaceae; genus SHLJ01. Next base: position 11,614 of record JBFKFP010000002.1, read on the forward strand.
GTTCTTGTGCCTTTGATCGGCACCATCTTCGGTGTTATGTATTACTATAATTCCCGGGAATTCACCGAGCTACTTTTGGCTCAGCCATTGAACCGCAGGTCAATTTTTCTCGGACAGTATCTCGGGGTTGCAACCTCGCTTTCCATGAGTCTTGTACTGGGGTTGGGAATACCCTTTGCCCTTTATGGACTTTTCCAGTCATCCAGTATCTGGAATTTCGGGATGCTTATGATGATAGGGGTTTTCCTGACTTTTATATTTACTGCCCTGGCATTTAACATCGGACTCGCAAACGACAATAAGATAAAGGGGTTTGGTTTTGCTATTCTGCTCTGGTTATTCATGGCGGTTATTTACGATGGTTTATTTTTGATGAGCCTTATCATATTTGAGGATTATCCCCTGGACAATCTTTCCCTGTTGGGGTCGATGATGAATCCCATTGACCTTTCAAGGACCCTGATCTTATTAAAACTCGACATCTCTGCGCTGCTCGGCTATACTGGAGCTGTGTTTAAGCGGTTCTTCGGAACGAATCTCGGACTCTTTATCTCTCTTGGGGTTTTGATCCTCTGGGTTGTGTTGCCTCTACTCGGAATTTTAAGGCAATCGTCAAGAAAAGATTTTTAGGAATGGTTTTTCCTGTACCAAACTTTTTGCCATTCCCTTTGTAAAATCAGGAAGCTGACTTCCTCTGAGAGGCGGAGAACATCGCTTCCATCCAACTCCCTTACTTTATTTTCCGATATATCGATAATATAGAGCAGGTTCAGATAGTCAGCGAATTTCTCCTGGATCAGCCTGTATATGGTTTCGTGTAATACAAGTTTTAAACTTGAGGGAAGAACTTCCTCATCAAACTGCAGATCGATATTGGCTAACAAAAGGTCTTTGTTTAATTGCTTTACCAATTTCGAATAAAGGTCTTCCCGTTCAGAACGCAGGAAGAGGTCGTCGAATGTGGTTGGCAGCTTCATCAGTTGATCCGGTTCATCAGTTTGGTGCCAAAGGATTTAAAAACAGATTTGCTTTCCTGGTTCACCGAGAGTTTTTCTAAAACGGCAAATGCCTGTGAGGTGTAAGATTTGATCTCCTCCCGAGTGGCGATATCGGCTCCGCAATCCTGAAAAATCTGTTTTACCCTTTCCACCTTGAGATCATTATCCAATTCCATTTCACCGTATAATTTCAATATTTCAGAAGATTGATCAGAAAGCTCAAGGGCCTTTAGGTAAAGGAATGTCTTTTTGTTCTCGATGATATCACCACCAACTTGTTTGCCGAAGGACCCCGGATCGCCAAACGCATCCAAATAATCGTCCTGTATCTGGAAGGCAAGTCCGAGTTTTATTCCGAATTCTTCTATCAGGTCCTGATCAGAAACCGAAGCCCCGGCTATTATGGCACCAAACCTTAAGGCCGTGCCAAGCAGCACCGCTGTTTTATAATTGATCATTTTTAAATATTCCGGGATACCGACATCATCGCGAGTTTCGAAATCGACATCATATTGCTGCCCCTCACATATCTTTAAGGCTGTCTGATTAAAAGTTGTCAGCAGCGCTTTCAATTTATGAGGCTCATATCGTTGAAGCCTGTCATATGCCAGGATCAGCATGGCATCTCCTGAAAGGATCGCGGTATTCAGATCCCATTTAAGATGAACGGTCTCATGGCCTCGTCTTAAGGGAGCTTCATCCATTATATCGTCATGAACCAAGGTGAAATTGTGAAATATCTCTATAGCCGCGGCTGCATCCAAGGCCTCTTCAGCCTGACCCCCGAAGCACTGGCAAGACATAAGTGTTAAAACCGGTCTTAATCGCTTCCCTCCTAGCTTAAGAATATAATCGATCGGATCGTAAAGTGACGAAGGGTCCCTGTCCATGTCCAGTTTGTTCAGATAATTGATGAACAGATCCTGGAAGCGTTTGAGTTGATGCATGAAGCAAAAATAATTCAAATAGAGAGAACTTATTCAGGAATATCATGCTTCTGTTAAATAATTATTAAAACTTAGGAAACTTTTATGGTTTTAAAAGTTTCCTTTATTATTTTTGTGCCCTATGCGAGAAAAGATATTATTAAAATCGGCTGATATGTTCCTGACCCTCGGTTTCAAGAGCGTGACCATGGACGATATCGCCAGTCAGCTGGGCTGTTCGAAGAAAACTATCTATCAGCATTTTGAGAATAAGACTGAGCTGGTTGAGGCTACAACCCTTCATGTTTTTGAAATCATAAGCCATGGGATCAATTGCATTTGCGCTCTGGAGAAGAATCCGATAGAAGAGATCTATGATATAAAACAATTCGTCATGGAACATCTTAAGGATGAAAAGTCATCTCCACAGTATCAACTTCAGAAGTACTACCCGAAGATCTACTCCACTCTTATGAAAAAACAGTTTGAGGTTATGCATGGCTGTGTGAAGGAAAATCTGGAAAGGGGACTCAAACTCGGTCTATATCGAAAGGATATAAATATTGAATTTATCACAAGGATATATTTCAATTGTATTACTTCCATCAAGGATAACGATATTTTTCCATTAAAGCATTTTTCAATGAATACGCTGATGGAAAACTACCTGGATTATCACCTGCATGGCATTTGTACCGACGCAGGGCTTGAATTCTTAAAACAATTAAAAACCAATGCAAACCAGCCAATAAATTCAATTGAATGAAAACATCGATCATTACAATCATCTTCCTTTTTTTCGGTCTTGGTACGTCAGCTCAGCTGCAGGAGTTTTCATTGCAGGAAGCGATTGATCATGCACTGGAAAACAACCGCACGGCAAAAAATGCGAGCAGGGATGTAGAGGCCGCAATCAAACAAAAATGGGAGACTATTGCAACCGGTCTTCCTCAGCTCAGCGCATCTGTCAGTTATAATAATTTCCTTAAACAACCTGTGTCCTTGATTCCTGCCGAATTCTTCGGTGGGAACCCGGGTGAATTTGCCGAAGTTACCTTTGGAACAGAGCAATCTATTAACGCTGCCGCAGTGCTAAACCAAAAAATATTTGATGGTTCCTACCTCGTAGGATTACAGTCGGCCAGGGTATTTCTTGAAATATCAAAAAATGCCAAAGAAAAGACCGATCTTGAAGTCAGGAAAGCAGTGATTAACGCCTATGGCAACGTGCTTCTGGCAGAGGAAAGCGTAAACATTCTTGAACGGAACAAAGCGGTGCTTGAAAAGAACCTTGATGAAACGACAAAAATCTATGAGAACGGGCTTGCGGAAGAAGAGGATGTTGAACAGTTAAAAATTACTCTTGCCGGCATTGAAAGCAATCTTAACAACACGCTGCGATTAAAGAACCTGGCCTACCAAATGTTCAATTTGACCATTGGTCTTGATATTGACCAAGAGGTTAAACTGACCGATTTTCTCTCCGGACTCGCATCACAGAATACGGTGCTCAGCCTTCTCGATGCCGAAGAAAACGTTGAGAATACGATCGATTATAAAATTGCCGCCAACGATAAACGCTCGAAGGAATTACTGGTAAAACTTGAAAAAAGCAAAGCCCTCCCGACCTTAGACGCCTTCCTCAATGGAGGATACGACGGATACAGCAACAGCTTTTCTTTTACCCAAAGCGACCAGCGCTGGCTTGGATCTTCTATTTTCGGATTGAGTATGCAAATCCCAATCTTCAGTTCACTTCAGCGAACAGCCGCTACTCAGCGTGCCAAAATAAATCTTGAGAAGTCCAAAGACGATCTCAAGGAGACCGAACAGCGAATAATGCTTGAAATAGCTACGGCCAAGAGCAACTATAAATTCGCCATCGAGGACTACGGAATCAAAAAGGACAACCTGAAACTGGCCGAGCGAATCGAAAATAAAAATCAGATCAAATTCTTTGAGGGCATAAGTTCAAGTTTCGACTTGAGACAGGCTCAAACACAACTTTACACTGCCCAGCAGGAGTTGCTTCAAGCCATGCTTGATGTCATCAATCAAAAAGCGGAACTGGAGACCATATTAAATGAAATACCAAAAAATTGAAACAATTCACCACCAGAGAGATGAAAAATATTTTTATTGCTATATGCAGCGTTTTAGTCCTTAATTCATGTTCGGAAGGAAAGCAAAAATCTATCGAAGATATTATCGCTTCACAGGACCTGGAGCAGATCCGTCAGAAAAAAGATGAACTGGATTTAAAGCAAGCAGAGATTTCCTCGGAGCTTAAAAAGCTTGAGGAAGAGATCAAGAAACTCGACCCGCAGGAAAAGATTCCCCTCATTACCACTATCCTTGCTGAGGAACAAGTTTTCAATCATTACATCGAGCTGCAGGGAAATGTCAGCACCAAGAAAAACCTGGTGATTTACCCGGAATACTCCGGAGTTTTAAGCCGGGTTTACGTTACCGAGGGTCAAAAAGTTTCCAAAGGACAACTTCTGGCCAGGATCGATGACGGAGGACTAAGTCAGCAGCTTGCTCAGCTGCAGATCCAGGCAGACCTTGCCCAAACAACTTATGAACGACAACAGCGTCTTTGGGAGCAGAATATCGGAAGTGAGATACAGTTTCTTCAGGCAAAATCCAGTTTTGAAGCTCAGCAGAGAGCTATTGGTCAGCTTCAGGAACAAATTGGCAAAACCCAGGTGAGGGCGCCATTCTCAGGAACTATAGACGATGTGATAACTGAACAGGGTAGTGTGGTTGCCCCCGGTCAGTCTCCTCTGTTCAGGATTGTTAATCTGGACGATATGTATATCGAGACCGATGTCCCTGAGGGTTACGTTCAGACAGTGGTAAATGGCAAGGAGGTCCAGGTGGAGTTCCCCATACTGGGAACCTCGGTTATGACCGAGGTAAGGCAGGCAGGAAATTTTATCAACCCCGCTAACCGCACCTTCAAGATCGAGATCGGCATCCCCAACAAAGATCAGATGGTAAAGCCAAATCTAACTGCCAAACTGAGGATTAATGATTATACCAATGAGAATGCCATCCTGATCCCCCTCAGCATTATCTCTGAAAATGCTGAAGGCCGGCAGTATATATATACTGTTAGCGATAGATCTGATAATAAAGGCATCGCCAAAAGAACATTTATCGAGACTGGAAAAACGCAGGGCGATTTTATTGAAATCCTCTCAGGAGTTTCTGACGGTGATGAAATAATCCAGGAGGGTGCACGCAGCGTCAAGGATAACCAGGAAGTGAAGATATTGAGTAACAACTAACGCTGACATTTAATAAAAAAACAGCCATGACCAAAAGAGAAAAAAAGGTTTTTAAGGAGTTCCCGCTTTCTTCATGGGCCATAAATAATAAGACCACAATGTACGTTCTCATCGTACTTATCCTGATATTGGGTGCGTCCGCTTTCAGAAGTATGCCAAGGGAGAGCTTTCCGGAAATCAAAGAGACCAAGATCTACATCAGTTCGGTTTATCCTGGCAACACAGCCGAAGACATTGAAAAACTCATAACCGATCCTATCGAGGACCGCCTTAAAACGGTGAGCAATGTGGTTGAAATAACCTCAACTTCGCAGGAAGACTATTCCATAGTGGTAGTTGAATTTGATGAAAATATCTCGGTTGAGGCCGCCAAGCAGAAGGTGAAGGACGAGGTCGACTCTGAAAAGGCTGGTGAAGACTGGCCTACCTTTAACGGGGCCAAAGTGGAACCAAATGTATTCGATCTCAGCATGTCTGAAGAATTTCCCATCCTCAACATAAATATACAGGGAGATTATCCGGTTGAAAAACTAAAAGAGTATGCCGAATACCTGGAAGAGGAGATTGAGGATCTGATGGAGATCAAGCAAGTTGATATCCGTGGAGCCCAGGACAAGGAGGTAGAGGTTGCAGTTGATATCTATAAAATGATGGCTGCACAGGTAAGCTTTGACGACATAATCAATACCATCAGTCGTGAGAATATGACAACCTCTGCCGGAAACCTGATAAGCAGTGGCCAGCGTCGTACCATCCGTGTAATTGGTGAAATAGAAACCCCGGAATCACTTGAAAATTTTGTGGTTAAGTCAGAGAATGATAGTCCTGTTTATCTCAAGGATGTTGCCACCGTTACATTTAAAGAGGAGGACAGGACCACATATGCCAGGGAATTTGGGGATCCGGTGGTGATGCTGGACGTTAAGAAGCGGACAGGAAAGAACATGGTTGCCGCAGCCGAGCAGATCGAATTAATTGTTCAGGATGCTAAAGAAAATGTATTCCCGCCCGACCTGAGAGTTAGTATTTCAAACGACCAGTCATCCAAAACAATAGGGCAGGTTAACGACCTTATAAACAACATTATATTCGGGATCTTCCTGGTGGTCACAGTTCTTATGTTCTTCCTTGGATTCAGAAACGCACTCTTTGTAGGCTTCGCCATTCCAATGTCCATGTTTATGTCACTTATGATCCTGAATATTCTGGGTTATACCATGAATACCATGATCCTGTTCGGGCTGATTATGGGTCTGGGTATGCTTGTAGATAATGGTATAGTGGTGGTTGAGAACGCTTATCGTCTTATGGATGATGGATATTCGCGCATTGAGGCTGCCAAGAAGGGAATCGGGGAAATTGCCTTCCCGATAATCATTTCAACAGCTACCACCGTTGCAGCCTTTATCCCTCTCGGTTTATGGCCGGGTGTAATGGGTCAATTCATGATCTATTTCCCTGTAACTCTCTCCGTAGTGCTGGGTTCATCGCTTTTCGTAGCTATCTTTTTCAATTCGGTCATGGTCTCACAATTTATGACCACGGAAGATCGTGAAATGCCTTTAAGGCAAATTGTGCGTGTGTCTCTAATCGCCTTTGTAATCGGAGTCGCGATTATACTATTTGGAGGCGAATATCATGCCATCGGGGGATTAATGATTGCAACTGCCTTTATGCTTTGGCTTTACAGGCTGTTTCTCCGGAAGGCGGTCAATCGTTTCCAGACTCGTTCACTTCCGAAATGGGAGCGATTTTATGAGCGGCTTCTTCGATCCGCTTTGAGCGGCAGAAAGCCCATCCTGATCTCTGTTGGAACAGTTATCTTATTGTTCATAGCCTTTACCGGCTTCGGCGCTTCGATAGCGAGTCAGCGAACCAAGGTTGAATTTTTCCCTGACAATACTCCCAACCAGATCATCATTTATATAGAATACCCTCAGGGAACAGACATCGACAAGACCAATGCCATCACCGAGGACATCGAAGACCGCGTTTACGCTATTATCAATTCCGAAGAATATCGGGATGGTGATTACAACTTCCTTGTTGAGAGCGCCGTATCCCAGGTAGGGGAAGGTGCTGGAAACCCGAATACCGATGGTGGCTCCTCGGCGGAAATGCCTCATCGCGGGAAGATAACGGCAACCATGCGTGAATTTAAATTCCGCAGGGGTGCAGACAGCAATGAATTGCTTAAGGAAGTTCAGCAGGCCGTACAGGACGTTTATCCCGGTGTCGCTATTTCTGTTGAAAAGGATGCGGTTGGTCCTCCTGCAGGCTATCCTATCAATATCGAGCTTGAGGGTGATGATTATTCCGAACTGATCGCGACGGCTGAACGCATGAGAAACTTTATCAATTCGAAGAACATCGCCGGAATTGATGAGCTTAAAATAGACGTAAATAAATCAAAACCGTCTATGCAGGTTAAGGTTGACCGTGAAAAAGCCGGAGAACTCGGGGTTTCTGCCGGACAGGTGGGAATGCAACTCAGGAATTCAATTTTTGGAGCCAAAGCAGGTATTTACAAGGAAGGTGGGGAGGATTATGACATTTATGTGAGGTTTAATGAAGAGAATCGCTATAAACCCGGAGTACTTTTCAATCAGAAGATCACCTTCAGGGACAATGCCACAGGAAAGATAAAAGAGATCCCCGTTTCTGCAGTGACAAGGCAGACTAATTCTTCAGGATTTAGCGCCATAAAACACAGGGATGTAAAACGGGTCGTGACTGTTTACTCTGCACTGGCTCCCGGATATACGGATGCCAGCGCCATTGTATCCCAGATCCAACTGGAAATGGACTCATTTGAAGGACTTCCGGCCGATATTAAGGTAGATTACACCGGCCAGATAGAGGAGCAGAACAAGCAAATGACGTTTTTAATGGGTGCCTTTTTCACGGGTCTCGGACTGATCTTCTTTATCCTGATCTTCCAATTCAACTCCATTTCCAAACCCGCTATCATCATGCTGGCCATATTTCTCAGCCTGATCGGGGTATTTGGCGGACTGATAATAACGGCAAAACCATTTGTCATAATGATGACCATGATGGGAATCATTTCACTGGCAGGAATTGTAGTTAATAATGGTGTTGTACTCTTGGATTATACCCAACTGCTGATAGACCGTGAAAAGGTAAAGCACCTTATAAATGAAGACGAATATGTGGATAAGAATCTATTGTTCGAAGCCATAGTAAAAGGAGGAAAAGCAAGGTTGCGACCCGTGCTGCTTACCGCGATCACGACCATTTTAGGATTGATCCCACTTGCCACTGGGCTGAACATTAATTTTGCAACCCTTTTCGGACACTTCAATCCAAACCTTTACTTCGGTGGTGACAATGTTATCTTCTGGGGGCCATTGGCCTGGACCGTTATTTACGGGCTTTTTATAGCAACATTCCTTACCCTTATAGTAGTCCCCATCCTGTTTTACCTTATCACCTTGTTTAAAATGTGGCTGAGGGAAAGAGGCCGGGAAAAAGAGGCTGTGAGACAAGCGTCACTCGCCTTGGACAAATAAAAAAAAGCCACATATGAATGTGGCTTTTTTTGATGGTTTTCAATTTAAAACTGGATCGCTAAGCTGGCGTTAACAATGGTCCCCAGAAACCCGAACTGGTTTACTTCCCATGGGTAGCGGAACCTGCCACCTAAATCTGTTACAAAATCTCCTTTTGTATCAATTTCATCCGGGTATACGTTAAACAGGTTATTAACCATAAGATTTCCTGAAATATTATCCGAAAATGAATAAGACAAAATAAGATCGGTAACGATCTTTCCCCCGAATGTCTGGTCGTACGCAGCATCGTCTGTTGGCAGATTAGTGCCCCCAGGGCCAAGCGGAGCACCATTAAGACCGTTATCTGAGTGCTTCCAGCTAACTTCTCCGAAATATGTATTATTCAGAATGAAATTCCATTTTTTAATCTTGTAATCCAAACCGACTAAAATCTTTGATTGCGGCCTTGCAGAAGTGATTCTTGACTGTTCCTTTCTATTGAATATCTCATATCCGTTCTGGGCAAGTAAGCTTGGCGTATCAATTTGTCCGTCAATTTTTGTTTCATTAAAATTTGCTGCCAAAACTGCACTTAGTTGTCCATTCCCCAGCAAAATATTCTCATAATTCGCAACAATGTCCACCCCGTTCGTAATGGTATTTACGGCATTAACGAAAAACTTCAGGCTCGTAATCTGATTATCCTCAAGGATCTGTTCCACACTGTTAGTTGTGCTGTCATCATCATCAAATCCTATCTCTCCTGTAAATAAAACCCTGTCATCAACCTTGACGTTATAATAATCAAGAGAAAAAGACAGATTAGAGGTTGCTCTAAAGGTAATACCGGCAGTAAAATTGTTAGAGGTCTCTGCGGTTAGCTGAGGTACACCCAGCCCGTCCCGTATCACAGGATCCACATTATTGAATGTGCCCTGGTTAGATACAGTTCCTCCCGAGATCAGGGTTTGTATATTGCTCAAATAAATTTGATGAAGGGCCGGTGCACGGAAACCTGTGCTGTAGGATCCCCGAATAGCACCAAAGTCTCCGAGAGAATAGCGCGCATCGACCTTCCATGAGGTGTTATCCCCAAAATCACTAAAGTCTTCATAGCGTATTGCTGCCCCAACCAGGAAGTCTTCCGATGGTTCATATTCGATGTCTGCATAAACCCCAAAACTATTTCGGCTCTCGTCCACCTCATTAGATGGTTGCAACCCCGGAAAGGATTGTACACCCGATCCATCATAGGATTCCGGCTGTCCCGCTATAGCCTCAAAATTTTCCTTTCGGATCTCGGCACCAAAGGCAACATTCACCTCACCAAAACTGCGAGAGATATCGAGATTACTCAAGAGGTTATAAAATACATATCCGCCCACATCAAAAGAGGTCGGGCTGTCTTCTCCCAGGGCCGGGTTTAAGCTGTTATTCACCATATAATCAACATCGTTCCTTCCGTAGGTCCCACTTACATCAACATTAAATTCGCCAATTCCAAACTTCACCCCCACCGTAGCATTATTATCTAAAATATCCGTCTCGAATGTGGGTTGAAACCCGTTATAGGTTGTTCCTGGTTCATGTAAAAGGTTAAAGGGATCCGGGACCCAATAGGGTGCCCTGAACAATGCGAAACTTTTTCCTTTTCTAAAAGTGAATCCTCCAAAAGTGTAAAATTCTCCAGCACCATTATTGAAAGGCAATGCCATATTAAGAAAAATATCGGTTTTCCTGATCTCTGGCTGTCCGACCGTCATTCCGAGATCCGGATTAGCTTGAAGCCAGCTGCTCCAATCGGGATCATCTGCTGCAATTCCGAATAATACGTCTTCCCCGGGTTCACCGGCCCGGTTGGTCTCTTCTTGTTGGAAATATCCGGCGGTTAAATTGATGAATCCACCATTATCCCCTAATTTGAAACCTGTGTTCACATCAGCTCCTAAGGTAAATCCGTCCCCTTCGGTCGTTATTCCTGATTTGACATTTACGGATGTAAATTCTACATCCCGCCTGAGTATCATGTTGATCACTCCGGCAATGGCATCAGACCCATATTGTGCCGAAGCTCCATCCCTTAAAACTTCAATGCGTTCTATTGCAGCGGCAGGAATACTTTTGAGATCCACTCCCACTTCACCCTTGCCTGGTGTGTCGTTAATGTAAACCAGGGCACTGAGATTTTTTCGCTTTCCATTAACCAAAACAAGCGTTCTACTCGGACCGAGCCCACGTAAATCGGCAGGGTCAAAATGAGCTGTGGCATCAGATATGGTTTGATTGGTTGAATTAAACGACGGTACTTTGTATGTAAGCATCTTATCAACCGTCGGCTGACCGGTATTTCTTAATTCCGTGACGCCGATATTGTCTATCGGGACCGGTGAATCGAGAATGGTTCTGGGCTTGGATCTTGTACCCGTTATAACAACCTCATCCAGGAATAATCCATCCTGGAGGCTAACCTGTACGAAGGTGGACTCTGTAAGGTTGATTTCCTGAGTTGCAAAACCAACGGAAGATATGACCAGTGTAACCGGAAAATCTTGGACAGTTAAAGTAAAATTACCGTCAAAATCTGTCGTGGTCCCCGTAGCAGTTCCCTTTATCACGATATTCGCTCCAGGCAGGGGTTGGCCTGAACTGGCTTCGGAAACATTCCCGTTAATATCGACCTGAGCCATTAAGCCAATGGGGATAAGTGCGAAGATCAGCGAGTAGCTGATCGATTTCAATGTACATTTCATGAGCTAAATTAGATTAGTTAGTTAGATTAAAGTTCAATAATTTATTCCACTTTACCCAAAAAATAAGTGATTTTACTTCAATCAAGGCTTAACCTGTCAATTTCAATACCCTTCAGATCCTGCATTTTTACTAAATCCAGAGTGAATCTATTTTCATATTTATTTGCATGTAAACAGCTATAATTTTGTCGTACCTAACCCTCTCTTAGATATATCTTTCTAACTTTGCAGTCTTATTTAAAAAATCATATTAAATATTAAAATCGAAATGTTCAGAACTCACAATTGCGGTGAATTGAGGCTCGATCATATCAGCGAAAAAGTAACGCTTGCAGGATGGGTCCAGAAAGTAAGGGATAAAGGATTTATGGTCTGGGTCGACCTGCGTGACCGCTATGGAATCACACAACTCATTTTCGACGAAGAGAGAAGTTCAAAGGAAATGATGGAACAGGCTCAGCGCCTGGGGCGTGAATTTGTTATTCAGGTGGAGGGTAAGGTAATAGAGAGAACGTCAAAAAATCCCAACATGCTCACTGGTGAAATCGAAATCCTGGTTAGCAGGCTAACCATATTGAACAGGTCGTTAGTTCCTCCATTTACCATAGAAGACGACACCGACGGTGGCGATGAGTTACGAATGAAGTACCGTTATCTGGATATAAGAAGGAGCCCGGTTAAGGAAAGCCTGATCTTCAGGCATAAAGTAACACAGGAAGTAAGGAAATATTTATCGGGCGAAGGATTCATCGAAGTGGAAACACCTTACCTGATCAAATCCACTCCCGAAGGAGCGCGCGATTTTGTCGTGCCAAGCCGGATGAATGAAGGCGAATTTTATGCCCTCCCCCAGTCTCCTCAAACCTTTAAACAGTTGCTTATGGTGGCCGGAATGGATAAATATTTCCAGATCGTGAAGTGTTTCAGGGATGAGGATCTTCGTGCTGATCGACAACCGGAATTTACCCAGATAGACTGTGAGATGGCTTTTGTGCAGCAAGATGATATCTTAAATGCTTTTGAAGGACTCACCAGGCACCTTCTTAAGGCCATCAATAATGTGGAGGTTGGAGAATTTCCCAGGATGAGCTTTGACGAGGCTATGGAGCGTTACGGAAGTGATAAGCCTGATATCAGGTTCGGAATGGAGTTCGGGAACCTCAACGCTGTCAGCCAGCATAAGGATTTTAATGTTTTCAATAATTCTGAATTGGTAATCGGAATAGCGGTGCCAGGAGGAAATTCGTTTACCCGGAAGGAAATAGATGGATTGACTGATTGGGTTAAAAGACCACAGATTGGAGCAAAAGGCCTGATCTATTGCCGATGCAACGAGGATGGGAGTTTCAAGTCTTCTGTCGATAAATTCTTTGATCAGGACGACCTTGCAAAATGGGCCGATGTGACCTCTGCCAAAGCGGGAGATCTCATATTTGTACTTTCAGGTTCCACAAACGAGGTGCGTGCTCAGATGAACGCTCTGAGGATGGAATTAGGTGAGCGCCTCGGATTGAGAAACCCTGACGAATTTGCACCGCTATGGATCACGGACTTCCCCTTGCTTGAATATGATGAGGAAAGCGGGTCATACCACGCCATGCATCACCCTTTTACCTCTCCAAAACCCGACCAGGTAGAATTGCTTAAAACCGACCCCGGTGCTGTAAAGGCAAATGCCTATGATCTTGTTCTGAATGGAAATGAAATAGGTGGCGGATCGATAAGAATTCATGATCGAGCAATACAGGAATTGATGTTGGAAAAACTAGGTTTTTCCCCCGAAGAGGCAAAAGCTCAATTCGGATTTCTGATGAACGCCTTTGAGTATGGCGCTCCTCCCCACGGCGGGATCGCGTTTGGACTTGACCGCTTGGTGGCCATCATGGGCGGACAGGAGACTATCAGAGATTTTATCGCTTTCCCGAAGAACAATTCTGGTCGCGACGTGATGATAGACGCACCTTCACCTATCGATCCTGAACAATTAAAAGAACTGAAGCTGAAACTCGATATATAAAAATGGCCGAAGGGTTATCCAGCTCAAAGTATATCTGAACTATGCCGATTAAACCCCTTATAAAGCGGTTCCTGATCTGGAGATCAAGGCATATCTCTCACAAGAACTTTGTGTTTATCCTGAGTTTGATCATTGGGTTGCTATCAGGCCTGGTATCGGTCACGATCAAGAATATTACCTATGCCATTCAATGGCTGGTAGGTTACACCAATGAATTATTCAGTAACCCCCTTTATTTTATCCTGCCATTTTTCGGATTGCTGATCGTTTATCTGATAAGCCGATACATCTCCAAGCATCCCTTTGAGCATGCATTGCCAACAGTAATGTTCGCATTATCAAAAAAGGGAGGCCTTATAAGTAAAGACAGTATCTATTGGCCCCTGATCACAGCTCCGATAACGGTTGGATTCGGAGGGTCAGTCGGGCTATTAGGCCCTGCAATAGCTTCAGCTGCAGCGGTAAGCTCCAATTTCAGTAAGCTGTTTCACATCGACAGGAAAACGCGATCTTTACTTATTGGCTGTGCAGCGGCAGGAGCATTGTCTTCAATATTTAAGTCGCCCGTTGCCGGAATCATTTTCGCTATCGAAGTCTTTGGGCTTGATCTGAGTTTTGCCTCCCTGCTCCCATTGCTAATCGCCTCGGTTTCATCTGTTCTGACATCATATTTCTTTTTGGGCGATGAACATTTATTCAACTTCATGGTGATTGAAAGTTTCAGTTTAAAAGATACCCTGTTCTACATCCTGCTCGGACTTGGAACAGGTGTCGCATCCATCTATTTTTCGAAGATATACTTCGGTGTCAATGATTTTTTCGGCCGGTTTAAATCAGCCGTGCACAAACTCATTATCGGCGGCCTGATCATCGGGATTATGATTTATTTCGTTCCACCACTTTACGGTGAAGGATTTGGATTTATCACTAACCTTTTGGACGGCAATGATATTGAAGCATTGGGAATTACTCCATTTGACGATTACATCGGAAATATTTGGGTTGTTATTGCCTTGCTCGGAGGTATTACCATCCTGAAAGCGGTTGCGATGTCGGCCACTCTTGCTGCAGGTGGATCGGGCGGGATAATTATCCCTACGCTTGTCATGGGGAGTGCTTTAGGTAACCTGATTGCGAAGATCATCAATAACCTCGGACTGAATTTTGCAGTTTCAGAGGCTAACTTTACCCTTGTAGGGATGGCCGGCTTAATGGCAGGTGTGTTGCATGCCCCGTTAACCGCTATTTTTCTCATCGCTGAAATCACCGGGGGATACGAACTTTTTGTGCCGCTTATGATCACGGTCTCGATGTCATTCATCATCACAAAGAATGCCATCGATCACACCATCTACACCAAGGAATTGGCTGAACGTGGCGAACTTCTTTCACTTGATAAGGACCAAAGTGTTTTGACTCTTATGAATTTGGATTCTGTTATCGAAACCGATTTTATAAAATTACATCCCGACATGAAACTGGGAGAGATGCTTCATAAAGGTGTCGCGCAATCTCGCCGAAACCTTTTCCCGGTAACCGACAATGAAAATCATATGCTCGGGATTGTGCTCCTGGATAACATTCGGGATTTCATGTTCGAGCAAAGCCTGTACGACTCAACAACTGTAGAGACCTTTATGTCACTTCCCCCCGCCTATATTCACTATAATGAAGACAATATGCACCATGTTATGCAGCTGTTCCAGGATACAGGAGCATGGAACCTTCCTGTTGTTCGAGATGGAAAATATCTCGGCTTTATTTCCAAATCCAAATTGCTGACAGCGTACAGACAGGAATTGATTAATTTTACATCCTGATGAAATGGTTGATTTTAATATTGTTCCTTGCCGCGTCCGGGAGTATAGCTGCCGGTTTCCTTTATGAAGGCCCCTATTCTCAGAAGCTCATAGGGTTTGGGGTGATCGGTCTTTTCGTTGTTGTATTTCCGTTGTTCTCATATTATCGCTGGAAAGACCGCTCGGTGAAAGATTACATGCTTACCAAGGAAAATCTCGAAAAAATGCGAGACTTCAGGGACAATAAAAAGGGCTAATTCAGATTGCGTTTCTGAATGAAGAACGCCTTCATCAAATCAGCTGCCTCCTCTGCGAGAACGCCGCCTCTCATTTCGGTTTTAGGATGCAATTTCGTTTTCATATTTATACAACCCCGTTCTTCATCCCTGGCTCCGTATACGATTTTGGATATTTGACTCCAGTATAAAGCCCCAGCACACATCTGGCAAGGTTCCACCGTAACATAGAGGGTACAATCACGAAGATATTTTCCGCCGATAAAATTAGCGGCCGACGTGATAGCCTGCATTTCAGCATGTGCTGTTACATCGTTAAGGGTTTCAGTAAGGTTATGGGCACGCGCAATGACGCGATTATCTATCACGATGACCGCACCGATAGGCACTTCATTCTTGTCGAATGCCATTCTGGCCTCCTGAAGTGCTTTCTTCATATAAAAGATGTCGTCATCCGGCTTATCCATGAGGTCAAAAATACAATAACAACTCGTACATTTGTAGGCTGATGCCGAATTTGTTATCCCACATAGAATCCCCTCATGATCTGCGATTGTTAAAAAAAGAGCAGCTTAAGACCCTAGCCGATGAACTTCGGGAAAGGATCATACATGAGGTGGCAGCCAAGGAAGGACATCTTGGAGCAAGCCTTGGCGTTGTTGAACTGACCATTGTGCTGCACTATCTTTTTAATACCCCCGAAGATCTTTTGATCTGGGATGTGGGACATCAGGCATACGGACACAAGATATTGACAGGGCGTAAGGAGATCTTTCATTCCAACAGGCAGTTTGGAGGCATCAGTGGCTTCCCGAAACGAGATGAAAGCGAGTATGATCCCTTTGGTGCCGGGCATTCTTCAACTTCTATATCGGCCGCGCTGGGTATGGCAATCGCCTCCAAACTCAAGGGAGACGACAACAGGCATCATATAGCAGTTATAGGGGATGCCTCCATAGCAAGCGGAATGGCCTTTGAAGCTTTAAACCATGCCGGAGTGACCAATGCGAATCTTTTGATCATTTTAAACGACAATGCCATTGGAATAGACCCGAGTGTGGGAGCACTAAAACAGTATTTAACCCAGGTAAAGGCAGGTTCCGAATATGATACCAATGTTTTTGAAGCTTTGAATTTTAAATATAGCGGACCAATTGACGGACATGATATAGATGAATTGATATATCAGCTTGAATTGCTGAAATCTGTCAAGGGGCCAAAGATTTTGCATGCAGTAACTAAAAAGGGCAAGGGCTTAAAACCTGCAGAGCAGGATCAGGTGCGGTATCATGCGCCCGGGAAATTCGACCCGAAAACAGGTAAGCTTATTTCCGGTGAAACTTTATCCCTTCCGCCAAAATTCCAGGACGTTTTTGGCCTTACACTTCTTGAACTTGCAAGACAAAATGACAAGATAGTTGGTATAACGCCTGCTATGCCAACAGGGAGTTCTTTGAAATTTATGATGGAAGAATTTCCTGAACGCGCATTTGATGTGGGGATCGCTGAACAACATGCAGTTACCCTTGCCGCAGGAATGGCAACCCAGGGACTTATCCCCTTCTGCAACATTTACTCAACTTTTCTGCAAAGAGCCTACGACCAGATCATTCATGACGTGGCCATTCAGAAAATTCCCGTGGTTTTCTGTTTAGACCGCGCTGGTTTGGTTGGTCAGGACGGAGCCACTCATCATGGAGCTTTTGACCTTGCCTTTCTGAGATGTATACCAAATATATCAATTGCCGCACCTCGTGATGAAATCACCCTGAGGAATTTGATGTATACAGCGCAACTCGGATTGGACGGCCCGCTCGCTATCCGATATCCCAGGGGTCGGGGTAAGAATACCAGCTGGCAACGAACTATGAAACCTGTAGAAATAGGAAAGGGGCAATGCCTTAAAAATGGTTCTGAATTGGCTGTAATCGGGCTGGGGCCAATTTTAGTTGAACTTCTGGAAATTCTGAATAAAAGGGATATCAAGGGGAAAGTTGCGGTCTATGATCTCCTTTTCCTGAAGCCACTTGATGAAAATCTGTTATCTGATATTTTTTCCAAATTCCAGACAATTGTGACAATTGAGGACGGAGTGATAAAAGGTGGTTTTGGCGGGGCCGTCTGCGAGTTTGCAGCGGCAAATGAATTCAGTGGAATCATCAGGACCTTCGGCTTGCCGGATACGTTCATTGATCACGGCTCAATCTCTGAACTCAGGGATTCATTAGGTCTGGACCCTAACTCAATTACAGATAAGGTTCTTGACTTACTTTGAACGGCTAATTTTATTTTCCTGATTGTTAAGACTCACATTTTCGGTCTCTGTAGCTGATGTTTCTGCTTCTGGATAATACTCTGCATAAACAAACAGAAGAGATAGGGTAATAACGAAAATAATAAGTGCAAAATTCAGGTTTTTGTTCTTCAACATCTGATAAAGGGCTTAAGATTAAACAGTAGTGACAACCTGGAATGTTTATTCATCCACTACTGAATATTGTTTTTCCACCTGAGGGTTGTTGCCCTTAGACATATCGTTCATGACCAAAAGTACAACAAAAGTAAAGAAGAATACCACAATCGCTGCCAGTAGGTTCTTTTTCATCGTTATAGGTTTTAGGTTAATTTGGAATCAAATATAGAAATATTTATCGATTAAACGCAATATTTTACGATGAAATTTAAAAAAGTAGGGGAAATATTACGATTTCCCCTACAGTAATTGTATGAATTTTATAAGCTTACCGGATGATTATCCGCTTGGTTACTGTCGAGATATCAGATTCAATTTTAGCGATATACAGACCGTCCTGCAGTGATAAATCAAAGGCTTTTCGGGGTCCATTCATATCAAAGGATGTATCATATACCATTTTTCCTGTCAGGTCAAATAATTTAAAACTGATCTCCCCGAGGGCTCTTTTGGAGAAAATCTCAAATCTACCATCGGATACCGTGGGTATAATGGAAACAGATGCCTCATCAAAAATCTGATCATCAATACTCAATGGGCTGGAGGTAAACTGGCTTGTAAACATTCCACGGCCGAATGTACTTGCAAGGATTACATTATCGGAAGTTCGAACATCAAGGTCTACAACTCGCACTTCTCTCATTCCGTTATTCGCCTGTTGCCAGGTTGGACTTGCCGCCTGGATATTGCCCGTATACCATACCCCAAGATCCGTTCCTATGATCACTTCTGCCGGGATCAATGGATTTTGAAGGATACATCGCACCGGGATGTCGGGCAGATCACCTTCTTTGCCAACCCAGGTCGTTCCTCCATTATTCGTATACCAAACGCTGGTCACACCATAATTATGCATGGTAACAAAAATTTCAGACTCACTTTGGCCAAATTCGATGTCTGAGACACTTCCTACGAACCCTGCTCCGGATATATCTGTAAAGGTCGGACTTACGCCCGTATCTGCTGAATCAACCCTGAGCAGTTTTGAATTTCGCGTACCGATAAACAATTTTGTTGAAGTTGTAGTATAGGGTGAAACTGCAAAAGCCGATGGCCTGTCATTTAAGGCTGCATTATTTATAAATGTTTGAGTTTGCGCAGGCGCTCCAGGTATGAACTCCGTTACACGCTCAATTCGATTTTGAGAGGAATTAGATGCATTAGAATACAGAATATTAAGGTTCTTATCCAATACGGCCTGGTTGATGAAATCACCGTTAGGATTGTTATTCGGACCTACGGTTGTAAAGGTAAATCCAGTGGTTAAGGTTGGATAATTCACATAGCGGTGATCATTATAGACATAAGACTGGATCATATATAATCCCGAGTCATCGAATTCAGTAAATCCACCATCCCCGCTGAAAAGATCGGTAAAGGTGTTCGCTCCTGCAGCGGCATCTATTATAAGAGGTGTTCCATTATCCTGGGTTCCCCCGGCCAGATCATCGCCGTCGCCTCCATCAACAGGATCAATTGCCCCGTAATAGAATTGTATGGTATTGTAATCCTGGTTGCGTTGATTGATGTTTGTTGTGCTTGATGGAGCGAGGGTAATATCATCGGAATAGGATATTCCTCCATCATGACCAAAGGCATACTTGTTGGAATTACCTGTTCCCGGCCTTTGAACAATAGCATGCTGATCAGGATGAACCAACGAGAAGTTTCCGGTTTGAGTACTAAACCATTTCGATATCTGTGGCCATGTGGCACCATTATCGGTTGAGCGGAACAAATTAATTCCTCCTACAATCAGGTTACCGCTGGCATCTGCCTCTATCTCCAGATCGTAAAAAGCCTGATTCCGTGTAAAATCTGTTGATGGAATACCGGGATCTGTATCATTGGGTTCTGTAGTAATCGGTGTAATAGTGGAAAAAGCGTTGGTGGTCGTATAAATGTCAACTTCCCCGTTTGCCGCTGATCGTATCAAAGCCCAGAAAGTGTTCGCATTGGTTTGAGAGGGTTCAATTTCTGTTCGAAGAGCATTGGAGATGGTGTTGACCAATGTGAAATTGGTTCCGTCTGTAGATTGTAAAATCTTACCGCCATTGGCGCCCCACAGGTTCCTGGTAGTTGCCAGCCAGATATTGTTATTTATGTCCAGCTCAAGATCGTTAGGATTGATTGGCTGGGTACCATTACTGGTTGATTCTAAGAGATCGGGATCTGTCAATTTGGCCCAAGTCGTGCCATTATTGGTCGATTTATAAATTCCCTGTTCCTGAAGGCCCAGGAAATTTGTTGGATTGGACGAACCTGAAAGTGACGATCCTGCAACTGCCGCATATAATTCTGTTGTCGACCCGATATCCCTGGCAAGAAGATCATTGATCTGGAAAACCCCATTGATCAGCTGTCCCCCGGAGCCATCGTCTGAATAACCCCCGAATATGTTGGTCCAGTTAACACCGCCGTCTGTCGATTTCCAGATACCATTCCCCTGCACTACTGCTCCACCATATGACTCTCCGGTGCCGATATAAAAGGTATTGGTGTTGTTTGGATCATAAATGATTTCGGTTATGGCGGCATTGTTCGGGAATCCGGTTACCAGGCTCCATGTTGAGCTACTGCTTGTAATATCATTATTAACCCATAGTCCGCCAGCCACGTTCCCTGCAAAAACCCGGTTATAATCGATTCCGTCACCATTGCCTGCACCAACATCATTCGGATCGAACATTATCGCCCTGGTTCGTCCCTGGCTGTCGCTCGTGAAACTGGTGCTTACGAGATCGGGGCCTCTCTCGATCCAGGGATTGCTGGCGTCACCCCCTACTCCTTTATTGGATGCCCAATCCTTTCTCAGCTTCATTTGGACATCTAACAATCGCTCAGGCATTGGCCTGCCGGTACTGGGGTCCAAAGAAAGCTCCCAAATCTGCTCGAAATAAGCATTTGGCGGCAATCCCATTTCCCGGCGTTGTGTCTTTGACAGATTCCTGTTATTCTTAAACGGGCTGTTTTTCAGGGCTTCTTCATGCTTTTCTTTCAAAGCCTTCACATCAGAAAATTCATCGCTTTTGTCATTTTGGATAACCAATGCAACGACTGCAATGAACAAGGTTAACGATAGAACGATGTACTTTTTGTTCATAGTTGTTTTTTTTTGTCTTAGGAAGTGTAATATGAAAGTAAAAATAAGGAATAATTCTAATCAGAAAATTATTCAAATCGGATTCCCTCTAATTTTCTGAAAATAAGAACTGCTCTCCTGTCAGAAAGTGAAGCAATATGCGCACAAGTGTTGAGAAGGTCTTCGTACAGATCATCTCCATTTATAGAAACGGTCTCCGGAAGCGATCTCATGATCAGTTTGTCGTAATTGGAAAGTTTATTATCAAAGGCATGGTCCACTGCCGTTGTATAGGCTGAAAGCAGCCTCGTAATCACCCTGTAACCTGAAATCTCTTTTTCAGTCACCTCCTTTGATCGGTATATGTTCTCGATGCTGAGCTTGATAATATCGTTGATCTGAGCTTCATACTGACATTTATCCAACAAGGCATGATCGAATTCTCCATTCAAAATGGATTCCTCATTCTTCATAAACACCTCGACCGTTTCAGAGATCAGGGCATTGACAGACAGCGCCCTCAGGTAGCTCAGCCTGTCCTGAGTTGAGCTCAGTTTGTGGTATTTCTCCCTGTTAATCGATTTGCCTACAAGCTTGATCAAATATTCAAGAGCGAATTCCTCCTGGATCAGTCCGTGATTAATCCCATCCTCAAAATCGATGATAGTATAACAAATATCATCTGCCGCCTCTACAAGGAAAGTGAGCGGGTGCCTTGCGTATCGGTTCTGGGATGAGGGTTGCCTCTTTATTAGGCCAAGCTCTATTGCTACTTCATTGAAAAATTCGATCTCCGATTGAAAAATACCGTACTTCTTATCGGAAATGGAACTGGTCGGTTTGTGTGGCAGCGATTCTTTGGGATACTTTACAAAAGTACCAAGGGTTGCATAGCTCAATCTCAGACCTCCCTCTCTTCCATTCCGGCTTTGATTAAGGATGCGGAAACCATTTGCGTTGCCCTCGAAACGACAGAGATCAGCAAATTGCTTATCTGTGAGCCTGGCTTTAAACCTTGAGCCTTCACCATTCGAAAAGAACTCACCAATGGCTTTTTCACCTGAATGGCCAAAAGGAGGGTTCCCGATATCATGGGCTAAACAGGCAGCCGCCACTATAGCACCAAAATCATTAGCCTGATAACCATGAATTTCCTTTAAATGGGGATGACGTTCAAGGATGCGTTTGCCAACCTGCCTGCCTAAAGAGCGTCCTACCACGCTAACCTCGAGACTATGGGTAAGTCTTGTGTGAATAAAATCAGTATCAGAAAGTGGAATAACCTGGGTTTTATCCTGAAGGCTCCTGAATTCTGAAGAAAAAATTATCCGGTCATAATCTACCTCGAAGCCAAGACGTGTTTCGTCTTGTTCAGTTCTCAGCCTTTTAGTAGTGTCTCCAAGCCGTTTTAGCGAGAGTAAGTTTTCCCAAATCATATTCATTAAATCAGCGGGCAAGATAGCCAATTTCAATTTTAATTAAATGTTTTGCTCTTTGTTCTATCTACAAATTATACCAACAATTTATAGAACGAATTAGTATCTGTAAGCAATATTAGAAAGGTTCATAAAATTGTCAGGGCATGAGCCATTTTGATTAAATAATGTTTAGGAAACATTAGATTAACATTTCTTTCGCACTTTTGCCTCGAAAAAAATTAAAATAAATGAAACGATTCGTATTTCTATTAGCCATGATTCTAACTTGCATGGCCGTACAAAGCCAGGTAATTGAAACATCTTCTTTCGGGAAGGGACTTCTGAACCTTCAGGGTAAGGACAGTTCATGGACAATGAAATTAGGAGCCAGGATGCAAGTTCTCGGAATTGCCGGGTTTCAGGATGGCGAAAGTCCGGAATCTAACATGCTGGTTAGAAGGGCCAGGATCAAAATGGACGGCCATGCATTTTCCCCTAAATTAGAATACAAGATAGAGCTCGGGTTATCGAACCGCGATATTTCAGGAGTTTCTCCTTTTACGAGCAATGCGCCCAGGTATATTCTCGATGCTGTAATCAAATATAACTTCTATGAAAACTTTGTTCTCTGGTTCGGTCAGACGAAACTCCCCGGTAACCGGGAGCGTGTGATCTCATCAGGAAATATGCAACAGGTTGATCGTTCACTGTTGAATTCACGCTTTAATATTGATCGTGACATGGGCTTTCAGCTCAGGCATCATATCGATGTTTCTGAAAACTTCGTGATAAGGGAAATCTTTGCATTCTCTCAGGGAGAAGGAAGGAATATAACCACAGGAAACCTGGGTGGACATCAATACACCGGGAGAATCGAGATCTTACCAATGGGTAACTTCATGAGCAAGGGAGATTATTCGGCATCAGACCTTAAACGAGAGCCAAAACCGAAACTGGCTGTTGGTATAACTTACGACCATAACAATAACGCCGTAAAAACGAGGAGTAACCTGGGGTCTTATATGTCCAATGATACAGGATTTTATGAGACCAATATAAACACCTGGTTCGTTGACGGCATGTTCAAATATCGCGGATTTAGTACTATGTTTGAGTATGCAGACAGGGTAGCCGATGACCCGGTAGCCAAAAACTCTGACGGATCGGAAACAGGAGCCATTGTCCTGGTTGGAAAAGGGGTAAATATCCAGAGTGGATACCTGTTCAAGAACAATTTAGAGGTCTCAGGACGATACACTCATAATAATTTCGATGAAGGCGTTACCGGGAGGTCACCAGAAACCCAATATACATTAGGGTTGTCCAGATATTTCGTAGGTCATAAGCTCAAGGTTCAGACCGATGCAAGCCTGATGACCGTAAACGGCCAGGAAGACCAGTTTATGTATCGGCTTCAGGTCGATCTGCATTTCTAAAAATAACAATTTAGTAACACCCTTTTAAATTGTTGAAATGATCTTTGCAGAACTAACTTTATAAATCATGGAAAACATCTATCTCTTAATGATCATTGCCCTTGCCTTTCTTGCCGCTGCCGACCTAGTGGTTGGGGTAAGTAATGACGCCGTTAATTTCCTAAATTCGGCGATTGGCTCAAAAGCGATTTCTTTTAAGAAAATAATGATAGTCGCGAGCCTGGGAATAGCCGTAGGGGCAATTTTTTCAAGCGGACTAATGGAGGTTGCCCGAAAAGGGATTTTTAACCCTGGGGAATTTATGTTCGATGAGATCATGATCATCTTTATGGCCGTCATGATCACGGACATTTTACTTTTAGATTTTTTCAATACCATTGGAATGCCCACCTCGACAACGGTCTCAATCGTTTTTGAACTTTTGGGGGCCGCTGTGGTTATGGCATTGCTGAAAATTGCTGATGACGGTGGTAGTTTTAGCGATCTGGTGAATTACATCAATACCACTAAGGCCACTCAGATCATCGGGGGGATCTTGCTCTCGGTGGTAGTGGCATTCTCGGTGGGTGCCGTGGTCCAATGGGTTTCCCGACTATTGCTTTCTTTTAACTTTGAAAGGAAAGCGAACTGGGTGGGAGCTATTTTTGGAGGCATAGCCCTCACGGCCATTACCTATTTTATTTTTATGAAAGGTATCAAAGGAACACCTTTTGCGGGAGAAACCTTCAGTATTACTGGTGGCGCAACCATCAAAGATTTTCTGGAAGCTCAGGTTTTACCAATTGTGGCTGTAAGTTTTGTTATTTGGTCGGTGATTTCATATCTGACCATTACTGTGTTGAAATCTAACATATACAAGATTATCATCCTTGTCGGCACCTTTGCCCTTGCATTAGCTTTTGCAGGAAACGACCTGGTAAACTTTATCGGTGTCCCGATTGCAGCATGGCAGTCATACGATGCCTGGGCTGCCTCTGGCCTTGCACCCGATGCTTTCAGTATGGATGTCCTTGCTTCGAAAGTTCCCACTCCTACATTTTTCCTCGTGATTGCGGGGGGAATCATGGTAGTGACCTTATGGCTTTCGAAAAAAGCGCGTTATGTAACCCAGACGGAAATCAACCTCTCAAGAGAAGGTGAGGCGCGTGAGCGTTTCAATCCTAACTGGTTCTCAAGAGGTTTGGTTCAACTGGCAATGGGATCCGGACAAATGGCCAATAATGTGTTACCCCGAAGCTGGAAGGCTAAAATTGACCGGCAATTTGAAAAACCGGTTATCCGGATCTCCAAAGACCGGGCACATGAACTTCCCGCCTTCGACATGGTACGGGCAGCAGTCAACTTAATGGTTGCCAGCGTTCTTATTTCCATCGCAACATCTATGAAACTTCCCCTCTCCACGACATATGTAACCTTTATGGTAGCCATGGGTACCTCACTTGCCGATAAGGCCTGGGGCTCAGAAAGTGCCGTATACCGCGTGGCCGGAGTTTTAAATGTCATTGGCGGTTGGTTCTTTACCGCACTTATCGCATTTATCGCTGCCGGGGCTATCGTATACCTAATGACACTAAACTTCCCGGTTATGGTTGCTGTTCTTCTTCTTCTGGCCATTCTTTTGCTTGTGAGGAATTACATATCCCATAATAAAATGAATCAGGAGGCCAAGGCGGAAGATCGATTGATTAGGGCGGAAAGCAGCTCAATTCAAGGAGTTATTCATGAGAGTGCGGCAAACATTTCCAACGTAGTTAAAAGAAGTAATAAAATTTACTCCAATGCAATGCGTGGCCTTGCTTTCCAGGATCTTTCAGAATTATCGAAAAACCAGAAACAGGTAACTAAATTGTCGAATGAGATAGATGATTTAAGGGATAATATCTTCTTCTTTATCAAAAACCTTGATGATTCTTCGGTTGGAGCAAGTAATTTTTACATCAACATTCTCGGATATCTTCAAGATATGACCCAATCACTGGAGTTGATCTCTAAGGTGAGTCATAAACATATTAACAATAAACACAAGAAGCTTAAGTTAAGTCAGATCAGGGAACTCAGAGAACTGGACGATCGTATGGAATTACTTCTCAAGGATACAAAGGCCGCATTTGATTCCAGGTCATTTGAAAAAATCGGTGATATTCTTGCGGGTAAAAAAGAGATATATGATCTCGTTAACGAAAAGATCCAAAAACAGGTTGAACGAACACGTACTGAAGAATCAAGTCCGAAGAACACAACGCTTTACTTCAGTATTTTACTGGAAACAAAAGATTTACTGAATTCAACCATGAATCTTTTACAGGAATATTATAATCATCATGATATATCTGTTAAGCCGGCTACGATCATCGCTGAACAGGACGAGAGCTCAGAGGGAGACAACCCAGAGACAAAGGAGTAAGATTCTCATTTATTCTCAATAAAAAAAAGCGCTTTTTCAGGCGCTTTTTTTTATGTTTTCAGTATCCAGTAAGGAATCTTTCTTTCCATATAATAACTCAGCCACTTCTATTAATTTTTTGATCATATCATTGACGTTGTCCGAATCATTCAACAGGGAAGAAGCCATGTCATTCGTTATCAAATCCTTTCTGATCAGGTAATCTATTCTTTTACTTCCCTCGAAAATATTAATCCTGGCTTCCTCCTTCATACTCTTTAACTTCTCGTAATAGAGCTCATTCTCCTTTTCTTTTCTGAACAGATATATTATCCGGAGAACTTTCACCACACGTTTTCGCAACCGGTCATATTCCTTTTGAATATGATCGTTGTCTGAGCCGAGATATTGCGTCACATTTCGACTTAATTCATGAACATGCCTTAATATTTCAACCATTTTCCTGTTGGCAATCTTAACTTCCGAGATTCTGTGGTTCTCGATTTCATTTAAAACGAGTTTACTCTGTGCTTTAGCGGCATAACTGATTATTTTTCCATAGATGTTCTTCACCTTAAGCAAATACATTTCCCTCACATCCAAATTGAATTGTTCCGTCGATTTTTTAACCACCTTTTTTGGTTTAATATCCGACTTAATGTCTTCCCTATGAATATTCAGGGCATGGGCAACGATCAAGAAAACAGCATTTTTAAAAAGGTATTTCGTTTCATTCACCAGGGCTGAAATAGCTGTTTCAGGATAACTCAAAACATCGTGCATCAGGTATTTTGGTTCATCTATTTCCATTTCAGGTTCCGAAGTTTCGGGTATAATGCGTTTAACAAGACGGGCAATAGGATTTATAAACCAAATCAGGATAAATGAATTGATTAGGTTGAAGGTAGTATGGAACATTGAAATGGCAACAGGAATAGCAGCAGCGTTTAAATAAGGCGATTCCGAACCCATATTCTGTGTAATCCAACTCACCATCCTCAGGAAGGGATAGAACATTACGAGCATCCAGACCACGCCAATTATATTGAATACAAGGTGGGCCCTTGCCGCTCGTTTTGCCTGGTAATTTGAGACAAATGCTGCAATATTGGCGGTAATGGTAGTCCCGATGTTTTCACCCAAAACCATGGCAGCTGCCATTTCAAAAGGGATCCATCCCTCCGCGGTCATGATAAGCGTGAGGGCCATTGTGGCACTGGAGGACTGAACAAGAACGGTAAGTAAGGTCCCAATCAGTAAAAACAAAAGTATGCTCAGATAACCCATGTCCGTATACCGGGATAAGAACTCAAGGATACCAGGATTGCCTTTGATGTCAGGCATGGCCTCCTTCAAAAATTGCAAACCGATAAATAGCAGGGCAAATCCGATTATAAAATTCCCCCAGTAATTTGCTTTTTTCCCCTTTGAAAATGTAAAGGCAAAGCCTAATCCAACCAAGGGAAGGGCTATGGTGCTCATACTGACTTTAAAACCAAGGATGGTTATCAGCCAGGCTGTGATAGTGGTTCCTATGTTGGCCCCCATAATAACACTTATAGCTTCGGTTAGTGTCAATAATCCGGCATTGGTAAAACTGACCACCATAATGGAGGTGGCTGATGAAGATTGGATTATTGAGGTAATCAGAAAACCCGTAAACAGCCCGAAAAACCTGTTAGAGGTCATGGATGCCAGAAAAGTACGTAAGCGGTTTCCTGCCAGGCTGACAAGGGCATCACTCATAAATTTCATTCCGAAGAGAAAAATTCCAAGTGCACCAATGAGTTGCATGAATTCAAATATCCCGTATTTCATAAATTAAGAAGCCTTATCCTGATTAAAACTAAATATTTTTTCCAGACCAGTTATAGCATAGTCATTTTTCTTTTTATTGATTTGTTTAACTTGTTGGAAATTTAGTTCCTTTCTTATGCTTTACAAAGCTTTCCTTTTAATCACCGTCGGGTGTTTATTCAGCTGTCAAAACTCTCATGATGCCAATCAATTGCTGAACCAATCTATCTCCTACCATGACCCGGAAAACAATTGGTCCAATTTCGCTGACAGCCTGAAGGTAATAATGGAAAGCCCGGGCCGGCCCAGTAGAACCAGCCATATTTATATTGACCTGCCTAATGATGAGTTCTATTTAAAGGCAATTCGTGATTCGGTTCAAATGGAAAGCCTGCTAAAAAGAGACAGCTGTAAGTTAAAGCTTAACGGTTCTGAAATTTTTAGCCAGGAAGAAGCGGAAGCTTACAACTTGAATTGCGAACGGGCCGGGATGTACAAGAATTACTATACTTACCTGTATGGCCTCCCAATGAAACTGAGGGATGAAGGCACCCTTATAACGCCGGTAGCAGAAACCAGGGAGTTTATGGGAAAAACTTACAACGTGGTTGAAGTTAGATATGATCCGGAAACAGGATCGGATATCTGGTATTTCTATTTCGATACTGAAACCCATGCCATGGAAGTCTATCAATTCTTTAAAACGGATGATTCTGGAAAGAAAGATCCCGATAGCGGAGAATACATAATTCTAGAAGGTATGAGCGTGATTTCCGGTATCAAAATGCCAAAAACAAGGACCTGGTATTACAACAAAGACAATAAGCTTTTAGGGGCCGATGTCCTTCAATAAAAAACGCCCTTTTCAGGGCGTTTTTCATATTTAACACTTAAAACAATTAAGATCCGCACATCAGGCAATCATCTCCTTCAGACTCTTTAGCCTGCTCGATGAGAGCTTTCATTTCTTCCGGTGAAAGCGGCTCAACCTCTTCCTGGGTTTCCTGGGCGAACTTTTCTGCCGTTTTCGCCGCTTTTTGCTGTTTTTGGGCGATTAGCTGCTCGGTTTTTGCAGCTGGTTCAATCTCAACTGTGGCAGCAACAGGTTGAGATTTCTTTTTATTATCAAGCGTGAACTTGATCGCGTCCACGGCGCTTTTTGTCCTGAGGTAATACATCCCTGTTTTCAGTCCGCTCTTCCAGGCATAAAAGTGCATGGACGTCAGTTTTGCCATTGTTGCGCCTTCCATGAACAAGTTGAGTGACTGCGACTGGTCAATAAAATAACCCCGTTGTCTCGACATATCGATTATGTCCTTCATGCTGAGTTCCCAAACCGTGCGGTATAGTTCTTTGATCTCATCAGGGATGTTCTCAATACTTTGGACCGACCCATTAGCCCTCATGATCTCCTGCTTGAGGTTCTCATTCCATAAGCCTAAATCTACCAGGTCTTCAAGAAGATGTTTATTCACAACTATGAACTCCCCCGACAATACTCGCCTTGTATAGATATTGGATGTATACGGTTCAAAACACTCGTTGTTACCGAGGATCTGAGATGTGCTTGCCGTCGGCATCGGCGCAACAAGCAATGAATTTCGGACACCGTGTTTAACCACTTTCTTTCTTAATTTTGCCCAATCCCATCTGCCACTCAGGGATTCTTCATCAACATTCCACAGGTTATGCTGGAATTGACCTTCACTTATTGGTGACCCCTCATAGGTTTCATAGGTCCCGTCCTTCTGTGCTTCCTCCATAGAGGCGGTTACGGCAGCATAATAAAGGGTTTCGAAAATATCCTGATTGAGTTGTTTGGCCTCTTCACAGGTAAAGGGTAAACGCAGTTTGATAAAGGTGTCTGCCAGACCCTGTACACCGAGTCCGATGGGTCGGTGCCTCATGTTAGATCGTTTGGCTTCGGGGACAGGATAGTAATTTCTGTCTATTACCTTGTTAAGGTTTTTGGTCACCCTCTTTGTAATACGGAACAATTCCTTATGATCGAATTCCCCGTTTTTCACAAACATCGGAAGTGCGATGGAAGCAAGATTACATACAGCGATCTCGTCAGGCGAAGTAAACTCAAGAATTTCAGTACAGAGGTTTGAGGAACGGATCGTTCCCAGGTTTTTCTGATTCGATTTACGGTTAGCGGCATCCTTATAGAGCATATAAGGCGTCCCGGTTTCTATCTGGGATTCCAGGATCTTTTCCCAAAGCTCGCGGGCCTTTATGGTCTTACGCCCTTTTCCTTCTTCCTCATATCTTGTGTATAGCGCATCAAATTCCTCGCTATGCGTATCAGGCAATCCGGGGCATTCATTCGGACACATCAGAGTCCAGTGACCGTCTTCCTGAACTCTTTTCATAAACAGATCCGGCACCCACATGGCATAGAAAAGGTCCCTTGCCCTCATTTCTTCCTTCCCATGATTCTTTTTTAATTCAAGGAATTCAAAGATGTCGGCATGCCAGGGCTCCATATAGATGGCAAAGCTTCCTTTTCGCTTTCCGCCTCCCTGGTCAACATATCTGGCTGTATCATTGAAAACCCTCAACATGGGTACGATTCCATTACTGGTACCATTTGTTCCAGCGATATAACTGCCAGTTGCCCTGATATTGTGGATAGACAAACCGATTCCCCCTGCTGACTGAGATATCTTGGCAGTTTGTTTAAGGGTGTCATATATCCCGTCTATGCTGTCTTCCTTCATCGTAAGAAGGAAGCAAGACGACATCTGGGGTTTCGGAGTTCCTGAGTTGAAAAGGGTTGGGGTTGCGTGTGTAAAGTATTTTTTCGACATGAGCTCATAGGTCTCGATGGCCGAGTCCAGGTCCTCGAGATGAATGCCGATAGCCACACGCATCAACATATGCTGAGGACGCTCTGCTATCTGTCCGTTGATTTTCAGAAGATAGGAGCGTTCAAGGGTTTTAAACCCAAAGTAATCGTAACCGAAATCCCTGTTGTAAATAATAGTTGAATCGAGCAGGTCTTTGTTGTCCATTATGATCTTATACACCTCATCGGAGAGAAGAGGCGCTTTTTTACCCGTTCTCGGATTGATGTAGGTATAAAGATCATGCATGACCTCGCTGAAACTCTTCTTGGTGTTCTTATGCAGGTTAGATACCGAGATCCTTGCGGCCAGCTTCGCATAATCAGGATGCTGTGTGGTCATGGTAGCAGCAATTTCGGCGGCGAGATTATCCAGCTCACTGGTGGTAACACCATCATACAAGCCTTCGATGACCCGCATCGCAACTTTAACCGGATCTACCAGGTCACTTAGTCCATAACATAGTTTTCGAACCCTGGAAGTGATCTTGTCGAACATGATGGGTTCTTTTCGGCCGTCTCGTTTTACAACATACATAGTGTTAATTAGTTTTTGTCTTCCCAATTCTAAAAACCGGGAAAGGGATTAGTTAGTTAGCAAAAGATTATGAAGCAAAACGAGGCATCATAATCCTCACAATATGTTTGGTTATTGGTTCGTCAATGGTTCAAATCTTAACCACAGGTTAAGACAGCCAGGACATGGTCTGTAAATTCAATGGTTCCGATCAGAAATCGGCGTCAAAACTGAATTTATCAACTTCTTCTTCTTTATTGAGGACTCCCGCTTTCTGATATTCAGAAACACGTTTTTCGAAGAAGTTTGTTTTTCCTTGCAGGGAGATCATATCCATAAAATCGAATGGATTGGTAGAATTGAATTCCTTCTCACAACCTAGTTCAATCAAAAGCCGGTCTGTTACAAACTCGAGGTACTGGGTCATCAGTTTGGCATTCATCCCGATCAGGCTTACAGGCAAAGATTCAGTGATAAATTCTCTTTCTATATTCAACGCGTCCAGGAGTATGTCTTTGATACGCTCCTTTGGCACTTTATTCACAAGATGCTTATTATGAAGGTGGACGGCGAAATCGCAGTGGACACCTTCATCTCGCGAAATCAATTCATTTGAGAAGGTCAGACCCGGCATCAATCCTCGTTTTTTCAACCAGAAAATAGAGCAGAACGCTCCTGAAAAGAAAATACCTTCAACGGCTGCAAATGCAATAAGTCGCTCAGCGAAGCTTGGTGATTCAATCCATTTAAGGGCCCATTCGGCTTTTCTTTTGATTGCCGGGAAATTCTCAATTGCTTTAAACAGCTGGTCCTTCTCCTTCTCATCTTTAACGTAGGTGTCGATCAACAGTGAATAAGTCTCACTGTGAATATTCTCCATCATGATCTGGAACCCATAGAAAAACTTGGCCTCTGTATACTGAACCTCATTTACGAAGTTCTCAGCAAGATTTTCATTTACGATTCCGTCGCTGGCGGCAAAAAAGGCTAAAATATGCTTGATAAAATAACGCTCATCATCGTTTAATTTGTTATTCCAGTCACTCAAATCCTGGTGCAGGTCTATTTCTTCAGCGGTCCAGAAACTAGCTTCAGATTTCTTGTACCATTCCCAGATATCATGATGTTTAATCGGGAATATGACAAAACGATCTTTGTTTTCCTGCAAAATGGGTTCGACTTGTTGTGACATTATAGGATAGATTTTATAAAAATTAAACAATGAGATTTGCGTCGATTCGGGACTAACAAATATTTAAAATAGTAGAAGAAAAAGAAAGCTGATTTTATAAACATTGTCAACAAGTTTTTAACAAGGGGTGATTTTTTTCTTACAGCGTAAAATAAATACAAGAGATGCTTACTCTCTGATTTACAGGTATTTACTGTTTTGTAATTTTTTATAAGCCCCATTAAACGGGCTTTTCGGGCAAACGGCATTTCGCACAATATTCCTTTGCTCAAAACAGCTATTAAGCCCTCTTATCAAATGAGTCCTGTTTTAAAAAAATCACATCGTGAGATTTATGATCCTGGAAAGCGATAAAAGAAAAACCAGATTGCTCTGGTTTTTCCGATCAATAGCGATTTAATCTTAAAGTGGATCCCTACTTCCACTTCCATTTTTTGATAGTTTTATCCCTAAAAATATCTTTACTAAAAATACGGAATTTTTATGTTGGTTTTACCTGATTCGATAAAAATCAATTAACAATTATCGTTAATTTCATTTCATCTTGGCTGCAACCTCTTCTAGCTCGGAGTACCACTCTCTTCCAAACCTCCTGATCAATGCATCTTTAACGAATTTATAGATGGGAATTTTCAATTCCCGGCCAAGGGAACATGCCGGGTCACAGATCTGCCACTTATGATAATTAAGAGCCGAGAAAGCACTGTATTCAGTTATCCTGACAGGGTAGAGATGGCATGATAAAGGTTTCTGCCAACTGATGGCCTCGTCATTATAGGCTTGCTCAATACCGCAATGAGCTATCCCTTTGTTATCAAAGGTAACATAAGCGCATTCTGCCCCATCAACCAGCGGTGTTTCCAAATCTCCATTGTCCTTCTCTATAAATGTTCCCTGCTTTTGTATTGCGGCATTGCCTTCCGGCCTGAGATAAGGCCTGACCTTCTCATATATGCTGTCAAGCATCTCAGCTTCTTTTTTTTCCAATGGGGCTCCCGCGTCGCCATGAACACAGCAATCGCCTTTGCATGCGCTTAAATTACAGACGAAATCTTTCTCGAGAATCTCTTCAGAAACTATTGTTTTCCCCAGTTGAAACATGATGCAAATATAAGGTGATTACATCCCAAAACAGGCTCTTCGATCGCATAAAAAATAAACAAGCAGATTGTAATGGATTACAAATAATTATCGACCTTTGCACAACTTTTAAAGAGGGTCTGATGGAATTCAATCTGAAGGAAATATTAACTGCTTTTATGGTGCTTTTCGCAGTTATCGATGTCGTGGGCAATATCCCCATTATCATTGATTTACGTAAAAAAGTGGGGCATATCCAAAGTGAGAAAGCTTCGATCATCGCGGGGCTTATCCTTATCATGTTCCTTTTCCTTGGTAAGAGCATCCTCAACCTGATCGGGATCGATGTCAATTCCTTTGCGGTTGCCGGTGCATTTATACTGTTTTTTATTGCTCTTGAGATGATTCTCGGGATCACGCTATATAAGGATGATGAGAACGCGGCCTCAACTGCATCCATTTTTCCTCTGGCCTTTCCATTGATAGCCGGACCGGGAAGCCTCACAACATTGCTGTCGTTAAGGGCCGAGTTTGCTACCGAAAACATCGTGGTGGCCGTTGTCATAAATGTTGTTTTTATCTATCTCGTCCTGAAAACCTCATCCAAGATCGAGCATCTCCTGGGGTCCAGTGGGATTGGTATCATAAGGAAGATTTTCGGTGTGGTGCTGCTGGCCATAGCTGTTAAATTATTCACCTCAAATATAAAAGCCTTGTTATGAAGATCTTCATCTATGTCCTGATGGTGTTGGCATTGCTCATGATGATTCTAAACATGACCAAGATCGATTTTCAGGACCCCCTCGGAAAGGACAGTATAGTTGCGGTTATAACCACCCTGGCAGCCGGCTGCTCAATCCTGGTTCTGGCCATTCTAAGAACTTCTCAACAGATCAGGGATAAAATGAAAGGTAAATGAAAACCTTTGATGCCCTTATTATCGGAGGAGGCGCCGCCGGCCTGTCCTGCGCGTTAGTATTGGGATCCGCAGGAAAGCGGGATTATGTTGCTGATAAGAGGATAGGGATAATCATGCATCAGAAATCCTCACATCTGAACAGTGCTCTATTTAATAACGTACTTGGGATTAGTCCGGGCACTACCGGAAAAGATATTCTCATTTCGGGCAAAGACCAATTAAATGCCCTGTATCCTCAAATAGAACAGATCGAGAAGCAAAAAGTGCTGCGCCTTGAACATTCTGAAGATGGCTTTGAAGTATTGACTAACAAGGAACGTTTTAAAAGCATTATTGTGGTCCTTGCCGTCGGCTATACCAATCTTTTAGGAATCAGAGGCCTCGAAAATTATATTGAACCTCACCCGAGGGCCAAAGTTGAAAAACAAAGAATCTGGATGAAAAACACAGATCACCTGGTAGAGAAAAATCTGTATGTTGCAGGAACACTTGCCGGATGGAGAAGTCAGTTCGCCATTGCTTCGGGAAGCGGGGCCCATGTTGCTACAGACATACTGACCTTATGGAATGATGGCAATCACACCAAGGTTCACGACAAAATTCAGGGTTGATCCGAATAGAGTTGGAATACTTTCTCCAGCATGTTATCATCGCTGTTAAGTACCTGAACCGATGCTGAGCTGCCAAACAACTGCTCGGCCAGGGTCGCTTTCAAATAAAGTTTGACTTCATCCCAATAGGCTACAAACGGCATCTTATAGGGGGCACGCCTATTTATATAATCCTGAAAGCCTTCAGCCATTTCGTCACTTACCTCAAAATTTCTTATAAAATCCTCCCGGCCAATATCCTTGTACCTGCTTCGGTCCCTGTCTAATTCTTCGAAAACAAAATAATTCATAATTCCCATCGCACGAATTCTATTCAGGGTTTCATTCTCCATTTTCATGTCGATAGGCACGAAAATATCAGGAATTATGCCCCCGCCGCCATAAACGGTTTTTCCTCCCGGAGTGGTGAATTTCAATGAATCATGAACCTCTATATTATCCGAACTGGACAGCTCACCATTTTGCATCCGCCTGTAATATTCGTCAAAATAATCCTCGTTCCCATTGCTGTAAGACCTCTGAATGGATCGGCCTGTGGGTGTGTAATACCTGGAAATTGTGAGCCTGACAGCACTGCCGTCCCCTAATCCCATCTCGCGTTGAACAAGACCTTTGCCATAGGATCTGCGGCCTATGATTGTCCCCTTGTCATTGTCTTGCAAGGCCCCTGCTATTATCTCACTTGCCGAGGCTGAATTCTCGTTAATCAAAACAAAGATCTGGCCATCTTCGAAATCTCCCCTGCTGGAAGCATAACTGCGTTCTATATTTCCTTTTTTATTCTTTGTAAAAAGAATCAGCTTATCGTCCTCAAGGAATTCATCGGCGATTCGCTCGGCTATCCCGAGGAATCCACCGGGGTTATCCCTGAGGTCTAATACCAGCTTGGAAGCTCCCTGGTCAATCAATTCGTCCAATCCTTCTTTGAATTCATGGTAAGTGGATTCGGCAAAGCGGTTTATCTTGATATAACCTAATTCTTCATTCAGCATATAGTGCGCATCAACACTTTTAATCGGAACATCATTGCGTCTTATTTTAAATTCGAGCAGTTCGGGCTCACCGGGGCGGTAAACCGTCAATTTTATCTTACTGCCTTTCTCTCCCTTCAGCCTGTTTACAACCGATTCATTGCTCCAATTTTTGCCATAAATCGGTTCGTCATTTGCCATTAAAATTCTGTCCCCGCCTACGATTCCAGCCTTGATACTGGGTCCGCCTTCCAATGGCCTGATCACGGTAACCGTATCCTTATAGGTGTAAAAGCTCACTCCTATACCAACGAAATCCCCCTTCATGTTTTCTGTAACTCTCTGAAGGTCTTCCTTTGCAATGTAGGTTGAATGAGGATCAAGGTTGTTCAGGATGCTGTTTACCGTAACATCAACGATACTGTCTGTGTTTACCTCATCAACGTATTCATAGTCGATATAATCAATGAGGCGATTTAATTTGTCTTTCTTTGAATTTGATGTAAATAAACGGTCGGAGGTGTCTGTAAAGCTCATTCGCCCTCCTATGAATATTCCAACTGCTATGGCAAGGCCAATAATCAATGGCCAAAATTTCTTCTGAATCTGCATTAGTCCAAATCGGTTATCATTTTAACTTTTACCCCTGCTCTTTCAAGGAATCCTATACCTTCACCATCCTTATACTTCTCCTGGTAAACCACCCTAACAATCCCGGCCTGGTGGATCAGCTTGCTGCACTCCCTGCAAGGTGACATAGTAATGTAGAGTGTTGAGCCCCTGCAAGACTGGGTTGAAGATGCCACCTTTGAAATTGCATTAGCTTCGGCATGAAGCACATACCACTTGGTATAACCCTCATCATCTTCACAGTAATTCTCAAAGCCCGAAGGCGTCCCATTATAGCCATCCGAGATTATCATCCGGTCTTTAACGATGATAGCTCCTACCTGTTTTCTCTTGCAATAGGACAATTTACCCCATTCAG
Source organism: Flavobacteriaceae bacterium (assembly GCA_041618535.1). Classification (GTDB taxonomy): domain Bacteria; phylum Bacteroidota; class Bacteroidia; order Flavobacteriales; family Flavobacteriaceae; genus SHLJ01. The sequence continues at coordinate 48,863 of JBFKFP010000002.1, forward strand.
ATGCCATTCTAAGGTAGGCCTTATCATATTTAAGCTGTTTTTTCTCAGACATTATTCAAAGCGACTGTATATAGTGTGTTTAACGAAAATAAACCCTTCCTATTTCAATTACAAGATGGTCTAGTTAAATTTTTACCAATGTTTAAACGAAATTCTTAAAGATTTTATGACAGGAATTCGCTGTTGATGATCATCGGTATTACCATACCTACAACCATGGCTGAAATAACCATCTTCCAGTCTCTCCTAGAGAACCTGAATACAGTCTGACCCAAAAAGCCCAAGAACAGTACTACAAAAACAATGATAATCTGAGCAAGTTCAATTCCCAGTGCAAACTCCACTAAAGGGATCAATTTGTTATCCGATCGCCCAATAAACATCTTGAATTCACGAGCAAAGCCCAGCCCATGGATCAATCCGAAGAACAGGGTAGATATAAAAAGCACCCCTATCTGCCCCGAATTCGCACTCTTTGAAGCCGTGAAAACATTGTAGACCGCCACTACAAGAATAGTAAGCGGAATTAAAAATTCTACAAGTGCACTGTTTATACTGACAACCTCATAAGCGGCCAGGAAAAGCGAAAGGGTGTGCCCCAAAGTGAATACGGAAACCAGGATCAGGATCCGTTTCCAATCTTTAAAGAGATAAGGGACCGAAAGCACCATGAGGAACAACACATGATCGTATCCATTTATGTCCAGTACATGGTTCAGGCCATATTGAACATTGAACCAGAAATCGTCTAACATCGGGAGATCTTTTGGGATTTGGAGAACAAAGCTAAGGATTTAATTCAAAAAAAAGCCAGCACCGAAGTGCTGGCTCCAAATCTACCTAACTCAACCTATTCAATTTCGATTTTCTTAGGATGTTTCACTTCCTTCAATTCCTTTTTTGAAAGGTTGAATTTTAAAACCCCATTTTCATAGGTTGCTTTAATTTCTTCCTCTTTGACATCTTCCGGCAACAACAATGAACGCCTGAATGAGTTGTAGCTGAACTCACGTCTGGTGAAGTTTTCTTCTTTTTCTTCTTTTTCTATAGATTTTTCAGCCTTGACAATCAAGTAGCCATCATCGATAGAAATTTCGAAGTCATCCTTTTCCAAACCGGGAGCGGCCAACTCTACCTGGTATTCACCTTCAGTTTCCCGTACATTGATCATTGGTTCGCTCTGTACGAATCGATTCCAGAATCTTTCGTCAAAGAAATCATCGTCCCCGAAGAAATTGGTAAATTCGGTTGGGAACCATGGTCGACGTTTTTTGTTGAATTTAATTAATGACATCACGGTTTACATTAAAGGGTTAAAAATTTCAGTTAAGCCTATTAATGTAATGATGATCAGAGATTTAAACAATGATTTTTATCAGTTAACATTAAAATTAACAGTGCTGGTTTCCTGGTTCTTTCTGAATATTTCCAGTCCACACTCGAGGAAGCTCGCATAGTCAGATTCATCTGGTGTGTAACCAACGGGGTCGTTTAGGATCTGCCTGCCATCCGGACTCAATAGCACGTAAAATGGCTGTGAATTAGATTGAAAGAACTGGGTTTGAAAATTTGCCCACTTATGCCCGTAATTCTCAAGTGTTCTTGTCCCTCCGTTAATGCGGTTAACCTTTAGTTGTTCGTCTGCGGGCAAAGTCTCTTTATCGTCTACATATAAGGATATGAGCACATAATCGTTTTTAAGATAGCTATTGATGGTTTCATCCGGCCAGACATGCTCTTCCATTTTTCTGCAGTTAACACAAGCATATCCCGTAAAATCGAGCATGATAGGCTTATTGGCTTTTTGAGCGTATGCAATACCTGCTTTCAGATCCTTGTAGCAATTAAGATCGTTAGGGCATTCATTAGGGTAAAGCCAACTGTATCCTACCGGAGGTGCCAATCCGCTTAGGAGGGTGAGGGACCTGTATGTTCCAGTATCTTCATTAGTCCTGAATCCAGAAACCAGGTATAAAGTAAAGGCTCCGATGAGTATCCCGGTCGAGATTCTTAAGAACGACAGTTTTCTCAGGGGCGCATCATGCGGAAATTTGATCTTTCCGAAGATATAAAGCGTCAGCCCAGCAAATATCAGGATCCATAACCCGAGAAACACCTCAACTTTCAGAAGACCCCAATGTTTTACCAGGTCGGCATTTGACAGGAATTTAAAAGCCAGCGCCAACTCCAAAAATCCGAGCACAACCTTAACCGTATTCAACCATCCTCCTGATTTAGGCAGTGAATTCAGCCATCCCGGGAAAGCCGCGAAAAGCGCAAAAGGCAGGCCAAGGGCAATTCCAAATCCACCCATTCCCGCAGTGAGCTGCCAGGCGCCTCCGTCTGTCGTCAGCGAGCCTGCCAGCAATGAACCAAGGATCGGGCCAGTGCATGAAAAGGAAACTATGGCCAGGGTAAGTGCCATAAAAAACACCCCAAGAATTCCTCCGACGCTTTCCCCTTTGGTAGTTTTAGCGGTCCAGCTGGATGGCAGGGTCAATTCATAATAACCAAAAAATGAAAAGGCGAAAAACAGGAAAATCAGGAAAAAAATGATGTTCAGGGCTACGTTGGTCGAAATCTCGTTTAAGATATCGGGATTTACCGAATCCAGTAAATGGAATGGTATACTGAGTATCAGATAAACCAGAAGGATAAAAAATCCGTAAAGGATGGCTTTTGAAAAGCCACCTGACTGATCGTCTTTTCCCTTCTTAGTAAAGAAACTTACTGTCAATGGAATCATGGGAAAAACGCAGGGGGTCAGCAGAGCAACAAGGCCTCCCAATATTCCCAGGCCAAATATACCCCAAAGAGATTTTGACTCTTTTATATCCGACGACAGGTTTGTAATGCCAGTCTCACATTTGAGCGAGGCAGGGAGAATGTCTTCAGGAGATAATCCATAAAGCTGCAAATTCACATCACTGGTATCGACGGTCTCCAGTTCTTCCTGTTTGGATTCCACCTTCAATAAGACACCATCTGAATAACGAAACTCAAAGGGCACATCGGTCGGCATAAGGCATTTCTCATCATCGCAAGCCTGGAAGGTTAAAAATCCGGAAATACCGGCTTCGTCACCTAATAGCCTTACTCGCTGAACGAATGTAGCCTCATCAAAGAACTTTCCAACTGTCATATCGAAGATCGGGTCGTGCTTGATAACCTTATTTTCTTCCAATTCGATCACCTCTCCAATACGCTCATAACTTTTATCCGCATCGAATTCAAAAGTTGTCGGTATAGGGCCTCCTTCCTCCACAAATTGGGAATACAGGGCCCAGGTCTCCTCTAACTCGGCTTTAAAGACCAGGTCAAAGACCGAATCCTCAACCTGCTTTATCTCAAATTTCCATTTAACCGGTTCAATGATCTGCCCCCAGGCAAACTGGGAAATGCCCAACAGGGCCATCAATATGAAAATTTTGTATTTCATAGAATAATTGCATTACAAAGAAATGAAAATTAAATAAAGGAAATTCTAAGGACTTGTTAATTTCGATATCCAGTCAGATATGGAGGCAGAAGGGCAGATTGATCTGACATGGGTCTGGATCGAAAAATTAGTGAACCTATACAGACCACCTATACAATAGGTCCTCGAAACTATAATTTTATCGATATTTCTGCTACTTTAGTAACCAAACAAAGATGCTTTCTTTAGATGAGGTTATCAGTGTCATCTATATTATTATTCCATGCAGATCTTCTAAGGCATAAAGGGCTTTATGAAAGGGGTTTCACCTTTTTAGCAATTTTTTTAAGCTTATTGGTTACCGACCTTCTCGCACAGGAGCGACCTCCCATAGAGATTTTCACTCCCGACATTTATAAGGCGCAAAATCAGAACTGGTCCATTGCACAAAATGCAGACGACCAAATTTATGTTGGGAACAATGAAGGATTGTTGAGGTATAACGGTTCCAACTGGACTCTTTACCAGGTTCCAAAAAAAACACCAGTCCGTTCATTAAAGATCATCGAAGGCAAGATCTACACGGGTAGTTTTATGGATTTCGGATTCTGGACGGAGTCTTCAACCGGTCAGTTAACTTATACCTCCATATCTTCAGAATTGAATCTTGAAATGTTGGAGGATGAGGAATTCTGGGGAATTGAAGAGATCAATGGTTTATTGTTATTCCAGTCATTCAACAGGATTTATGTCATCAATCCTGGGAATAATGATTATAAGATCATTGAATCTGATGCCGAAATTACCCGCATGCTGAAATATGATCAAACCATTTTTTTTCAAAAGGATGGGCTAGGGATATTCACGATAGAGAATGAACAGGTCATTCAGAAATACACCGATGAGGTATTCAGAAATAACCGTATTATCGCGATGTTCGATTATCAGGATAGGATCAACTTTCTGACCGACAATGACGGGATTCACACATTGATAGACGGGAAGGTGGTTCCATCACCCATCAATGAGGAACTTGAGCTTTCCTCTTACGGTTTTTACAGTGCCTATGTCTTGAGAAATGGTGGTTTGGCCCTGGGAACCATCTCGAATGGCTTGCTGATGATCAATGTTGAAGGAGAGCTTGTATCCCAATTTAAAGGTTTTGATGCCTTATCCAATAACACGGTATTATCAATTTTCGAAGATGCCCAGCAGAACATTTGGCTTGGCCTTGATTACGGGATTAACTGTATCAATATGGCGTCCCAGTTTATGGTTTACAGGGATGACGAGGGGGATCTCGGAACGGTATACTCGGCAGTTGTTCATGAAGGCCTTCTTTTTATAGGCACCAACCAGGGATTATTCCATAAAAAGTGGGAGTCAGCTGAACCATTCACCCTTATTGATCAAACAAAAGGCCAGGTTTGGAAATTAAAGGTCATTGATGAACTGCTATTTTGTGGGCATAATTTAGGTACATTCATCCTGAAGGGTGAGATTATCCAGAATTTCATTGACCGCGAGCAGGGGATCTGGGACTTCAAATCTTTTCCGGGATCGCCAGAATTGATTCTTCAGGGTGGCTATAACGGTTTGAGTGTACTGGAAAAATCTGATGGCAACTGGCGATTCAGAAACAAGATCCAGGGATTTGATATCTCATCGCGTTTTTTCGAAATCACCGAGAACGAAATTATTGTAAATCACGAATTCAAAGGCTTGTATTCCCTGATCGTTGATGACAATCTCACGGAAGTAAAATCATTCAACAGAATTCCAATCGAACCTGGAACTGGTTCGAATGTATTGAAGTTCTCAGGTGATTTAATTTACACCTCAACCGAGGGTATTTATCGCAAGGAAGGAGAATTGAAATTCATCAGGGATTCGATTCTTTCAGGAATATTAGAACCTTATGAAGACCTGACAACACTTCTGCCGGTTAATGGCAATACCGATATGCTGTGGTGTTATGCCGATGAGAATATTCTTTTTATGGAACCGGGAAATGTAAGCGATGATCCTATTGCCGAACTGGTGCCCATTACGTCTAACCTCAGGAATATTGTTGCGGGCTTTGGTAA
>JBFKFP010000003.1:0-52955 GCA_041618535.1 Flavobacteriaceae bacterium
ATAATCAACAGGAATATCTTCTCCAAAGCGTTCAAGGTATTCTGTAGTGTTCTTTTTTATTGTATTCTCATCCTCGCAATGGCAGCAGATAACCAGGTCAGTGCTGGAAAAAATAGACTCCAGGACTTCGGGGTCATCAACCAGCATGTTGCCGGTGGAGGAACCGAGAAAGAGTTTTAATGCCGGAACCTGCTTGCTGTCAAGTTTTAGGATCTCCTCGAGATTGTCATTGGTCCCCCCGAACATAAATGAATAGTTAGCATATGACGATTTCGCCGCTCTTTCATACTTGTCGTTGTAAGCCTCGAGAGTGGTGGTCTGAGGATTGGTATTAGGCATCTCCATGAAAGAGGTAATCCCTCCTGCGATAGCCGCCTTAGACTCGGTCTCAATATCGGCTTTGTGGGTGAGACCGGGTTCCCTGAAGTGAACCTGATCATCAATAAGACCAGGAATAAGGAGCTCGCCTTCAAGGTCTATTACCTGAACATCGGCCGTGCTTGGGCTGATGAATTCATCAATCTTTTTGATGATCTCACCTTCGATCAGAAGGTCGGTCTCACGGATCCGTCCTTCATTAACCATCATGGCATTCTTCAGTAAAATCTGTTGTGTTTTCATTTATTCTCTTCCAAAAATGCTCTTAATTCTCATTTTTATCACTCCGAAGATAGCTTCAGAAATTATATTCCCACTTAGTTTAGAATCACCTCTTACCCGGTCTGTAAACACGATGGGGATCTCGACAATTCTAAATTTTTTGAGATAAGCCTTATACTTCATCTCTATCTGGAATGCGTATCCGATAAATTTGACCTCATCCAACTCAACGCTTTCCAGTACCTGACGCTTATAACAGATAAACCCGGCGGTGGTATCAAATATCCTCATTCCCGTGATAATTCTCACGTATATGGAGGCAAGATAAGACAATAACACACGACTTAATGGCCAGTTAACTACATTCACTCCCTTTACATATCTTGAGCCTATCACCATATCGACCTCGGGGTCCTGGCAGGTTTTATATAAGCGGATCAGATCCTTCGGATTATGAGAGAAGTCGGCATCCATCTCGAAGATATATGCATAATTCCTTTCAAGTCCCCATTTAAACCCGTGGATATAGGCCGTCCCGAGTCCCGATTTTTTCTTTCTGACCTGCAGATGAAGCCTGGTGGGGAATTCACCCTGTAACTCCCTGACTTTTTCAGATGTGCCATCGGGTGAATAATCGTCGACCACTAGAATATCAAACTTATGTTCCAATGCGAAAACCGCACGAATCATGAGCTCTATGTTTTCAATTTCGTTGTATGTCGGTATAACCACAAGGGCGTCATTCATACCCAAAGATTTTTGCAAAAGTAAGTTTTTTGGACCACACTAAATCAAGATAATTCTTGCTAATTTAGCGATATGATAAGAACGGTTGTTTCTAATGAATGGTTTACCATTTTGATCGTGCTGTCAATAGCAATATTGGCCTTAACAAGGTACTCCTATTCAATGCGGTTTAATAGCTTTCTCACCTTAATAAGTAATTCCAAATACCTGAAGATCTATTCGAAAGAACAAAAATTCATAGACCAGTTCGACAGCCTGTTGTTTTTAAATCTTCTGATCTCTGGCTCGATTTTTATCTATCAGGCATACAGGATATTTTATGATCCTCTCGATTTTGAATGGCCGATGTTCACGAAAATCTTCCTGCTCCTTGGGACTGTCCTTCTTATCAAGGTCCTTATTGAACGGCTGATTGGAAGTATTTTTGAAATAGACGACCTGATAGGTGAATATGTTTTTCTGAAAACTAACTTCAAGAATTACTCGGGACTTATTTTACTTCCGCTAAATGTTTTGCTGCTTTTTGCCATTCCACCGAATAAAACCCTCATTTTCCTTGTTCTCGGGCTGGTTGCACTGGTGAATCTGATAGGCTTTATCACCTCAGTTCAATCAAATCAAAAGCTCATTTTGGGAAACTTTTTTTATTTTATTTTGTATCTTTGCGCTCTCGAAATCGGACCTTATATCATATTATATCAGGTCTTAATAGATTAACGGAAGGGAAAACTTACACCAATCTATGAAAGTGAAAACAATACTGGTTTCTCAACCAGCGCCAAAAGGAGAAAACTCACCCTACTATGAATTGCAGGAAAAACAGCGTGTGAAAATCGATTTTAGGCCTTTTATCCATGTTGAAGGAGTACCTGCAAAGGAGATAAGGCTTCAGAAGGTTGATCTGAACAACTATTCAGCTATCGTCCTGACCAGTAGAAACGCCGTTGACCATTTTTTCAGGGTTGCCGAAGAAATGCGATTCAAAGTCCCCGATTCCCTAAAATATTTTTGCCAGTCTGAGGCAGTGGCCTACTACCTTCAGAAATACGTTGTCTACAGGAAAAGAAAGATTTATGTCGGAAAAAGGACTTTTTCAGAGCTTTCTCCGCTGATAAAGAAATACAAGGATGAAACATTCTTGTTGCCTACTACCGATAAGGTAAAACCTGAAGTTCCTGAAACTCTTGATTCACTCGGTGTAACCTGGAAACAGGCCACTTTTTACAAAACTGTTATAAGTGACCTATCTGATTTAGCCGATGTTTATTATGATATCCTGGTATTTTTTAGCCCGTCAGGAATAGAATCCCTGTTCTATAATTTTCCTGATTTCAAGCAAAATAATACCCGTATTGCTGTTTTTGGCAACACCACCATGGATGCCGTAAAGAACAAAGGGCTGCGTGTTGATATAGCAGCTCCCACTCCGGAGATTCCGTCTATGACCATGGCGCTGGACAAATACATTGAAGAGGTTAATAAAAGCAAATAATTAAAAAAAGGGATTCAAAATGAATCCCTTTTTTTATCCGATAATCCCATTAAGACTTTAGGTTAGGTGCCCCCGCAAGGATTTCTTGGTTGGCATATTCTTCAAATTTTTTAAAGTTCTCCCTGAAAGTTTCCGATAACTTGTATGCTGTTTTATAATAGCCTTCATCATTGTTCCATGTTCGTCTTGAACTAAGCACCTCATCAGGGACTCCAGGACATTTTCTCGGTTGTAGCAGACCAAACACCGAGTGCGTTCTGTAGGTTGTTTCATTCACCTCGTCAAGGTCTCCATTCAAGGCGGCCGAGATCATAGCCCGTGTATACTTTAATTTGATGCGTTTTCCAACTCCATAGGGTCCGCCAGTCCATCCGGTATTGACCAGCCAGACATTAACACCGGCTTCTTTCATCTTCTCACTCAGCATTTCGGCATAACGAGTTGGGTGAAGTGGCATGAACGGAGCTCCAAAACAAGCTGAAAAACTCGGAACCGGCTCAACAATTCCCTCTTCTGTTCCCGCCACCTTGGCGGTATATCCTGAAATAAAATGATATGCGGCTTGTCCGGGGGTCAATTTGGAAATGGGAGGCAATACGCCAAACGCATCCGCAGTAAGGAAAAAGATGTTCTTCGGGTTTCTTCCTATGGAAGGCAGCTGAATATTGTCTATATGATACAGCGGGTAACTGACCCTGGTGTTTTGAGTTATCGAAATATCGGAATAATCGACGTTTCCCTTATCATCCATAATAACATTTTCAAGAATGGCGCCTTTCTTAACAGCATCATAGATTTCCGGTTCGCTTTCCCGACTGAGGTCTATCACTTTGGCATAACAACCTCCCTCAAAATTAAACACTGTGTTTTCTGAGGTCCAGCCATGCTCATCGTCCCCAATCAGGTTACGATCGGGATCTGTAGACAAAGTGGTTTTACCAGTCCCTGATAATCCAAAGAATATGGCCGTGTCCCCATCTTTTCCGACGTTGGCGCTGCAATGCATGGGAAGGGTGTTTCTGAACACCGGCAGGATCAGGTTCAAAGCGGAAAAAATTCCCTTCTTGATCTCCCCTGTATATCCAGTTCCTCCAACAATGGCGATCTTTTTTGAAAAATTCAAAATGGCGAAATTATGTTGCCTGGTCCCATCTATCTTAGGATCGGCCATGAATTCGGGTGCGTTGATCACCAACCAATCAGGTTCGAAACCGTCTAACTCGTCCTCCTCCGGCCTGATAAACATGTTATACACAAAAAGATTGCTCCAGGGATATTCATTGATCACCCTGATATTTGTTCTGTAATTTGGATCCGCACAAGCAAAACAGTCTCTGACAAAAACCTCCTTCCCGGAAAGGTAAGTTACCATTTTATCATAAAGCTTGTCAAAGGCCTCTGGCTCGAAGGGAATGTTGATCTTACCCCACCAAACCTCGCTCTCTGTTACTTCATCCCTGACGATAAACCTGTCCTTAGGTGATCGCCCGGTAAATTCTCCTGTGTTCACAGCCAAAGCACCGGTAGAAGCCTCGCGACCCTGTCCTTTGTCGATCGTGAGTTGATGAAGTTTTCCCGGTGAGAGCTGATAGTGAACTATTGAATCTTGAATTCCGTAGGCATCCAACGAAATCGATTTCGTTGTTGTGGTGTTATCTACCATATTTTATTGCTTAAGACATAACAAAAATAACTAAAAAAAGGAACCCGGACATCCGGCTTTTAGATTTTATCAAAGCGATTTTTAACAATGAATAAAATTAGTAATATCCATGCCGTGATTAATAACATACCACCGACAGGTGTTATAAAACCAACCCGCCTGAAATCAATTGCCGAAAGATCATTTGTAGCCAGACCATAGATGGATCCTGAGAAAAACACAACACCCGTGAACACAAGAACGAACAGTGTTTTTTTTGTTCTGTTCGGGATTTTTTCTGTGAATCCCAATATGAGTAAGAACAAGGCATGGTACATCTGGTAGCGAACTCCCGTTTGAAAGGAATCTATGGCATCTGCCGCAAGCAGTGGTTTCAATCCGTGCGCAGCAAATGCACCTAAAACAACCGACAAAAGGGCAAGGATTGAAGCGGTTAATAGTATGGTTTTATTCATAATTATTTTGATAAAATCTGGTAATTTACCTCTACATTTTACTACATTCGTTGAGTAAAGTATTCGCAAAATTAGCTAACCTAAATCACTATGCGAAACATTCTTATCATAGGTTCAGGAAAATCGTCCTCATACCTCGTTAAATACCTCCTGGACAAGGCTCAGAATGAGGATTTATTTGTCACAATAGGCGATATCGATACTGCAAATGCAGAAAAATTGATAGGCGGCCATGAACGGGCCGAGGCCATGAGCCTGAATGTTTTTGATGAGGCTTCACGCAATGAGGCAATTCTGAAGGCAGATATTGTTGTCTCCATGCTACCGGCAAGGTTCCACATTGAAGTGGCCAAAGATTGTATTAAGCTCGGTAAACATATGGTGACGGCATCATATGTCAGCAAGGAAATGCAGGAATTGGATGAGGAGGCCCGCAGGAAGGGGCTGGTATTCATGAACGAAATAGGTGTTGATCCCGGCATTGATCATATGAGCGCGATGCAGGTCATAGACCGAATCCGTCGAGACGGCGGAAAGATTATTCTTTTCGAGTCATTTACAGGCGGACTGGTGGCCCCCGAGAGTGACAATAATCTTTGGAATTACAAATTTACCTGGAACCCGAGAAATGTGGTATTGGCAGGACAAGGAGGAGCCGCTAAATTCCTGCAGGAGGGGACATACAAATATGTACCATACCACCGGCTTTTCAGAAGAACAGAATTCCTCGATGTTGAAGGATTCGGTCGGTTTGAAGCCTATGCAAACCGAGACTCGCTCAAGTACCAGCATGAGTATGGTTTGGCCAATGTCAGAACCCTATACCGCGGAACAATAAGACGTGTCGGTTTCAGCCGGGCCTGGAATGTATTCGTCCAGCTGGGAATGACCGACGATTCCTATATTATGGAGGATAGCGAGAACATGACATACAGGGATTTTGTCAATTCCTTTCTTCCTTATTCACCCACCGACTCGGTGGAGCTAAAATTCCGCCATCAATTAAATATTGACCAGGACGATATCATCTGGGACAAGTTCGAGGAACTCAATTTATTCAGTTCAGACAAGAGGATTGAGATAACCCAGGCAACTCCTGCTCAGGCTCTTCAAAAAATCCTGATGGACAGCTGGACCCTGAGCAACGAGGATAAAGACATGATCGTTATGTATCATATTTTTGGCTATGAGAAAAACGGGAAAAAATACCAGATAGACTCAACTATGGTCGCGCTGGGAGAGGATCAGACTTATACGGCCATGGCGAAGACTGTTGGTCTTCCGGTTGCCATGGCTACTTTAGACATCCTGAAGGGGAAAATCAGGACACCGGGTGTACAGATTCCCATTACGGCAGAGATCTACGAACCTATCTTAAAAGAGTTGAGGAAATACGGGATAATCTTCAATGAAAAGGATATGCCATACTTGGGCTATAATCCGCTGAATCTCTGATTAAACTAACAGTTTGAAATCTAATCCTTATTTTTGATCTTTCAATCCTAAAAATTGTAAGTATGAAGGTTGTAGACCAGAATATACAGATAGATGGAATAGACAAAAAAATTTTACGGGCGCTCATGTCAGACGCACGTACCCCTATCCTGGAGATAGCACGTGGCGTAGGTGTTTCCGGAGCTGCGATCCATCAGCGTTTGAGAAAACTTGAAAAGTCAGGATTGCTCTCGGGATCAAAATTTGTCATAAATCCGAGGGTTCTGGGCTATACTACCATGGCATTCGTAGGCATTTACCTGGACAAGGCCGCTAACAATCCCGATGCTGTCAAGCAGCTTAAGCGAATTCCAGAAGTACTGGAATGTCATTATACTACCGGAGATTGGAGCATCTTGATCAAGGTGCTTTGCAGGGATAACGAACATTTAATGCATATCCTGAACAGGGAAATTCAGACCATATCGGGGGTGTCCAGGACCGAAACCTTTATCTCCTTACAGCAACAGTTAGATCGTCAGATCAAGATATAAAAAAACTCCCGCTGAATGCGGGAGTTTTTATTTCGTATCAATTGGTTATCAATCATTTCCAAATACCTGAAGTGCCCAGTAGATCAGAGATGCCAATGCACCTATGGCGGCAACAACATAGGTCCTTGCTGCCCATTTCAAAGCGTCTTCCGCTCCCTGGTATTCTTCCCTTGAAACCATATTCCTGTTCTGCAACCATGCCAGGGCCCGATTGCTTGCATCATACTCAACAGGCAGGGTAATAAAACTGAACAGGGTCGCGAAGCCCATCATCGCCAGCCCGGCAACGGCAACCCACCAGCCTAGTCCGAGTCCTGCAGCTCCACCAAGAATCAATCCGCCAATAATAAGCCATTGTGACATTCCCGAGGTGACACTAACAACCGGTACAAGAGAAGAACGCATCTCCAGCCAGCTGTAGGCCTGAGCATGCTGAACGGCATGGCCACATTCATGAGCGGCTACGGCTGCGGCAGCAGCATTTCGTTGGTTATAAACAGCTTCACTCAGGTTAACAGTTTTATCCTTCGGATTGTAATGGTCTGTGAGTTGTCCCGGAGTTGAGATCACCTGTACATCACGGATTCCATGATCCGCCAGCATTTTCTCAGCAATTTCACGTCCGCTCATTCCGTTTCTTAAATAGACCTGAGAATACTTCCTGAACTTCTGCTTAAGCTTTGAGCTAACCATCCAGCTCAGCAGCATTATGCCGCCGATCAATATATAATATCCAAATCCTATTCCCATAATTAAATAATTTTTAGCAGTGTAAATTTACGATGTTCATGCAAAAAATAAGCCAAATTTATCATAAGACAATTTGTCTGTATCAGCGTTTTCGCTTGTGATATCTGAACTTATAGACAAGAAGTAAGAGAACAGAGACGATTGTTATTGCATTTGCCAGGATCAACGAAGGACTTTCTTTGTAAAACCCATAGATCAGCCAGAGGGATATCCCCGCAAATAACAATGCCAGCATAGGATAAGAGAGTCCTGAAACATCTTTGGTTCTCCTGGTGTGATACACCTGCGGAAGGAATGCTGCGGTAGTAAGAACAGCCGCTACAAGCCCAATGATCTCTATCCCGTTAATATTATCCAACAATGTTGACGATCTTACCGGGCACAACGATTATCTTTTTGGGCTCCCTTCCACCTAGTTGCTCAATAGTTCTCTCATGACTCATGACCTCTGATTCGATCTCATCACGAGTCAGGTCTAGCGACAGTTCAAGGGTAAATCTCATCTTCCCGTTGAATGAAATGGGATAAGTCTTGGTGTTTTCTACCAGGAAGGAGGGGTTGAATTCAGGATAAACCTCGTAAGCAATACTTCCTGAATGTCCCAGCATATGCCATAACTCTTCTGCAATATGGGGTGCATATGGTGAGATCAGGATCAGAAGAGGCTCCAAGACCACTTTGCTGTCGCATTTCTGAGCCGTGAGTTCGTTCACTGCTATCATAAAGGTAGAAACACTGGTGTTGAATGAGAAATTCTCAATGTCTTCTTCAACCTTCTTAATGGTTTTATGCAGTGTCTTCAAATTCTCCTTGCTTGGTTCGGTGTCCTTTACTTTTAGGCCATCCTGACCAACGTAAAGTTTCCATAGCTTCTTCAGAAAGGAGTGAACCCCTGTAATTCCTGCAGTATTCCAGGGTTTGTACTGCTCTAATGGCCCCAGGAACATCTCATACATACGAAGGCTGTCTGCGCCATAACGCTCAATAATATCATCAGGATTAACAACATTGTACTTCGATTTCGACATCTTTTCCACCTCGCGGCTCACTTTGAACACACCATCATCGTTACTGATGAACTTTGCTGAACCGAATTCAGGACGCCATGATTTGAATCCCTCAACATCCAGTTCATCTGAAGCATTTATGAGGGATACATCGGCATGGAGCTGTTGCACCTTATTGTCTCCCACCATATCGGCTGAAATAAAGGTATTTTCGCCTTCAATCCTGTGAACAAACCCGCTGGTCCCGAGAATCATGCCCTGGTTGATCAGTTTCTTGGCATACTCCTCATGATTTACCCAGCCTCGGTCATACATGAATTTTTGCCAGAATCTGGAATATAGCAGGTGGCCTGTGGCATGCTCGCTTCCGCCTATATAAAGGTCTACCTGCTGCCAATAACCAATGGCCGATTCAGAAAAGATCTCTTCGTCGTTATGCGGATCCATATACCTGTTGAAATACTGCGAACTTCCTGCCCAGCCCGGCATGGTATTCAACTCTAAAGGAAAAACAAACTCATTATCGATCTCCTGATTACTCACAACAGAATTAGATCTGGTGTCCCAAGCCCAGGTCTTGGCCCTGCCCAATGGTGGCTCTCCGGTTTCAGTGGGTAAATATTTTTCCACTTCAGGCAGTAAGAGGGGAAGATGTTCCTTATCTATAAGCTGAGGCAACCCGTTCACATAGTAAATGGGGAAAGGTTCTCCCCAGTACCGCTGCCTGCTAAAGACCGCATCTCTCAAACGATAGTTCACTTTGCCCTCGCCCTGGCCGATCCTTTCCAATTCCTGTATAACTTTACCAACCGCTTCCTCATAATTCAGGCCATTGAGAAAATCGCTGTTGGCAATTATTGTATTCTCCTTATCAGCAAAGGCCTCCGTACTTATATCAACACCCTGAAAAATATTCGGAATGGCTATTCCGTAGTGTTTCGCAAAATCATAGTCACGTTGGTCCCCACAAGGAACCGCCATTACAGCCCCTGTTCCGTAGCTGGCCAAAACATAGTCACCAATCCAGATAGGGATTGGTTCTTTGGTGAAAGGATGCTCTGCATAGGCACCGGTGAAGACTCCGGAAATGGTTTTAACATCGGCCATCCGATCACGCTCACTTCGTCTTGCTGTAGCCTCGATGTAGCTTTCTACCGACTCTCGCTGTTCTTCAGTAGTGATTTTTCTGACCAAATCATGTTCAGGAGCCAGAGTCATAAAGCTGACCCCGAACAAAGTGTCGGGCCGGGTCGTGAAAACTTCTATAATATCTTCGTAAGATTTTAATTTGAAACGCACGCTTGCCCCCACTGATCGTCCGATCCAGTTTCTCTGACTTTCCTTGAGCGAATCTGGCCAGTCAATAGTATCCAGTCCATTCAGCAAGCGTTCGGCGTAAGCGGTTATCCTCATACTCCACTGCGTCATCTTTTTCCTGATCACTGGATGTCCGCCTCTTTCAGAAACCCCGTTTATAACCTCATCATTTGCCAGTACCGTTCCCAATTCCGGACACCAGTTGACCTCGGTTTCAGCCAGGTAAGTAAGCCTGTATTTTAGCAGGATCCTCTCTTTTTCCTCCGATGAGAATCCCTGCCACTCCATGGCACTGAACTCATCCACATCTTCATCGCAGGCTGCATTAAGACGAATATTGCCTTCTTTTTCAAAAATGGAAAGTAGGTCCTCAACAGGTTTGGCCCTGCCTTCATCATAGCTGTACCAAGACCGGAACAGCTGGCTGAAGATCCATTGGGTCCATTTGTAATATTTTGGGTCTGAGGTGCGAACTTCCCTTGACCAATCGAATGAAAATCCTATCTGGTCCAGTTGCCGGCGATAAGTTTTTATATTGTTCTCAGTTGTAATTGCAGGGTGCTGCCCGGTTTGAATAGCATATTGCTCGGCAGGCAGGCCGAAACTGTCATACCCTTGCGGATGAAGAACGTTAAACCCCTTGTGCCTTTTATAACGAGCGTAGATATCTGAAGCGATATATCCCAGAGGATGCCCCACATGCAGGCCTGCCCCGCTTGGGTACGGGAACATGTCCAAAACATAGTACTTGGGCTTATCTGAGCTATTGGATGCTCTAAAGGTTTGATTCTCTGCCCAGTACGATTGCCAGCGCTTTTCAATCTCATTAAAAAAATACTTCATCTCTGTGGATATCAAGCAGCAAATTTAAGCTTTATTGTATAACCAAAAAACCTTTACTTTTGAAATCATAATCAAGGCCTGAAGTTTAATTCGAATTGAAAAACAAAGTACTCGGTGCACATTTGGCCCTTCTTGGTGCTAACCTTATTTATGGGGCTAATTATCTGATCGCAAAAGGTGTCATGCCAGGCAAAATTGGCCCCTCTGCATTTGTTTTCATAAGAATAGTGGGAGCTTCCATATTGTTCTGGCTTATTCGATCATATGTAAGGGAAAAAGTGCGAAAATCAGATATGGGCCGGCTGGTGCTTTGCGGGCTCCTGGGGGTTGCAGCCAACCAGCTTCTTTTTTTTCACGGACTGAATCTGACCTCACCCATTGACGCCTCTATAATTATAACAGCCATTCCCGTAATGGTCCTGGTATTCAGCATGTTCCTCTTAGGAGAGAAACTCACCATAAACAAGTTAAGCGGTCTATTAATTGGGGGACTGGGCGCCGTACTTCTTATCACATATGGCAAGGCTTCGGGCGGGACCAGCTCCATTCTTGGAAATATTTTGGTTTTTGTAAATGCCACCTCCTATGCCCTTTACCTTGTGGTTGTTAAACCGCTAATGGCGCGTTACAATCCACTAACCGTGATAAGCTGGGTATTCTTATTCGGCTTTTTCTTTATGTTTCCTTTCGGAATTGGAGATATTATAAAAACCGATTTCTCCCTTTTCACAGCTTCCACGTACTGGGCAGTTGCCTACGTGGTCCTGGGGACCACATTCCTGGCTTATTTGTTCAATATCTATGCGCTGAACTACGTATCTCCCTCTGTTAACAGCAGCTACGTTTACCTGCAGCCTGCAGTCAGCTTTATAATGGTTTCTGTATATGCCTACCTGTTTAACAATTCACAATATGCCCAAGATATCAATCTTGTAAAAATACTTAGCTGCGTGCTGGTGATAGCAGGAGTTTACCTCATCAGCAAAAAAAGGAAGGATCATGAAAATTAAGCTCTTGCCTCCCTTTCCTGGGGAAGAAGGCAATGATAGATAAAGGCATTAACAGGAGTGTTGATATGGAGTTCCTTTCCCATTCTGACGATGTATCCGTTAAAGTTATCAAGCTCACTGGGCCGGCCTTCCATGATATCCCGTTGCATAGAGGCCGTGGTATTATAAAGTGTACGGTCTATGGCCTGGAAGCTTTTTTCGATATCTGAATTGGCCAGGGAAATATCCTTGGCATTGGCCACCGCAACTATCTCGTTTGCAGTCTGGTAGATCAGGTTTCTTATGTTTTCGTCCTCGCGCATGATTCCAAATGGACTTCTTGTTATTGCTCCCATACCACTCACCATGGTAATGAACAGGAATTTCTTCCATATATCGAGACGGATGTCTGTTGACAGCTTATTATGAATCCCTGCGTCATCCAGAAGATCTTTAATTGTTTTCAATTTTGTATTGATCACTCCTTCGTAAAGCCCGAAAATTATTTCCGGTCGTTCAAAAGCAAAATGTTCGATTACCCCTGGCGCTTCAATCCGGCTTACAATTCGGCATAATCCTGCCACAACATGATCTGGATTGATCAATTTACCTAATCTGTCAGCGATGTCAGCACCATTTAATAGCGGCAATACTATAGTTTCTGGATTGAGGACTGGTTCTATGGCCATGGCAGCTTCGGCCAGTTGCCAGGATTTGACAGCGAGGATAACAAGATCTGCCTTGATCGATTCATCTAATTCCGAAACGGCCTCCGCATAAACATGGAAGTCCCCATTAATGCTTTTAACCTTTAACCCGAGGTTCCTGATCGCCTCCAGGTGCTTTCCACGGGCTACAAATGTCACATCATTACCAGCCATGGCTAATTTGCCGCCAAAAAATCCTCCAACTCCACCGGTTCCGAATACAACAATTTTCATTAGATGATGTTTATGTAGAAAGAATAAATTTACTTTTTTATTTTTACATCATCAACAGGGGAAACATGAGCACAGAGTACGAAAAACACCAAAAAAGACGATTGATCTCTTCTTATTTCTCTGTTGTTCTCAGCATAGCCCTTGTTTTGTTCCTTCTCGGCATACTCGGTATGCTTGTTCTGAATGCTAAAACCATTTCAGATAATTTCAAGGAACGGGTTGTTATGACCATTTACCTGAACGATTCGGCAAAGCCGGTTGAGATAGCCCAGTTGCAGAAAAGCCTGTCACTTTCCAGTTATATCAAGGAAACCAGGTATATTTCCAAAGATGAAGCAGCAGAATTTATGAAACAGGAGTATGGCGATGATTTTCTGGATGATGTTGGTTACAATCCTCTTCAGAATTCAATTGAGGTCAACCTTAAGGCTGAATTCGTTACTGAAGAAAAGCTCGATGAGATTGCAAGTGCCACCATTGTTAAATCATTTGTGGATGATGTGCGTTATGACAAGGACCTGGTTGCCATTATGAACAGCAATGTGAAGCGAATCAGCATATGGGTTCTGGTTATCAGCGCGGTTTTCACAGTTATCGCGGTTTTGCTCATAAACAGTTCAATCAGGCTGGCTGTTTATTCAAAACGCTTTATCATTAAGACCATGCAAATGGTTGGTGCTACCAAACGATTCATCAGGAGACCATTTCTGTATCAAAATGTAAAGCTGGGCGTTATAGGTTCCTTCCTTGCCCTTATAGGGATGGGAGTGGTGCTCTATTACGTAGACCAAACCTTCCCTGAACTGGAATTGCTCAAGAAACCCCTGCTGCTCGGAATATTATTTATTTTCATATTTGCACTCGGAATCCTGATCTCCTGGTTAAGCACCTTCTTTGCTACCCAGCGATTCCTTAACCTGAAAACCGAACGGCTTTATTAATGCAGGATCAACCGGATAGCATTAAACGTTATTGGAAAAATTGATCTATGCTATTTTTACCAGGCTTTTATCAGGTTTCCACCCGGCTTAATCGCGATTTATTTTAAGTGAAATTAACACGGCTGTTTTGAATAAATCCTTTACTTTGCACCTGTTCAGGCTATTGAGAAAAATGGAAATACCAGATTACCGCTTACATTGCGGTGTCAATTGAAGGCTAATCCACATAGAATCAAAAAAAGTATTTTGGGAGAGAAAAAAAGAAAGCAAACTTCAGATTCAAGGTTTATTTTCGGAAAGCGGAATTACAAATGGATGTTCATAGGTCTGGGATGCATCGCTCTGGGGTTTATTCTGATGGCGGGTGGCGGAAGTGATGATCCTGAAGTCTTTAATCCGGAGATCTTCAGTTTCAGAAGGATTCGTCTGGCTCCAACTATCGTTTTGATCGGATTTGCCATGCAGGTTTATGCCATCCTGATCGATCCGGAAAATGGCAAAAAAAATAAATAAATCTCTTTTCAACTTAATCCCTTCTTTTTGATATTTTTAGGCCGTGGATGTAATGGATGCCATTTTACTTGGAATTGTTCAGGGGCTCACTGAATTCCTGCCTGTGTCTTCCAGCGGCCACCTCGAGTTAGGCAAAGCCCTGCTCGGTGATCAGTCCTTGCCTGAGGAAAGTCTTTTGTTTACCGTAGTGCTTCACTTTGCGACAGCCTTGAGCACCATTGTTGTATTCAGAAAAGATTTAGCTAAGATTCTTTCTGGATTATTTAAGTTCAATTGGAATGAAGAGACGCGTTTTGTTTTCAAGATCGGAGTTTCCATGCTACCCGCAGGAATAATAGGATACACCTATGAAGCCGAACTAGCCGAATTGTTTGGAGGGAACATCAAGCTGGTAGGATTTATGCTTATCCTTACGGCTTTGCTGCTATATCTTGCAGACAGGGCCAGAGATACCAGAAAACCAGTCACATTTATGAATGCCCTTGTTATAGGCTTTTCCCAGGCCATAGCGATGCTTCCCGGAGTATCAAGATCGGGAGCCACCATATCAACCTCCGTTTTGCTTGGCAATGACAAAACGAAAGCAGCAAGGTTCTCCTTCCTGATGGTGGTGCCGTTGATCATTGGAAAGATCGCTAAGGACATCATCAGTGGTGAACTCAGCTATGAAAGCGATAATTTTACCGTATTGTCGGCAGGTTTTATCGCTGCATTTATTTCCGGATTATTTGCCTGTACATGGATGATCAGGCTGGTAAAACGATCGAAGCTGACCTATTTCTCAATTTATTGTGTGGCCGTGGGCATATTGGCCATCTACCTCGCCAGCAGGAGTTAATATGAAATCATTAGAAGATTACAGGGAGGGGGAGTTAATCCTGGTAGATAAACCTATTGGATGGACTTCCTTTCAGGTAGTGAACAAAATTCGTTGGACCTTATGCCGACACTTCAAAATAAAAAAGCTTAAGGTTGGACATGCAGGCACTCTCGATCCTCTGGCTACTGGTCTTCTGATCCTGTGTACCGGGAAAAAGACCAAGGCAATAGAGGAATTTCAGGGGCTTCCGAAAACATATACCGGCAGCATGTTACTGGGAAGCACAACGCCCTCATTTGACAGGGAGACTGAAATCGACCAGAGATTTCCAACCGATCACATCAATAAAGATATGCTCCTCGAGACCACCAAAGGATTTATCGGTGATATTGAGCAAATTCCACCGATTTACTCGGCGGTAAAACAGGATGGAAAAAGATTGTATAAAATTGCGCGTGAAGGGAAGGACACAGAGATAAGGCCTCGACGTGTGATGGTTGAAAGCTTTGAAATAACCGGCATACATGATGATCTCAAAGTCGATTTTAAGGTTGTATGCGGAAAAGGCACCTATATTCGGTCGTTGGTTCATGATTTCGGCAAGGCATTAGAGAGCGGAGCTCATTTAACTAACCTGAAAAGGGAGGCTATCGGTTCATATCAATTAAAAGATGCGCTAAGTGTTGAAGATTTTATTGCAGATTTACAGTCCGGAATTGAAAAATGACAATGATAACCGCCCTTATCGTTTTCTCCTTTCCCCGGAATGGGAAAATTGCTATCTGAACCAATTCACCTTGTTCTTCGTATATTAAGTACCTAAATGCGACTGAACGATTCAAATAAAGCTCTTTTGATCACCATATTGCTTTCCGCAACAATGGTGCTTATGACTTTCAATATCCATTTGAAAAAGAAGAATGAATTGATCGCGGAAACTTATTTCGAAATCATTTCAGGCGAAGAGCCTGAAGTTGAGGAATTGGAAGAAATTTTAAAAAGCCTTGACGAAGTGATGTCGACAAACAAGGCTTTTAATGAGACCAGGGATTATGACAATTTTGAGGATGAAGAATTCAGGAACACCCTGGAAAAGATCCGTAACAGGGACTCGAGAGATCTTGATATCAGCGATAAATTAAACAGTAAGACAGATTCCCCCGAAGAAAATCAGGACTATCTGGATTCCTATAAGGAGATCAATTCAGTAATTGCCAGGCGCTCACCAGATCAACGTTCCTCGCCTGCTTCAAATCAGGACGGCAGGATTCGTAACAGCACAGTTAGTTACTCTCTTATTGACAGGGAAGCTGAATTCCTTCCACCCCCCATTTACCTGTGTGAACGTGGAGGCAAGATCGTGATAAGTATTGAAGTGGACATGGCAGGTAAAGTCATTGGTGCAGAGTATAATAACGCATCAACATCTAAAAACCAATGCCTTATTGATCACGCCATAGAATATGCCCTGGATTCAAAATTTAACCCCGATGCATCCCGCTTCAAGCAACTTGGCACCATTACTTTCATGTTCCAGGGAAAATCATAACGACCTGAGCTTCTCAACAAGGTCCTTAATTGTGGTTTGCCCCTTATCCTTATTGTACCAATGCTGAAGTTCTTCTTTGAACTCCGGTGTAAGAGAACCATGCTCCGATTTGAAAACGTCTGCCATACGTGTTGCCTCACTGGGGCGCGGACCATAAACGAATAATTCCTCTTTGCTATCCTTTCCTATTGCGATCAGTTTAGGAATTGACCGGCTCCCATCTGATAGATAGCGGTCCATAAGCGCAGGATTTTCATCCCTTAGCAATACCTTGATATCGATATTTCCTATTAGTTTGGCCAACTCATACATGACCGGCATCAGGTGTGCCGCGTCACCACACCAGCTTTCAGTAAGAACGATCCATGACATTCGGGGAAGTAATTTTCCCTTCAATGGTTTTAAATCGTGCGGATCTATTTTAAGAGTTTTATGCCATCTTTTATGGCGCCTTAAATTCAACATGGTATAATTTACCAGGCTGGGTAACTGTTCTTGGCCAGTTGTTGCTTCATTATTCACCAATTCTTCCAAAAGGGACTGGTATTCCTCATAGCTCATGGCCTTTTCTGGATCGTATCCGGTGATTTGGGGTTGGTATTTTATGGTTGAAGATTTCATATGTTATTCCTGCAAAGTTATGGCTTAGACAGGATCTAAGCGTAACAATCATTACATTAGTAGGAGAATTCAATTTTCCTTACAAATGAATAAAAACCGTTGCAAATGGTGCCTTGGCGATCCTCTTTATGAAGCCTATCATGATAACGAATGGGGAGTGCCTGTATATGACGATGGAAAGTTATTCGAGTTCCTCGTTCTGGAAACCTTCCAGGCTGGTTTGAGTTGGATTACCATTCTTCGGAAACGGGAGAATTTCAGAAGAGCTCTAGATAATTTCGACTATAAGAAAATTGCGGACTATGACGAATCCAAAATTGAAGAACTGCTTACAGATACCGGGATAATCAGGAATAGACTTAAGGTGAGAGCTACTGTCACAAATGCTAAGGCATTCATAAAAGTGCAGGAAGAATTCGGTAGCTTCAGCAAATATATATGGGGGTTTACAAATGGCAAACCCATCAAGAACTCATTTAAAGAGCCGAGTGACATCCCTGCTAATTCCTCATTGAGTGACAGGATCAGCAAAGACTTGAAAAGGCGTGGATTTAAATTTGTTGGCACAACAGTAGTTTACGCTCATATGCAGGCTACAGGCATGGTGAACGATCACGAAACAAACTGTTTCAGGTACAATGAAGTATAAGGATTTAAGCCTCAGAATGATCTTGGGTTTTCTGCTGGGATATCTCGATATTTGGGCACCCCCGGGAAAGAAAGAATATGGATTCCATATCGACCAGTATTGTTTACAGATAAATCCCGGAAATTATTTAAGGCCAGCAGCTAAAACTGCCTCAAATGTACTCTACTTTAAAGGCCAGCGAATTTAATCGATCAATAGAGGTATTTTATTGAGCAGGCTTATTGCATAACTTAGGTAAAAATCACTCAGAATCCTCCTCTTTTTTAATTATGTAATCTATACCGGCCACATCTTTAGGCGTGTAAGGCACAAGGTCAAGAATACGTTTAATGACCTCTATACGGGCTTTTGATTTTTTATTTGCCTTGATGATATTCCATGGCGCGATTTCGGTGTCGGTAGTCTCAAACATCCGCTCTTTATATTGGGTATATGAATCCCAGAGTTTGAGAGCCTTCTGATCTACCTTACTGTATTTCCATTTTTTTACCGGGCTACTGATGATCTCCTCGAATCGTTTTTCCTGTTCGTCTTTTGAGATCGAGAAATAAAACTTTAACAGTGTGATTCCAGACTCGATGATCATACGTTCAAAATCATTGACCTGGGTCATAAAGATTTCGTATTCTTCATCGCTGCAGAATCTATTCACCGGTTCAACCACAGCCCTGTTATACCAGCTTCGGTCGAAGAATACGATTTCGCCCTTTCTTGGTAAACGGTTGATATATCGCTGAAAGTACCATTGTCCTTTTTCTTCTTCCGAAGGTTTTGGAAGAGCAACTACCCTGAATTCACGGGGATTGAGGTGTTCAGTAATACGCCTGATAGCCCCGCCTTTGCCCGCAGCATCCCTGCCCTCAAATACGATGACAATCTTTTTCCCATACTGCTGAACCCAATGCTGCAAATGGATCAACTCAACCTGAAGCAATTTTATGCGCGATTCATAGCTAACATCCCTGAGAACCTTACTGATGGAAGAGTCTTCAGACATCAAAAATTCTTTTAGGGCCCTGCGCGTATTCAGTCGCTTTACATCTTTTGAAGTCAGTCCGTCCATCAGTCTATTTGGTTAATGAGCCTGTGATAGCGTTGAACAATATTCGGGTCCGGTAAAATAATCTTGGCTGAACTGCCCTTGCCTTCATAATCAAATTTTGAAAGCACATATCGAATACTTTCAAGCCGGGCTAATCTTTTATTATTGGTCCTGATAATGATCCAGGGGCTGAATGTGGTATGTGTTTTACTGAACATCTGCTCCTTGTAGAAGGTATAATCATCCCATTTTTTCTGACCTTCTTTATCCACCGAACTGAATTTCCACCTCTTCAGGGGGTTTTGAAGCCTTGAGAGGAATCTCCTTTCCTGCTCATCTTTTGAAATAGAGAACCAAAACTTGATGATATGAACACCGTCCTCATAAAGCATATGCTCGAATTCGGGCACCTGCACCATAAATTTATCATATTGTTCCTGGTCACAGAATCCCATTACGGGTTCAACTACAGCACGGTTATACCAGCTTCTGTCAAAAAACACGATCTCGCCCGGATTAGGAAGCTCTTTTATATATCTTCTGAAATACCATTGTCCCTTTTCAACATCAGTGGGTTTGTTCAGGGCAACAATGCGCATTGAACGCGGGTTCAGGTGTTGGGCAAATCGCCTGATGGCGCCGCCTTTCCCAGCTGCATCCCGACCTTCAAAGATAACACATACTCGTTTGTTATGCCTGGCTACCCATTGCTGAAGATCTACCAGTTCAGCCTGAAGCTGAAGCAGTTGCTTTTCATACTGGACTTCAAAAAGGATCTGATCAAGGCGTTCGGGATCGACCTTTTCCCTCAGAATAGCCATAAAAGCTTCCCTATCATCATGCTTGTGAAAATCTTCTATTGTCAACATTGAATGATACTTGGAAATTGATGGAGCAACAAGATAGTTTTGTTTAACTCTGTAAATATCTTAAAAATTTATGTCTTGGCAATAATTCAGCACCGAGACTTTTCAGATGATCAGTGTAAACCTGACAATCGATCAATTTATAGTCGGACTGATTTATAAAGCGTATAAATCCATACTTACTCGCGTTGCTTTTAAGGCTAAACATACTTTCACCACAAAACACGCCATTCCCGAGATCCACGCCGTAAAAGCCGCCTACAAGTTCCTTTCCCTCCCAAACTTCAACCGATTTTGCCATACCCCGGTCATGGAGTTCAGAATAAGCCCTTATCATATCAGGACTAATCCATGTGCCTGGTTGATTCTTCCTTTTTGTTAAAGCACACTGTTCAATAACATACCTGAACGCCCGGTTTACTGTAATATGAAATAAATCCTTCTTTAACAACCCTTTCATGCTTTTGGAAATCTTGATTTTATCTGGAAAGAGCACAAACCTGGGGTCGGGAGACCACCAAAGTACAGGTTCCTCATAACTGAACCACGGAAAGATTCCTGCGTTGTATGCTTCTATCAGCCTGTCGGAACTCAGGCTGCCACCGATGGCAAGCAAGCCATCCTTCCTGGCCTCACTTACGTCAGGGAAAGGTGAATCATCATGAAGAAAATGCATTGAAAAACGTGGTCTTTATATCCCAATAATCTCAATAAATACTTTGAAAATACACAAATTTTCATCATATTTGAAGTGATCTGCGTTATATAAATTTGTTCATCATTGCTTTTTTTTGAGTTTGTTAGCGCTGATCAGAAAACCTAAAACCACAGTATGAAGTCCTGAGTTTCTCAGGACTTTTTCTTTGAAAAAATCCCCGGGATATCCGGGGATGAACTTTTATAAATCGGTATTAAAAAGGCAGATCGTCGTGATCGTCCTCATTCAGGTCATTAACCGGCTCGAAGGCGTCCATTGGTGGTAAGGGTTCAATGTTATCCTGGCTCTCATTCTGAAACGTTTCTATACGCCAACCCTGGATAGAATTGAAGTATTTGGTCTCCCCCTGGGGATTGACCCATTCCCTTCCCCTGAGATTGATACTGATCTTAACTTCCTGCCCTACCTGGTAGGAATTCAGCAAATCGGTTTTATCCTGAACAAACTCAATCATCAAATGCTGGGGATATTGCTCTTCGGTCGTCAGAACAAGCTCGCGTTTCCTGAACCCGTTGTTCCCATATTCCTTGGTTTCTCCTATCATTTTAATTCTTCCCTGTACTTCCATCTCTTTATTTATTTCAATTTAACTTAATAACAATTTCCATGCGCTCTGAACATCACCGTAACTTAAGTAATTCTGAGCAATTTTATGCTTTTCCCGGTGCGACATTTCCCTGATGTCAGGGTATCTCTCACTGACATCCCT
This sequence comes from Flavobacteriaceae bacterium, assembly GCA_041618535.1. GTDB lineage: Bacteria > Bacteroidota > Bacteroidia > Flavobacteriales > Flavobacteriaceae > SHLJ01. The sequence continues at coordinate 21,221 of JBFKFP010000003.1, forward strand.
GACAAATTCCTCGATCTCCTTTTTCGTAGGAAGAGCATCAATGTTTCCCAGCATACCGAGATCATTCCCGGTCAGGATCATACTGTTTTTAACAATATCGGGCATAGCATCCACCCCAATACCAAGGCTTCTCAATGGTTTGGGAATCTCAAAAAATCCCCTGTTTGCCCTGCTGTAATAATTCCCGCCGGCTCGGGCTACAAGATCCAGCCGTTCCTGATTAATAGAACCGTCTGTCATCAACACATCATGAGAGATATGCATCTTAAGTAACTCACAAACTATCAGGTTGCCAGCTCCGGGTTCTGTTCCCAGTGCGATGACTTCGTTGACCCTGCACTCAAACTGAACCGGAGACTCTGCTACGCGGAAGGGCTTAACCACTTCCGATTTCAACATAGTGAGTCCGGATTTTTCGAATTCATTTACCCCTTCAGGATATTCTGTGCTGGCCAGCGACATCTGGTGAACAATGTCATAGTTTACCACATTAATCACTACTTCTTTCGTCGATTTGGCATTTTCCAGTGTATGTTTTGTTGTATTATCCCTGACCCGTCTGGCAGGTGAGAAGATAAGGATAGGCGGATTAGCGCTGAACACGTTGAAAAAACTAAAGGGAGACAGGTTCGGCTTTCCTTCCTTATTAATGGTACTGGCAAATGCAATCGGCCTTGGAGCGACAGAGCTCAACAAAAGCGAATGCAATTGGCTAACCTTTAAATCCTCTGGAAAATAAGACGTCATACCCCTTTGGTTTGGGATCAAATTTAGCTATTCCATGTCGCATCCTAAAACCGATTTATCAAGAATTGGAGCAATATTATTAACATAATTCCATTATATTTAAAATCGAAAAAAACAGGGCATGTCGCTAACCACAAATCGCAATGCACTGCGTTGGATTCTTATCCTGGCTTCTTTTATCATTATCAGTTTAATTCTCTGGAACACTTATGTGTTTTTTCAGAATTTTAAGAGTGAAGAACGGATAAAAATGCAGAATTGGTCCTTCTCCTATACAGAGATCAACGATGTAGACAATCTGAATGAGGATATCGGTGAATTACCTCTCCAGATCATGCAAAGCAATACGTCTACTCCCATGATCCTGACAGATCTGAATGGCAATTACATCAGTCATAAAAACATTCCCGATAACATGATTGGGGATTCATTGATGGTCAGGAAACTCATCGAAAAGTTTCAGGCTGAGAACACCCCTATTGAAGTCAAATACCAGGGAGAAGTCCGAAATCTTGTCTATTATGGAAATTCCCCTTTGCTCAATAAGCTGAAATACTACCCGCTTGCTTTATTGCTTATCATTTTCCTGTTTGGGGCAGTTGTTTACTTTTTTTACCGAAGCTCCAAAATAGCTACCCAAAATAAACTCTGGTCAGGCATGGCCAAGGAAACTGCACATCAGATCGGTACGCCACTGTCCTCACTTGTTGGATGGGCAGAGATCCTGAAATCGGAGAAGGTGAACCCAGAGTATATCAGTGAGATTGAGAAAGATATCAACAGGCTTCAGATTATTACCGAGCGCTTCAGCAAGATTGGGTCGGTTCCAAAGCTCAAGCGAACCGACATCGTAGGCGCAACTAAAGAGGCGTATGAATACCTCAGATCGAGGTCCTCAAAGCTTGTTCAGATAGAATTGCATGAGCCCGGAGAGGAAGTTTATGTCATGCTTAATGAACAGCTTTACAGCTGGACGATTGAGAACCTGGTAAAAAACGCAATAGACGCCATGAAAGGAAAGGGTACACTTTCGATCTCCATAGAGAAAAAAGATAAATACGTTGTAATAAATGTTTCCGACAGCGGGAAAGGGATTTCGAAGAGCCAGTTTAAATCTATCTTTGATCCCGGCTTTACTACAAAACGACGGGGCTGGGGACTTGGGTTGTCCTTATCGAAACGTATCATCGAAGATTATCACAGGGGCAAGATCAGGGTCCTGAGTTCGGAGACGAACAAGGGCACCACGATGCAGATCAGTCTAAATATCGCCTAAATTAGAGGAAATCTGCTTCGCCAAGGATCTGAATTCCTCATCACTCATGGAATACTTTGAAGTAAACCTGGCATCCTCCATAGAATGAAGAGGGATAAGATGCACGTGAACATGGGGAACTTCCAGCCCGATCACGGACATTCCGATTCGTTGGCAGGGCACTGTTTTTTCAATGGCCTTTGCCACCTGGTAGCAGAAAGACATTAATCCTTCATACTCTTCCTTATCCAGGTCAAAGATCTTATCGACCTCCCGTTTGGGAATACATAAGGTATGCCCTTTTGAATTTGGATTGATGTCAAGAAATGCAAAATAGCGATCGGTCTCTGCTATCTTGTAGGAAGGAATCTCCCCTTTCACGATCTTTGTAAAAATGGAAGCCATTAATCACGGGTTATTTCAAGGATATCAAACTTCATAGTACCGTTAGGCACCTTTATCTCAGCAACATCTCCAACCGATTTCCCCAGCAATCCTCTACCTATGGGTGAGCTTACCGAGATCTTACCTGAAGCCAGGTCGGCCTCGCTTTCAGCAACCAGGGTGTAGGTCATTTCCATTCCGTTGGTCTGATTCTTGATTTTCACTGTAGACAATACCAGGACCTTGGATGTGTCAAGCTGCGACTCATCAATCAATCGGGCGTTTGCAACTATTTCCTCCAATTTGGAAATCTTCAATTCAAGAAGACCCTGTGCTTCCTTGGCTGCATCGTATTCAGCATTCTCGCTCAGATCACCCTTATCCCTGGCCTCAGCAATGGCCTGGGAGGCTTTAGGACGCTCTACATCCTTAAGGTGATTCAGCTCTTCCCTCAGTTTTTTCAATCCCTCTTCAGTATAATAAGAGATATTGCTCATAATGCATAAATTTAACTATTAATGCGCTGATTACCACGCATATAAATACAAAAAATCCCGCTTACACGAGATCGTATTGCAAATATACGAAATATTTAATAAGTAAGCTTTTTGTCGTAACTTGCGGCAGGCTTGATGACCCCTATGAAAAGACTACTTGTATTACTGCTAATCCCGCTTGTTTTCTCATGCAGCAGAAGCGACGACAACAATTCAAATTGTAACTTTCTACTGAACGCGGCTGTTAATGCTAGCCTGAACCTAAACCTGCCTCAGTATAACGACCTAAACTTTGTTTCAAACCCTGTTTATGTGCCGAACCAGGGCAATGGCGGAATAATTGTCACCAATACAGGCACTGGTTACGTAGCCTATGATGCAGCCGATCCGAATCACTCCCAAAACCTTTGTTCCATCCTTACCATAAACGGACTTGAAGGCGTTTGTGGCTGTGCCGATGAGAACACCTACAGCCTGTTTACGGGGCAGCCGCTTGGAAACCCCAATCTCCGATGCGGACTCAAAGCATACAGGGTTGAACTAAGCGGAAACCTTCTTCTGGTCACGAATTAAAATCTGAGCGTTGCTCCAACAAGGAAATTTATTGTTGCCTGGGGGTAGTAACCAGCTCCTTCTATCGTCGTAATCACACCTGGATTTGAGAAGTCATCATCATAGGTGAAATAATATCCATTCGACACATATTCTTCATCCAGGATATTATTGACAAGGGCCGATAATAATATCGATTTAAAGATCGTTTTCGGCCTGATCTCATATGTGATGTTCAGATCGTTAACAAAATAACTCTCCAGCCTTGAAACTTCAGAATCTGTATTCCCCATAAATTGCTCTCCAACAAACTTGCTCAACAAATTTATCTGAATGCGTTCATTTGGCTTATACACAATGGAATTACCAGCCACAAATTCGGGTGAAAAAGAGATGTTCGTCGTCCCGAGGTTGACCAATTCACCATCAATAGAAGCGACGGTTTCCAAATTCTTATTAGTACTAATCGTAAAATTTGGTTGAAGAGTGAATGCTTTACTCAGAGCGAACCCCGCATCAACTTCAAGTCCCAGCCTGTAGCTCTCGCCGCTGTTATTCCTGATCGGATTTCCGACGTCATCAAGAGCACCTGTTAAAACCAATTGTTCGTTGTAAAGCATATAGTAGCCATTCACATTAAATTGAAATTTTTCCGAGATATGACGCCAACCCAGCTCAAAGTCATTCAGCTGTTCTGGCTTTATCTCGGGGTTACTCTCAAAATCGGTACGGTTTGGCTCCCTGTTGGCCCTGGCATAAGAAAAATACAAACTGTTACGGTCGTCAAGGGTATAGGTGGCTCCCACCTTGGGGTTAAAGAACTGATAGGATTCATCCACCAATAGATTCACACGATCTGAGGTCAATCCTTCGGTGGTATAATTGACCAATCTTAGCTGGAGGTCACCATAAAGCTGTAAATTTTCATTGAGCCTGAACGTCGACTTTCCAAAGAAATTAATATCCGTTTTACTGCCCAATCCGTCATAGTATCGATCCCTGATCTCAGTGTCCCCCGCAAACCTGGCCCAGATGATCTCCCCGAAATGATCTCCTTCATAATAACTGTATGATCCGCCGAAATCAGCTACAAGCCTGTCGTTTCGATAGTTAGCATGGGCATTAACAACATAGAAGTCATTATCAAGCCATCTCCGCCTTATGAGGTCTGTCGAATTAACGGTTTCCGAACCCACAGTTACAGGATCTAACCCATAGTCGGTAAAACTCTCATCTTCCCGGTATTGCTCAAAGAATCCTCTGCCGTAAGTATAATTCAAGCCAATGTTAAAACGCCACTCATTGTTGATCCTCTGGTTCCAGTGCAATTGGTAATGGTCCTGCTTATAATTATCTACTTCGTTATCATAAAACCGCATATTACCCTCTTCATCCGTGTAAATTCCGGAAGGATTAAAAGTACGGTCTGTTGCAAGAGTTTCAGCATCTATGCCGTACCACGCCTGGTAAGTGATCTCGTGTCCTCCAAAAACCAGGGCCTTGATTAGGGTATTGCCATAACGATAACCAGCCTGCAAAAAATAGGACTTCAGGTCGGCTTCAGCACGATCTATATAGCCATCAGACTTTATTTGGGACAATCGGCCGGAAAACTCGAAGCGGTCATTAAGCAATCCTGTTCCAAATTTCACGGTATGCTTACGGGTATTAAAACTGCCGAATGAATTAGAGATCTCGCCAAATGCCCTCTCTGTAATCGCATCGGTCAGAATATTTATGCTGGCTCCAAAAGCACCAGATCCGTTGGTTGAAGTACCTACACCCCGCTGAAGCTGAAGGCTTTCTACAGAGGAGGCAAAATCACCAAGGTTAACCCAGAAAGTCCCAAGGGATTCAGCATCATTATAAGGTATGCCATTGATGGTAATATTAGTTGACTGCGGGCTTACACCCCTTACCCTTATCCCGGTATAACCAACTCCAGCCCCGGCATCTGATGTGGTTACCACGGAAGGCAGATAATTTAGCAGTATGGGCATGTCCTGTCCCAGGTTCCTGTTGGCTAATTCTTCTTTTTTTACATTGGAGTGCGTTATAGGAGCATCGGGTTTAACCCTTATGGCTGTCAATAAGACCTCATCAAGGGTTTCAACCTTAGTGCTGTCTGCTGGTTTTTCCTGTCCGTTAGCCAGAAAGGCTAACGAAATGAAAAAGGCCAAACAAAATATCTTTTTCATCCGAATAAATTTTTCCGAATAAAAGGGGAATATTCAGGTTTGTTTTTGAAACTGATTTTACTATTATTTCTCAATCGCTCTTCTTCCTGTAATGCGATTGATTTTCCCTAAACAGCGTTACCTGTTCCAGGTTCCATGGGTATGATCTCAGCCTGCCGATTTTCACCGGGAATTGGCACCCCTTTTTTGAGAACGTTGCAAAGATAATACAGTATTGATCTAATTCCTACAGCAGGCCTTACTAAATTTCAGGATCCCTCCTGTCTGTCTTTTTCTGACTGAGGCGACGCTTATCCTCTAAACGCTTTTCTGTGGCTTTTTTAGAAACTTTGGTCGGTTTTCTTTTCTTTTTCTGAACGAGGGAATCAGTTACTAATTTAAAAAACCGCTCTGTTACGATTTCCTTATTTCTGTATTGGCTCCTGGCCTCATCACAGTGCAAGATCAACACACCATTTTTATTGATTCGATTGGACAAATGTGATAACAGCCTGGTTTTTTCATCCTCGTTAAGACCTTCTGAATTTTGAATGTCGAATTGTAATTCGATCTTTGTGGAAACCTTGTTCACATGCTGACCACCGGCACCGGAACTCCGGAGGGCTTTAAAGCTGATTTCGTTTCTGATCAGATCGGAATTCATAAATTTGAATGCATTGGGCCAAGCAGGTCATTAACAGTCTTAACCGGGTTGAAGCTGCTTAATGGTACTTCCACAAAAAAGGTCATCCAATTGGCCATTCCTCCGTTCCAGAGTCCGGGCATTTCCATTGCCTTCAAAGGTTTCCCCATATGGGTCTTCTCACTTATAAATGCTGAATCCGGATCGCTGAATTTTAATAAATTGTAAGGCTGGCCCTCACTGTTGGTTAACCAGCAAACGATATCAACCGGATTAAAATGGGTTGCTTTTGACAGGATCCCGGCCTGATCTGGCTGATCCCTGTCAATTTGGGCAAGCTCAACAATTTGAAGTGAAACCGATCCGTCCCTCTCAGCCACCCAGAAAGGGCCTCCTCCCGGCTGACCTTCATTCTTTACCATCCCACATACCCTGATTGGCCGTTCAAGTTCCGATCTTAACCATTTAATGCGATCAGGTTTGGATGCGGACTCCATGTTTTCTGATTCGAAGATATTAAGTTCATCCTTAGCGATTCGGCATAGACTATTTAATTTCTCTGTATCGGGGTCGGTATCATTTAACTGAGCCAACAATTCAAAAGCTATATTTTTTTTCTCGATCAATAAACCGGCCAGGGCACTCCGGTATATGCTGATCTCAGCATTCCTTTTTTCCGTTGCAACATTGTCTATGTTCCTGAGGAATACCAAATCTTCCTCAAGGGCATCAAGATTCAGCAACAAGGCTCCATGACCGGAAGGCCTGAAAACCAAGTTGCCATTCTCATCACGGAAGGGGCTGTTATCAGGGTTCACCGCTAAGGTATCCGTTGAAGGATCTTGCACTGAAAATGACACTTCGAGTTTGCATCTGTACTCCTTTTCAAAAGCCCTGCGAATTTCAGCCAGTTTTGATTTAAAAAGCGGCCGATGATCCGGGGATACTGTAAAATGCAGTTTAATTTTGTTGTCGCATTTCAGGTATGAGAGGGCCTCGTGCAAATGCTCTTCAAAGGCTGTCCGGGCTTTATCTCCGTATATATGGAAATCTATTAATCCCTTGGGTAATCCTCCAAGGTGAAGTCCTTACTCATCAAGCATAAACTTAATCAAGGCATACAGTTCATCATTATACTTGGGATTTGATGATTTTATTCCCTCCTGCAATCGGTTATAGAAGGGGAGCCTATGTTTATTGTCATTAAAAAAATTTAAAAGTTTAAACTCAGGCTTCCCCAGGAAATCAGAGCTCTTATCTTCCTCAGGATTAAAGCATTCCAGGAATTCGAACAGGAATTTAAACATCCTGGTGGCCTGGCCTGAAGCCGGCACGAATTTTCCTATCCTCGTCCTTGCCTTCTCCTGTTCAAAGCAAGAAGAGTAATGCTTCAAATCCTCATCTGAGAGCCTGAGAATCCCTTTCTCAATGGTTGCAGGGGATGCAATACGGACAGGAGGTAATCCATTTTTAAAAGTCTCTAACTGCGAATTAACCTGGCTCACAGTAAGGCCTTTTTCTTTAATCTGCTCTATATCACCGGGGCTAAATATCATGTGCGATTACTCAATAAATCATCAATATATCTTACCGCTTCGGTCAGGCGTTCATTCTTGCTGCCTTTCAGTACAACATATGGTCTGTTATATTTGATTAAGGCTTGTTCAAATGCTTTGAACATCCGCATTCTTTCATCGGGCTTATCGCGAAGGTCGTCTGCAACCCACGGAACATCAATATAAGTCAAAAAATAAAGATCGTAAGTGTTTTCAAGGGCGTGCTTCTCTAAAACAGGATCACAAGTCCCAACGTAATAGGCCTCCGAATAAACCTTGGTTTCCAGCAGATCGGTGTCACAAACCAGTACTGAGTCCGTTTTCTGTGCCAGTTCATTTTCCAGCTTCATCTGTCCCACTGCTATGGGAAGCAGGTCTTCTGGCTCGCAGGTTCTTCGTTCGTTATTCCATTTAGCCTGGAGGTATTCCCTCGCATATTCAGGAACCCAAACCGAGTTGTAATGCCTGGCCAGCATTCGAGACAAAGTTGTTTTACCCGTCGACTCGGGACCAAAGATCACAACTTTCAGGCAGTTTGAGGGTTGCTGTTTAAGCTTTTCTTCCATTCGATATAGCCTTGGATGGCAAGTACTGTAAAGATAATATATTGCAACGAGAGCATGCCTAATCCACGATAGGCATATAAAGGAATTGTAATCAGGTCACCGATGATCCAAAGGGTCCAGTTCTCCAGTTTCTTATTTGCCATATACCACATGGCAGTAAAGAATATTCCTGAAGTAAGGATGTCTATATAATTTGGGATCTGCAGTTCATAATCATATGCCTTATACACAAGATAAGTCACTATCATGGTCAATACAAAAAACAAGAAGCCGATCCATTTTTCCCTGTGGTTCGTCCGTGAAATGGGAACAACGTATTTATCGTCTTTTTTTCGTGACCAGTTCCACCATCCGTAGATACTCATAACGGAATAGTAGAAATTCATCATCATATCTCCGAAATAGGCATTCACATATAGCAGGTATACGGTTATTGCTGTACAGATAATACCCGTTGGATACACCCAGATGTTAGCATTCTTGGCATAATAAACACTGAGTATTCCAAAGACAAAAGCTATGGCTTCCAGTATGACCATGTAAGCCGGGGTTTGTTTGTAGGCAGCGATAAAAAAGTCTATGATTTCAGTCATGAGATCCTTGATAGAAATTCTGCGTCTTCCTCAATGGCGGTGCCGATAACGACCATATCAGCCCCTGCCTTAAATGCTTGTTGCATCTCAGAACCCGATCGTATTCCTCCTCCAACCACTATTGGAATGGATATCCTTTTCCTGACAGAGGCAATAACATCATCCGGAACTGGATGAAGTGCGCCGCTTCCGGCCTCAAGGTAAATCAGTTTCATTCCCAATAATTCTCCTGCTTTGGCAGTTCGGCAAATAAGCTCTACGTCATCCCTGGGAATAGGTGAAGTTCTGCTCACCCTCTCTACTGAAGAAGGTCTTCCATTTTCAATCAGGATATAACCGGTAGGAATGACCTCTAAATTCGAGCTCTCGATCATCGGGACAGCCTCTATATGTTTCTCTATAAGATAATCCGGGTTCCTTCCTGAAAGCAGAGAAAGAAAGAACAGTCCATCAGCCTTTGGACAAACCTGGTCAGGATGTCCGGGAAATAAGACAATGGGGAGTTCTGTTTGAGTTTGGATTCGATCAATTATCCGTTCGGTTTTGTTCTTTTCAACCTCACTTCCTCCTATAAGAACTAAATTCGCGGCAGAACGGTTAATTTTTTTTGCAAGAATTGCTGTCTTGTCAGGATCCAATTTATCCGGGTCAAGCAGAACCGCCAGTAATTTATTGTTTCTGCTTCGTGCTTCCAGGATATGTTGGTAGATAGACTTCATCAGGAAACAACATAAGCGCACTCAAAACCATCTATTGGAAAGAATTCTGCATCGAAGGGAAGTTTATTTCCTCCATAATCGATCCAGGCACGGGTTCTGCCATCTGTTGACTCGAAAGGGATGACAAAGGTATGAGCCTTAAAACTCAGCCCCGGCTGTGCATAGAGTTTGTATAATGATTCTTTAATGCACCAGATGATAGTCAATTTCTCGACATAGGTGCCGGCTTTTTCTGAAAGGTAGGAAGACTCGAAATCTATGAATTTTCCCGCTATCCTTTTTATTTTTTCCCTTTTCTTTTCAATGTCGATGCCCACTGGCTTATCTGAAACGATAATTCCTGAGAATCCGAATGAATGAGAGATGGAAATAAATGAATTATCCCTGAGATGAGGTTTCCCCAACTCATCGTAATACAGGTCGCGATCGGTATAACCAACAGAGCGTAAAAGATGTCTTATACTCAGGAAGCCTCGTTGGTGGATCTCACTTTTCATGCTATCCACGCGTTCCCTGGATTCAGGACGCAGATCCAGTGGCCCGAGAAGATCTTCAAATGATTCCTCAATCTTCCAAATTTTAACGGCCGTTCCCGGACTTGGCTCCAATGTTTTGTAAAGAGGCATGGAATTCTTTAGAAGTTATTGGTTATCTTTGCAACCGCAATATCAAGTTAAACTATTACCGAGATTGCGACATGATTTTGGAGAGCGAATTTAACCTTTTTGAGGTTTAAACCCAAAGTTGCAATCTACTTATAAACAGAAATTGACTATGAACACAAAGACAATTCCTTTTGTACCTTTTAAAGTGAAGGATATGTCCCTTGCCTCATGGGGGCGGAAGGAGATTGAGTTGGCCGAGGCAGAAATGCCCGGACTGATGAGTTTACGTGAGGAATACAAGGATTCAAAACCGCTTAAGGGAGCCAGGATCGCAGGTTGTTTGCATATGACCATTCAAACGGCGGTTCTGATCGAAACACTTATCGACCTTGGTGCGGAAGTAACCTGGAGCTCCTGCAATATTTTTTCTACCCAGGACCATGCGGCAGCAGCCATTGCAGATGCGGGAATCGCCGTTTATGCATGGAAAGGTATGACAGAGGAAGAATTTGACTGGTGTATTGAACAGACACTTTTCTTTGGTGAAGAGAGGAAACCATTAAATATGATTCTTGACGACGGGGGAGATCTCACCAATATGGTTTTCGACAAATACCCTGAATTGGTATCCGGCATCAGAGGCCTGTCAGAAGAGACCACCACCGGGGTTCATCGCCTTTATGATCGGATGAAGAATGGTACCTTGCCCATGCCTGCCATCAATGTGAATGACTCTGTAACCAAAAGCAAGTTCGATAACAAATATGGCTGCAGGGAAAGTGCTGTAGACGCTGTGAAACGTGCTACCGATATCATGATTGCCGGAAAAAGGGTCGTGGTGTGCGGATATGGCGATGTTGGTAAAGGAACCGCAGCTTCATTCCGTGGAGCCGGAGCAATTGTGACCGTCACTGAAATAGACCCCATTTGCGCTCTGCAGGCAGCAATGGACGGGTTTGAAGTCAAAAAACTTGAAAGCGTTGTTGATGTGACCGACATTTTCGTAACCAGTACAGGGAATAAGGATATCATCACCAGTGAACATTTCAAGGCGATGAAAGACAAGGCAATCGTCTGCAACATCGGGCATTTTGATAACGAAATAGACATGGCCTGGTTAAACGGTAATTACGGTAATACGAAAGTTGAGATCAAACCACAGGTAGACAAATATACCCTGAACGGAAAGGATGTTATCATTCTGGCTGAGGGACGTCTGGTAAATCTCGGTTGTGCTACCGGTCATCCTAGTTTTGTGATGAGCAATTCTTTCACCAACCAGACCCTGGCGCAAATCGAATTGTGGAAGCACAGCGAACGCTATGAAAACAAGGTCTACATGCTACCTAAACACCTCGACGAGAAGGTTGCAAAACTTCACCTGGAAAAGATCGGTGTTGAGCTTACTGAGCTGAGAAAAGATCAGGCCGATTACATCGGGGTCAAGGTTGAAGGACCATATAAGCCCGATTACTACAGGTACTAATTGGCAAAATTATCTATCTTAACATGAACCCTTGCTCCTGAGTGAGGGTTTTGTTTTATTTTTAGTTAAAATATAGTCAAATGAAGAAAGTGATTTCATTCTTGCTGATGGCTGTTCTTGCACTCCTAATTCTAACAAGGGTAAAAATGAATGTGAATAATCCTGATTTTCTCGATGTGCATCTGTTAAAGATCGAATCATATATCGAAAAGGGGGAATCGATCGATCCTGAAGTGTCAAAAGTTAATGTGGCCTGGCATCTGTATCATAGTTTACTAACGATCAAACAGATCTATATTGCCCTCGAAAAATCAGATCCGGATCAGTTCAATTCAAGTGTAAGCGTTTTAAGAACGCTCTCACTTACAGGCAATTATATTCCAAGGGGCCGTGCCCAATCACCCACATCCGTCCGCCCTCCTGATGACCTCACAAAACAGGACGTCCAAGATTTACTTGAAATCACCAAAAATCTGGCCAGTCAATTTAAAAGTCTTGATGAAGGCTCATACTTTGATCACCCTTATTTCGGACATCTGGACCGTTCGCATGCCATGCGCTTTTTACAGGTGCATACCAACCATCATCTGAAAATTGTAAAAGATATCCTGCAGCAATAAAAAAACCCCGGCCAACTGGCCGGGGTTATATTTTTTAAGCTTCAAATATTATGCGTCATGTGGTACCACAGAGACATATGATTTTCCGCCTTTTTTCTTTTCAAACTTAACAGTACCATCAATTTTGGCGTGTAATGTATGGTCCTTTCCGGCATAGACATTCTCACCGGGATTATGGGCAGTGCCTCTTTGACGGACAATAATATTACCCGCTACTGCAGCTTGTCCTCCAAAAATTTTCACACCCAGGCGTTTCGATTCCGATTCTCTACCGTTCTTCGAACTTCCTACTCCTTTTTTATGTGCCATGACAAATGGGTTTTAATTCAATTATTTACTCAACGCTGCTATCAGGTCAGCTTTTTTCATAGATGAGTATCCGGTGATACCTTGTTCCTTGGCCATTGCCTTCAATTCGGCAACAGTCATGCTGCTCAGGTCTGCTGAAGCTTTGGCCTCAACTTCCTTTTGCGGTTTAGCTTGTGCTTTTGGCTTTGGCTCAGCCTTCGGCGTTGCTTCTGCTTTTGGCTTTGCTTCTGCTTTTGGCTTGGCTGCTTTCTTGGCTCCTGTGGCCACGATGTTCTCGATCTGGATTTCGGTCAAGGCCTGGCGATGACCGTTCTTCACCTTATAACCTTTCCTTCGTTTCTTTTTGAAGACAATTACTTTATCGCCTTTTAAATGTCTCAAGACTTTTGCTCCTACCTGAGCACCGTCTATAGCCGGGGCGCCAACAGTGAATTTGTCACCATCACCCAAAAGAAGAACATTATCGAAAGCCACTTTCTTGCCTTCTTCTTCCTTCAGACGATGAACAAACACCTTCTGGTCTTTCTCAACTTTGAATTGTTGCCCTGCTATTTCTACAATTGCGTACATAATAGCTTGTTGTTATAATTCTGATTGTAATTTGTAAAACCTTCTTTCGAAGGCGGGTGCAAATATACTAGTAATTCCTTAAACTACAAATGTTTTACAAGTTGAAAATGATGTTATTTTAATCCTAATTTCAAGGCAACTTCACCGAGGTTTGTTATTTTTGTATTCGCTCAAGGAGTCGCTGCTATTGACTCTTATTCAACAATAAATATTTAAACTTAAAATTTATGAAGACCAGATTTATATCCCTCTTAATTCTGAGTTTGGCCATTGCTATGTCTTATGCCCAGCAGGTTGATTTCGAAGAGTATGATTTAGAAAATGGCATGCATGTCATCCTTCACCAGGACAATACGGCCCCGGTTGTAACGGTAGCTGTGTCTTACCATGTAGGCGCTAAAGATGAGAACCCGGAACGAACAGGCTTTGCCCACTTCTTTGAGCATCTGCTCTTTGAAGGAACAAAGAATATTGAACGTGGCAAATGGTTCGAAATAGTTAGTTCGAACGGTGGAAGCAACAATGCGACCACGAACGATGATCGCACATATTATTATGAGGTATTCCCATCAAATAATGTTGAGTTAGGCCTGTGGATGGAGTCTGAAAGGTTGCTGCATCCCGTGATCAATCAAATTGGCGTCGACACGCAGAACGAGGTAGTAAAGGAGGAAAAAAGGCTTCGGGTCGATAATTCACCTTATGGCAAATTCCTTGAGAACATCAAGAAAAACATATTCAAAAAACATCCTTACCGGTGGACCACCATCGGGAAAATGGAACACCTTGATGCTGCTACCCTCGAAGAATTCCAGGCATTTAATAAAAAATTCTATGTGCCGAATAATGCTGTACTGGTGGTTGCCGGAGACATCAATCCATCTGAGGTGAAAAAGATGATCAAAGATTACTTTGGTCCGATCCCGCGAGGTGCTGATATAGCCCGTAATTTTCCCAAGGAGGATCCTATAACTGAAACCATGTTTGCCAAGGCTTACGATCCGAATATTCGAATTCCGGCTATCATGGCTGCATATCGCACGCCTTCTTTCAAGGAAAGGGATTCCTATGTGCTCAATATGATATCCAATTACCTGAGCAGCGGAAAATCTTCGAAACTTTACAAGAAATTGGTTGATGAAAAGAAAATGGCCCTGCAGGCCGGAGCTATCAATCTGAGCCAGGAAGATTATGGAACCTATGTGGTCTTTGGACTACCACTTGGGGATATCAGCCTTGATGATCTCCTTGCCGAGATGGATGAGGAAATCATGAAAATACAGCAAGAGCTGATCTCTGAAAGAGATTATGAAAAACTTCAGAACAAGTTCGAAAATCAGTTTGTCAATTCCAATGCGAGTATACAGGGGATTGCCGGATCATTGGCCAATTATTATCTCCTTTACGGAGATACAAACCTGATAAATACTGAAATCGATATTTACAGATCGATCACCCGTGAAGAGATCAGGGATGTTGCCAAAAAATATCTCAACCCCAGTCAGAGACTGATTTTAGAATACTTACCAGAAACAAAAGAATAACATACAGAATTGAAGATATGAGAACGATATTATTATACATTTTGACCGTTTTTTTTGTAGGTGCCGGCAATGCCCAGGTAGACAGGTCGAAGCAACCCGAGCCTGGTCCTGCGCCAAAAATCCAACTTCAGAAACCGGTAGAATTCAAATTGAATAACGGGCTTACCGTTATGGTAGTTGAGAATCACAAATTACCGCGGGTTTCATTCAATCTGACCGTCGACAATGTCCCTGCCATAGAGGATGAAAAGTCTGGGGTTTCCAGCTTCCTCGGGGCCATGCTCGGTAATGGGACCACCAATATCCCCAAGGATGATTTCAATGAGGAAATCGACTTCCTTGGAGCAAATCTGAATTTCGGATCGAGCGGCGGATTTGCCAGCGGGCTGTCCAAATATTCCGGACGAATTCTGGAATTGATGGCCGATGCTGCTATTAATCCTCTTTTGGTCCAGGATGAGTTTGAAAAAGAAAAGGAAAGACAACTTGAAGGTTTAAAGAGTACCGAGAAAAGCGTTGATGCTGTAGCAGGAAGAGTTGGCCGCGCACTTGTTTATGGAACACAACATCCTTATGGTGAATACGTGTCTGAAGAAACTTTGAATAACATTAGCCTGTTGGACGTAAAGGCGTTTTATACAGAACGGTTTAATCCGGGAAACGCTTACCTGGTGGTTATCGGTGATGTAAACGTTGAGGACATCAGGCCGAAAATAGAAAATACTTTCGGTCTTTGGGTTAGCGGGAAAAGCCTGGAGATCAGCGTTCCGGGTGCGAGTCCTGATGTACAGTACACACAGATCAATTTTGTGGATATGCCCAATGCGGTGCAGTCTAATATCTCATTATCCCACACGGCGAAGTTGAAAATGAGCGATCCCGACTATCACGCCTTGCTTATCGCGAATAAAATTCTGGGTGGCGGATTTAACAGTTATCTCAACATGAATCTTAGGGAGGAGCACGGATATACCTATGGAGCCCGTTCAAACCTCGGTGCAGATCAGTATGTTTCCCGATTTACTGCGGGTGCAGCGGTGCGAAACATGGTTACCGATAGCGCTGTGGTTGAGATCCTCAAAGAAGTGAACCGGATCAGGAATGAAGCCGTTACCGCAGAAGCCCTGGCAAATGCCAAGGCCAAATATACAGGTGATTTTGTACTTGCCCTTGAACGTCCGCAAACTCTTGCACAATATGCGCTGAATATCAAGATAAACGATTTACCGGAGGACTTTTATTCCACTTATCTTGAGAAGATTAATGCTGTTACAATAGAAGATGTGAAACGTGTAGCCAATAAATATTTTAAACCCGAGAATGCGCGTATCATTGTTGTCGGAAAGGGGAGTGAAGTTCTTGAGAATCTCGAAAAAACTGGTATCCCTGTCAAATTTTATGACACTTTCGCCAATCAGGTGGAACGACCTGAATTTTCAAAACCCATCCCGGAAGGGGTTAATGCCATGAGCATTCTCGATATGTACATCAAGGCTGTAGGTGGAAAAGAAAAACTGGAAACGGTAAACACCATGAATGCTTCTGCCAATGTCACTATAGAAGGAGTACCCATGACTCTGGCAGCAGAAATGAAATATATGACCCCAAACAAAGAATCTATGGAGATGAGCGTTGAGAATATGGGTGTGATCATGAAACAGAAGTTTAATGGTGAAGCGGGTTATATGGAGCAGCAGGGAATGAAACGGCCGTTGAGTGAGGATGAGCTTGCGGATAAAAAAGCCGAGAGGGTTATTTTCCCTGAATTGCATTACACCGAAGATCAGGTGACACTGGAAGCTTTGACAAGTCTGGAGGGGAAAGATGCCTATAAACTAAAAGTTACTGTTAATGGTGATTCCAGTTTCAGGTACTACGATGCTGTATCTGGCCTTTTAATCCAGGCCGAAAAAGAAGTTGAAGCCCAGGGACAGACGATGACCTCTGTATCTAAATATTCGAATTATTCTGAGGTGGGCGGCGTGAAATTCCCCTATTATATCAGTATTAAATCCGGGCCTCAGACCATAGTTATGAACTTTACAAACGTAAAGGTCAATGAAGGAGTTATTGACACCGATTTCGACTGAATTTAAACCCTTATAAAAATTTTAACCCGGGACTTCGCTTCCGGGTTTATTTTTTCCTGTTAGATAGGTAAACCCCGAGGAAGATGAATATGGTGGCCAGCCCTTGCCTGAAACTAAATTTCTCTCCATCAAGCAAACCCCAGAAAAGGGCCACAACAGTTATAAGATAAGTTACAGAAGACGCGAAAACAGGTGTTGATATCTGAATTAATTTATTAAAAAGCACCTTGGCCAGTGCTGTTCCAAAGATGGCAAGGAGAAAGATATAGCCAAGTGATTCCCAGAACAGACTGCCTTCTAATGTTGTTGTCGAGAAGAATCCGCTAAGAATCAACATCAGCAGGCCGGGAATAATTATTGAAGCAAAATTACCAGTGGCAATGGCAATAGCAGGAACGTCCTGAAGATATCGCTTTATGACATTCACATTGAATGAGTAGCACAGTGTGGCCATCAATACGAAGCCTGCAAAATAATAGTTTTGATCAGGATTGAGCTGGGCGCCGGAGATAATGAGGATCACTGTTCCAATTAGCCCTATGATAACCCCCGTAAACTGTCGTCTTGAACAATGAATTTTGAAAACCGCCAGTCCTACTATAATGGTATTTAAGGGAACCAGTGAGTTCAATATGGATGCTATCGCGCTGTCTATTTCTTCTATGGCAAAGGCAAAAAAAGTAGCCGGAAAAAATGTGCCTATGAAGCCTGTCAGGATAACCCATGGCCATTGGCGCTTATTTATCCATTTCAGACTGTAATATCCTGCCGCCAGAATGATGAGGGATGTCAGGACAATTCTTAAACTGGCCACCTGGAGCGGACTGAAACCCAGTAACCCTTTCTTCATAAGTATAAAGGAACTTCCCCAGATAAAGGCAAGGAGTCCGAGAAAAATCCATTTTGTCTGTCGCAGCTGAGCCATTAGAAACCCCTTCAGAATTCATAATAAACAGGCGCAAATAACAGTTATTATTAGTAATTTTGTGCCGAAATCAATACTATTTATTTATGAAGACATTTAAAAATATTCTTGTTGTTCTGGTAATGATAAGCCTGGTTTTCGCCTGTAAGAATGAAACGGAACCGGGGGTTAAGACCATCGCAGTTGAAACCAGTGACCAGGAAAAGGAATTAGACCCCAACGCCACCTATGCAAAGGCAGAGTTTATGATTGAGGGCATGTCCTGTGCTGTAGGATGCGCGAAAAAGATAGAAGGGAACCTGGCAAAAATGGATGGTGTTAAATCTGCTACGGTTGATTTCGACAGAAAGCTCGCTATGGTTGAATACGATGAAGCCAAGGTCAGCACGGCAAATTTGGAGGAAACCGTAAGGAGCAGCGGTGAGGTCTACACGGCAAAGGAATTTAAAACTGTTGATTCTTTCGAAGCTAAAAAAGAATGCGACCCGAACTGTGAAAAGGCTTGTTGTGATGGAAAAACAAAAGCTGAGAAGAAGGCTTGTTCAGAAGACTGTAAGAAAGCCTGCTGTGCTTCCAAAGCTTAAGATAAAACATAAAACAATTTACAAACCACGCTCAATTGAGCGTGGTTTTTCTTTAAAATCTATACCCGACAAATAATCCACCCCTGAAATAGGCTTCCCGACCGGGATTTCCGCCCAGTGACCGACTAACCCCAACGAGGATTTCAAATACAAATCCATTGGAATTTACCCACTTCTTACCCAACGACATGCCTAAAGAGAAATCGGTGTAGTTCTCTTTATCATTAAAATCATCGAACATCGTTGTCTCCTCACCAGTTGCGAGTTTTCCAAAGCCTTCTACAAAAAATCCCTTGGCACCATAATCTTGCCTGTTAAAAAAATACATGCGGTAAAAAGGTGATAGAGAAAAGTTTTCCGGATACTCATTATCGCTATCCAAGTTAACCAGTAGGGAAATTCCCATCCCCGAATTTTTATTTCCAACGTATTCATAGGTGCCTTCCAGGATGGTACCTGCGATAAGTTTTATTCCGTCCAGGCGGAGTTCATTATCATTTTCGAGGCGGTTTTCTAAATTCTCCTGATTTTGAGAGAAGGCCGAGGAACAAAGACAATAAAGGGCAATAAAAAAGAAAGATCTCATAAAGAATATCGATTTATTTTTATTGAGATGTCCATTCTTTAAAAAGGTTGCTTAATATGCAGCTATTTTTTATTCCATTCTATGGTTTCCATGATATGGCGGATGTCATTCCTGAGGTAATACGCTGCCGGCAATATGGAATCATAATTGGGCTTGGCATAAAAATAAAGAGAGCCTGTTACAAAATGGTCGGTGCTGTCTGTTACATAAAATTGTGACTGGGACGCGGCATTCCCTCCAACTTCATAGAACATCCCATAAACCCTTTTTTCTTTATTAAAGAAGGGTTGTTCAATGATCTCGTCAGCCTTAATAGTGTGTTTTTGAGTCAGATTCTGGGCATCTCTCAACAACTCGTCCAGGTTCTTATCAACTGCTTGGTAAGTGATATAAATGGTCCCCTTCAATTCAGAATATGAAATATCCATCCCTTTGGTCTTTCCGTCATTGGAGCTTTTTACAGGACTTATGCTTTCAGCAAGACGGTTGACTTCAAACTCAAACGGAAGATCAGGGTTCAGGGCATAATATTCCGGATTGGGATAATCCAACCTGAGAAAAGCTCTGGGTTTGGGCAAGACGTCCTCCCTGCATGAGTAACACATTATACCGACCAGTAAGAGGGACAGGGCTGTTCTGATAGTCATGGTTTTACGGTAACCTTTATTCTTTTTATTCTTCTTCTGTCAACAGACTCTATTGTAAAAACGATATTCTCGAACAATATTTTAGTTTGGACACGCGGAAAACTTTTAGAAATCTCAAGAATAAACCCTGCCAGTGTTTCGGCTTCCCCTTTAACCTCTTCAAACCTCGACTCGTCATCCAGTTTGAGGATACGATAGAAATCCTTTAAAGTGGTCTTCCCTTCAAACACATAGTTATGATCATCCAATTGGGAATAAATAATGTCCTCGTCATCGAATTCATCACTTATATCGCCAACAATTTCCTCGATGATGTCCTCTAGGGAAACCACCCCTGATGTTCCACCGTACTCGTCTACAACTACAGCGAGATGAACTTTTTTCTCCTGGAACTCCACCATCAGGTCGTCCAATTTCTTGTTTTCTGGAACGAAGAAAGGATCGCGAATTAGTTCGAGCCAGTTGAATTCGGTTTTATCGAGATGAGGAAGAAGATCCTTCGCATAGAGGATACCTGAAACCTTATCAACATTGTCTTCATAGACGGGTATCCTTGAGTATCCATGCTTGATCACCTCCTTGAGAACGTCAGGGAAGGCCATATTGCTTTCAAGGGCGAAAATATCGATCCGCGGCCTCATAACCTGCTTGGTGTCTGTATTTCCAAAGGAAACGATACCCTTTAAGATCTTTTGTTCCTGTTTGGTGGTATCCTCTTCACTGGTCAGTTCCAGGGCCTGTGACAGGTGATCGACGCTGAGATTGGATTTCTGCCGGCCAAATTTATCATTCAGGAATTTTGTGGCGCCTTGCATGGGCCTGCTCAGGGGCGTAAAAAGAACATCCATAACCCTTAACGGATAGGCCATGAATTTTGCAAACTTGACATTATTCCTGCTTGCATAAACCTTCGGAAGGATCTCACCAAATAAAAGTATTAAGAAGGTAACAATGATAACCTCCACCAGAAACTGAAACACCGGGGTACTGAATGTTCCGAAGATAAATCCACTCAGGTAAGCGAATAGCAATACGATCGCGATATTGATAAAGTTGTTGGCCACCAGGATGGTCGCTAACAGCTTTTGGGGATGGTCAAGCAGCTGGGAAACAATCTCGAATTGTCTCGATTTGGCGTTCAATTCATTATCGATCTCAGTTCTTGACAAGGAAAACAAAGCGACTTCGGCTCCTGAAACCAATGCAGAGCAGATCAGCAAAAGAAAAAACAGCAGAATTCCTACTACGGTTGAAAATTCGATATTCTCTGCTAACAAAAGCAGACTGGGAGGATCAGGATCCAATGGCATTCAATTTGGTTAGACTTCTAAAATGGAAGATCGTCTTCATCCGGCTCAACCATGGGGTTGCCTACCGGTTTAGGTGGTGATTGCACCTTCTGTATATTTGAAGGCGCATCGGGCTCTTGCTGCTCGTCGCGGCTTGTTAAAAACGTGAAATCGGTACAATGTATTTCGGTTGTGAAACGGTCGTTTCCTGAATCATCCTGCCATTTCCTTGTTTTAATTCGACCCTCGATATATACACGGTCACCTTTTTTCAGGTATTTTTCACAGATTTCGGCCGCCTTGTTTCGAACCACTATATTATGCCATTCCGTATTCGTGATACGCTCGTTTGTTTGCTTATTGGTATAGGTCTCATTCGTTGCAAGGGGAAAACGTCCCACACAATTCCTGTCATCGAAATAATGAAGTTTAACCTCATCGCCTAAATGGCCTATCAGCATTACTTTATTTAGTGTTCCAGACATCTTCTATCAAAAAATTAAGTTCAGTTTTTATGTTCATTAAAATTAGTAAAAATACCGGAGATTATTCTATTAATCCATATTCCTCCATAAAGTCCTGGATCAGCACCGGTACCGGATATGATTCCAGTGAGTATGGCTCTATCCCCCTGTCCAGTATTGAATCGGTCTCCACGATCCAGAATTTGGCATGTATATGCTGATGCGAGAGTTTATGCACTATATCTTTTGGATTGTAGAGTGTTGTATTGAAATTGGAAACATCGGTAATTTTAATTATATCATCTTCGGGCAGATCAGCACTCTTTTCAATTGGCCTGTCTGACTCGATTAAGGGAAATTCATATAAATTTTGCCAAATATCCGGTTTATCACGCCTCGATAGCAGTACTTTCCGGTTCTGAACAGATCTTACTACGATGTAATTAAAGTATCTGTTCCTAATCTTTTGTCTTTTGGTCTTAACAGGTAATATATTCACCATGCCAAGTTTTCTTGATTTACAATCCCGTTCAAAAACGCAAACCTCACAATCAGGAGACTTTGGCCGGCATTGCCTTGCTCCGAACTCCATAACTGCCTGGTTAAAGTTACCCGTATCCGACCCGGGAAGCATTTCCTGGGCAAGAGACTTGAATTCTTTTTTCGCACCAGCTGAATTGATCGGTGTTTTTATTCCGAAGAACCTGGAGTAAAATCGGTAAACATTCCCGTCAACTACCGCCGTTGGTGCATCATAACAAATAGACGCGATAGCACTTGCGGTATAATCCCCGACTCCGGGAAGTTTCAATAATTCCGTATAGGAATCTGGAAATTCACCATGATATTTTCCACAGACTAATTTTGCCGTTTTATGCAGGTTCCTGGCCCGGGAATAATAACCCAGACCCTGCCAGAGTTTAAGGACTTCATCCTCGCTTGCACGGGCCAGATCCCATACTGTTGGAAAAGTTTCAGCAAATGAAAGATAATACGGAAGCCCCTGCCTGACCTGTGTCTGTTGAAGGATGATCTCTGAAAGCCAGATAAAATAGGGCTCTCTTGTCTCTCTCCAAGGAAGCTCTCTCTTATTGACTGAATACCAATCGATTAACTTTTTTTGAAAATTTAATTTCATTTTGGATAAAGCGCAAAAATACGGGATAATCGCCTGAAATTTTAGTGTTTAACGTTTGAAATATTGAAATTAAAAGCATTATATTTGCATCCCTTACAATTAGTAGAATAACCCTAAAAACAATTACAATGACTAAGGCCGATCTAGTAGCGATTATCTCTGAAAAACTCGGAATGGAAAAAGGCGATGTTCAAGCCACTGTAGAATCCTTCATGAATGAAGTAAAGAATTCCCTTGAAAGTGGGGATAACGTTTATCTAAGAGGATTTGGAAGCTTCATCATCAAAAAAAGGGCCGAGAAGACCGGAAGAAATATTTCGAAAAACACAACCATCAAGATTCCAGCTCATAACATACCCGCATTCAAACCTGCAAAGGTGTTTGTTGAAGGTGTCAAGTCGAATGTTGAGGTAAAATAATAAGAACATCATTCTAAAAGACAGCATTTATGCCAAGTGGTAAAAAAAGAAAAAGGCACAAGGTAGCAACGCATAAGCGTAAAAAAAGAAGGCGGGCAAATCGTCATAAGAAAAAATAAACCCTGAAAAGTAGTTTGAACAAACTACTTTTTCATTATAAATCGTTCTTTGAAAACAAATTCTTGACCGGGAAGACAACTTCTCCAGGAATTTTTCGGATTAAAATCCTGTGAAAATGTATAATCCATCTGTTCCATATCCCTCTTGGAATGGATTAAAATTAACTATATGAACAATGAATTGATCGTAAGGTCTGGTTCTGATAACGTTGATTTTGCCTTATTGAAAGATGGAAAACTAATCGAATTACAAAGGGATAAAGATGACAGCAAATTTGCTGTTGGTGATATTTTTATCGCTAAAATCAAAAAAACGGTTCCCGGTCTGAATGCAGCCTTCGTTAATGTGGGCTACGAGAAAGACGCCTTTCTCCACTATCATGACCTGGGTCCGAAATTAACCACCCTATTGAAATTCGTTAAACGTGTAAGCGCAGGTAGATTAAGAGATTTCTCTTTAAAAAATTTCCCATTTGAAAAAGATATTGATAAGGACGGTGGTGTTAACCAGGTCCTAAAATCAAATCAATCAATTCTTGTGCAGGTCGTAAAAGAACCCATCTCTACCAAAGGGCCGAGAATCAGTTCCGAAATATCAATTGCGGGACGATATCTCGTCTTAGTACCTTTCTCAGACCGGATTTCTATTTCTCAGAAAATTGAATCCAGAGATGAGAAAAACAGACTTAAGAGACTGGTAAAAAGTATAACACCAAAAGGTTTTGGTGTAATCATACGAACTGTAGCAGAAGGCAAAAAAGTAGCAGAACTAGACAAAGACTTACAGAACTTGTACAACCGTTGGGTTGCCATGTGTAAGAAGCTACACCGAGCGTCTTATCCGAGTAAAGTATTGAGTGAAATGAATAAAGCCTCATCCATTTTAAGGGATGTATTTAATGATTCATTCACTGCCATACATGTTGACGATGAGTCGCTTTATTTTCAAATTAAAGATTACTTGCAAGAAATTGCACCGAAGAAAGAATCAATTGTAAAGCTGTATCAATCGAAGATTCCTATTTTTGAAAAATACGGGATTGAACGACAGATAAAATCCTTGTTCGGGAAGACGGTATCCACTGCAAAAGGAGCCTATTTGGTTATTGAACATACCGAAGCTCTTCATGTTATAGATGTAAATAGCGGAAACCGTTCCAACAAGGCCAAAACCCAGGAAGAAACTGCTCTTGAAGTCAATTTGATAGCCGCCTCGGAAATCGCACGTCAGTTGCGGTTGAGGGATATGGGTGGCATAATCGTTATCGACTTCATAGATATGGTTAGGGCCGATAACCGAAGAACCCTCTTCAATCATTTCAAGGAAGAAATGAAAGAGGACAGGGCCAAACACAAGATATTACCTCCCAGCAAGTTTGGGTTGATTCAGATGACCAGACAAAGGGTCAGGCCCGAAATGGCCATTAAAACCAGGGAAGAAATTCCAACAGGTTTGAATGGCAGTGAAGTGGAAGCCCCTATAGTGTTGATCGAAAAGATTAAAGACGAACTGGATCAGATTTACAAAAAAGGCTATACCAAGGTGACGCTAAACATTCACCCTTTTATAGCTGCCTTTTTAACGAAAGGTTTTCCATCAGTACGTTCAAAATGGTATTTTGAACACAAAAAATGGTTGAAAATTTTACCTAGAGACGCTTACACGTACCTGGAATACCGCTTTAAGGATAAAGACGGTAACACCATAACTATTTAAAAAGCCTTGCTCGGATGAGCAAGGCTTTTTTTTTGGATCAAGGCGCCGGATTAGGAATAGCGCTGTGAATCTTATTGATCTCGTTTATGATCTCCCTGTCCAGGGAAATTTTTATGCTTTCTATATTTTCCTTTAACTGCTCGAGGTTGGTGGCACCTATTATGTTACTGGTCACAAATGGTTGCTGCGTAACAAAAGCGAGCGACATCTGAGCTAAGCTCAAATTATGGGATTTGGCAAGGTTTAAATATCGTTTTGTGGCTTCGGTAGATTCAGCCCCACTGTATCTTGAAAATCTCGGAAAAAGACTAAGTCGAGAGTTGACCGACTGCCTTCCCTCGATATACTTGCCCGACAATACCCCGAAAGCCATGGGAGAATAGGCCAAAAGACCAATTCCTTCCCTGACTGAAATCTCAGCCAGGTCACCTTCAAATGTCCTATTAAGCATGGAATAAGCATTTTGAATGGTGATCATTCTGGGCAGATCATTGTGTTTGGCTTCCTCAAGATAGCGCATGGTTCCCCAGGCTTTCTCATTAGATAATCCAACATGCCTTATCTTTCCCGCTCTGATAACATCATTCAGGCTTTCAAGTACAGTTCTGAAGTTATCTGTCCAAGGGTCTTTTTCATTATGAACATAGTCACGAACACCAAATGTATTGGTCTGTCGCTCGGGCCAGTGAAGTTGAAAAAGATCGATATAATCGGTTTGCAGTCGCTTCAATTCCTTGTTAACGGCATCGATGATGGACCCTTTGCTGAATCCTGTTGTCCTTATATGAGCCGTATAATCACCAGGGCCGGCAATTTTGGAAGCCAGCACAACACTATTCCTGTTACCTCTTTTCTTAAGCCAGGTCCCAATTATCTCGCTGGTCCGCCCTTGGGTTTCTGCCGTGGCAGGAACAGGATATAACTCTGCAGTATCGATAAAATTAATGCCTTGATCAACAGCGTGATCAAGCTGCGCATGCCCTTCCGCCTCGGTATTCTGATTTCCCCAGGTCATTGAGCCCAGGCAAATCTTACTAACCTTGATATCGGTGTGAGGAAGATGGGTGTACTTCATCAAATCTCGTTTAGAAGTTTGGTGATTTCATCCAGCTTGGGAGTAAGAATGACTTCTATCCTGCGGTTTTTGGCGCGTCCTTCAGGGTTATCATTCGATGCAACAGGAGCATGCTCGCCCCTGCCTGCCGCAGTAAGATTCCCAGGATCAATATCCGTGTTCTCCCTCAGGATGTTGACAATGGCGGTCGCCCTTTTTGTGGACAAATCCCAATTACCTCTTACCTGGCCGGAACCGGCATAGGGCACATTATCTGTATGCCCCTCAATCAGTACGCTGATATCCGGGTTTTGAGCCAATACAGTACCCAACTGCTGTACAGCCTTCCTGCCCGATTCACCCACAGCCCAACTGCCCGAACCAAATAATAATTTGTTCTCCATTGACACATAAACTTTTCCATCCCTTTGTTCTATGGTCAGACCCTTCCCCTCAAAATCGGTCAAGGCTCGCGAGATGGCATCCTTAAGATTTCTCATTGCTGCATCTTTAGAGGCAATAAGATTTTCAAGCTCCGCAACCCGATCAGAACGCTGCTGAAGTTCCCTTTGCATTTTCTGGAGCCTGGAATTCTCCTCCGCCAGGGCAAGCTCCTTGGCTTCAAGCTGCGCGAGTAATTCCCTGTTTTTCTTATTGTTCTCGGCCAGGGCGGCACTGCTATTTGATTCCAGGGCATCATATGAATTCCTGAGATTATCGTAATTGGATTGTAAGGCCCCCAGTTCGCTTTGTAACCTGTCTCTCCTTGAAGAGGCCTCCTCATAATCTTTATTCAACTGCGCCAAATCTGAATTCGCTTTGTTCAATTCCGACTGGAGCTTCTCATTATCGGAACTCAGTTGCCTGTTCTCGCGTTTAAGGTTAGCATATTTATTCTCCAGGTCTTTGTAAACTTTAGGTGAAACACATGACAGCAGCATAACCGCCGACAACAGAACTATTGCATATTTATTCATAAGTATCGTGATTAATCAATTTCTAAAAGTATTGGGCAGTGGTCACTATGGTATGCCTCGGTGAGGATGGCGGCACGTTTCAATCGGTTTTCCAGCGGATCTGATGCCATAGCATAATCTAAACGCCACCCCTTGTTATTGGCCCTGGCATTTGCCCTGTAACTCCACCAGCTGTAATTGTGAGGTTCATTATTAAAATACCTGAAACTGTCTATAAAGCCGCTATCGATAAAATTCCCGATCCATTCACGCTCAACCGGCAGAAAACCGGAGACATTCTTGTTTCTGACCGGATCATGGATATCGATCGCTTTGTGACAGATATTGTAATCTCCACAGATGACGAGGTTAGGTTTGTCTTTTTTAAGTTTATCGACATAAGTCTGGAACATATCCATATATTCAAGTTTATGATCCAATCTTGCAATGTTAGTCCCTGACGGAACGTAAAGGCTCATTATAGATACATCTCCAAAATCTGCCCTAAGGTTCCTGCCTTCTATATCCATAGATTCGATCCCGGTGCCAAACTCAACATGATCGGGTTCGTTTTTAGCCAGAATGGCAACCCCGCTATATCCTTTTTTTTGAGCGCTGAACCAATAATGATGCCGATAACCGGCCTCGTCGAAAAGATCGAGATCTAATTGTTCCCTAAGCGCCTTTATTTCCTGCAGGCAGATGACGTCGGGAGAGGCGCTGCTTAACCAATCGATAAATCCTTTATTTATGGCAGCTCTGATGCCATTTACGTTATAAGAGATAATCTTCATTAAGCCTTTTGGAATTTCAGCTAAAATAAATAATGCTGTACTTTTACACCATTATATTAGAACAGATTTAACGAAAACTATCAACAAAATATTTTGTTCTGTTTTCAGTTTATCTCATAGATGAAATTCAGGCTTGCTATTTTTCTATTTTCCCTTTCCACATTGGTAACGGCACAGGATAGAAATCAAAATTACAGAAGCATCAGGGTTGCCATTGCAGATTCGATAAAAATCGATTCCGTGAGTATCAATCCCAGTCGCTTCCTCGTTCGTGACAAGTCTGGCAAACAGTTGGACAGCAGCCTCTATATAATGGATTTTGAAAAATCCGTGTTGATATTAAAAGCAGAGCTCGGTACAGACAGCCTGTATATTGACTATCTGAGATATCCCGACTTCATTACAAGAACATACAGTCAGCTGGACCCCGGACTGATCTTGAGTGATACCAAGGACCTAAATACACTTTACAGGCTTTCCCAATCTACCCGGGAGCGGTCATTTGTCCCCTTTGAGGGCCTGACAACAACGGGAAGCATTTCCAGGGGGATAACCCTTGGAAACAATCAGAATTCCGTTTTGAACAGTGAGCTGGATCTGCAGATAAGCGGAAAATTGAACGACAAGGTCTCATTACGAGCATCTATCCAGGACGCCAATATCCCATTGCAGGAGAGTGGCTACTCTCAAAGGCTGGACGAATTCGACCAGGTCTTCATTGAAGTTTTCAGCAGCAACTGGAATATCCGGGCGGGAGATATAGATCTTAACAATCCTGATTCGTATTTTGCCAGGTTCTCCAAGCGGGTACAGGGTTTGCAGGTACAGGCCAAAATCCCCCACCAGGAATCGGAAACGCATGTCTTTGGTTCAGGTGCCCTGGTACGGGGACAATTTGCGAGAAGCCAGTTTACGGCCCAGGAGGGAAATCAGGGGCCCTACAAGTTGAGGGGTAATAATGACGAACTTTTCGTGCTAATCGTATCCGGAAGTGAATCGGTTTATGTAAACGGCGTATTGGTTGAAAGAGGTGAGAACAAGGATTACATTATAGACTATAATGCCGGAGAGATAATATTTAATTCCACCTTTCCAATTACCTCTGAAATGCGTATCACTGTAGATTACCAGTTCAGCGACAGAAATTATTCACGCCTGGTCGCATTCGGCGGAGCTCAATACAAGAGAGACAATTTCAGGATAGGTGTATCGGTCTACAATGAAAATGATGCAAAGAACCAACCCCTTCAGCAAAACCTTTCCTCAGAACAGGTTGCAATCCTCGCAGATTCCGGCGACGACCAGGGGCAAATGACGGCACCATCAGCCGTACCTGAGACCTACAATGAAAACAGGATACTTTATAAAAAAGAATTAATCAATGGTGTAGAGGCCTTTGTTTTTTCAAATGATCCAAATGACGAGCTATTTAGTGTGAAATTCACCCTTGTAGGTGAAAACGCGGGAAACTATGTGGTTAGCAACACAAATGCCATCGCTACAATTTACGAGTATGTTGAACCGATCAACGGTCTGCCCCAGGGAAACTATGAACCCATCGTAAGACTAATCGCCCCTACCAAGCTGCAGATGCTGATTATAAACGGGGCGTATACACCATCTGATAAAACATCGGTTCAGTTTGAGCTAACAGGGAGCAGCAACGACCAGAACCTTTTCTCAAAGCTTGACGATTCCGATAATAATGGTTTAGCTGCGCATCTGTCCGTTCAGCAGAAACTGATAGAACAGGATAGCGGATGGACATTCTCTGCGCTGGTCAAGGGAGATTTCATAGGTGGCACTTTTACAACCGTGGAACGCCTCTACAATCCTGAATTTAACAGGGACTGGAATCTGGACGACCCAAACGGAGACCAGCTATTCATCACTACCGGCGTTTCAGCTTCGCATCCCGGCAAGGGTAATGCAGCTTACAGTTATGAAAACCTGAACTTCGGAAGTGATTTTAATGCTGACAAACACAATATTACCGCCGATCTGAAATTCAAGAAATTAAGGCTGTTTACCAATTCAAGTGCGCTTTCAACTTCTTCCGGGCGGACATCCTCAAATTTTTTAAGATCGTTCACAGCTATGCGATACAGTTTTAAGAAGGCATGGATAGGGGTGAAGTACGCGATGGAGGATAATGAGCAACGGGAATTGGCCAATGACAGCCTGACCCCGTTAAGTCAGAAATTCAGTTCATATGAGCTTTTTACCGGATATGGTGACAGCACCAAAATCTATGTTGAAATCGGATATAAATCTCGGTTAAACGACAGCCTGAGAAATAATATCGTGGAAAGGGTAAATAATTCTGATACCTATTTCGTCAGATCAAGGCTTATCAAAAACCAAAATACGAATCTGGCCCTGTTCGTTAATTACAGGAATCTGAGTTTTACCGATAATCGTGACAAGGAGAATTCCTTGAACTCAAGGTTACAGTTCAGTCAGAATATATTTAGGCAGCTTTTTCAGTTCAATACTGTTTT
This sequence comes from Flavobacteriaceae bacterium, assembly GCA_041618535.1. Lineage (GTDB taxonomy): Bacteria > Bacteroidota > Bacteroidia > Flavobacteriales > Flavobacteriaceae > SHLJ01. The sequence goes on from JBFKFP010000003.1 coordinate 51,327, forward strand.
CGAGACGAATTCAGGAACGCTTCCCCAACAGGAATTTACCTATGTGGAAGTGGAGGCCGGTCAGGGAGCTTATACATGGATAGACTACAACGAAAATGGCATTCAGGAACTCGAAGAGTTCGAAATTGCCCAATTCCAGGACCAGGGTAACTACATCCGGGTCCTCCTACCGAACCAGGTTTTTATCAAGACTCACCAGAACCGGTTCAGTCAGAATCTGACAATAAATCCTCAACGATTGGCTTCGGGTACATCCTCCTCCTCATTTTGGTTGAACTTGTATAACCAGACCTCTTATCTGATAGACCGGAAAATACGAAGGGATGGCAACAATTTCAATCTTAACCCGTTCCAGGGTGAAGCTGAAGATCAGCTGGGGCTTCAGCAAAACTTCAGGAACACTTTGTTCTTCAATCGTGGTAAACAGCGATACACCACCTCCTACACCTACATTGCCACACGGTCCAGGTCTGTACTTTCAGTAGGGTTTATAGAGAATTTGCTCAAAAGTCACCAATTCGATTTCAACCATAAAATAAAAAACACCTGGCTTATCAATTTACTGATGTCATTAGATCACCAGGAAAGTCGGAGCGAGAACTTCAGCAGCAAGAATTTCGAGATTGACGGGATCAGGCTGGGGCCGAAACTGTCTTATTTATTAAATGACCGTTTCCGTTTTGACATTTTCTACCAAATGAGCAACAAAGACAACACCATCGGGAACTCGGAACAACTCAGGCAACAACGCTATGGACTTTCGTTTCAGTATTCCAACAATCAAAAAGGCGCGATAAACGGTGAATTAAACTATTTCTCAAATAATTTTGAAGGCTCGGCAAATTCTCCGGTGGCTTACCAAATGCTTGAGGGGCTTCAACCGGGCAAAAACTTCACCTGGAATCTCATCGCCCAAAAAAAGATTACACAATTCCTCGATTTGAATCTTTCGTACTTCGGACGAAAATCGGAAAACTCAAAGACGATACATACGGGAAGCATCCAGCTTAAGGCATATTTCTGATTTCGGATACGGCACATTTTTTGTAATTTGAGACATCGTAAAACAAAATAAGATGGAGTTATCCCTTAAAACGATTGCAGTGAGTATATTGCTGATTAATGCAGCCTGCAATACAGGTAAATCAGTGGCTGCTGACCAAAACGAGCAGGAGATGAAGCAATCCATAGAAAGTGATTATTCCGGTGAAGGATTTACAAAGGTTTTAATGACCGGTACAAAATCTGTAGATTGTCCTTTCATTCTGGTCATGGACGGCAGCGACGAAAAGCTGGATCCCGTGAACCTCGAAGACGAAAAATTCAGCATAGATAAGAAGGAGGGGGCATCCATTTGGATCAGGTTTCAAAGACTACGCCGTGCAAATCGATGCCCGGAAGCAAATCCCGTTCAAATACTTGAAGTGAAACAATAAAAAACCCGGTGGTTAAACCGGGTTTCTTCTGTTGTTTATTTTACTATTATTCGCTTTATATTACTGGCCTTTCTGTTTCCAATCTTAACGAAATACATACCGGCGGCAACATATGACATATTTAATCTATGTTCGTATCCCACTCCTGATTCGTTCTCGAGGGTCGTCCTGTATATAGTCTGACCAAGAACAT
>JBFKFP010000004.1:0-48238 GCA_041618535.1 Flavobacteriaceae bacterium
GGATTAACAGCGACGGGTCCGGATGAGCAAGCCCCGATCTCTGAGGTTTACGGCCTGGATTTCGACTTTTATTTCTGTGACGAAACAGCTTTAAAAACTATAGTAAGATCAAATCCGGGAGCCTTGAAACTGCATAAGGGCACTATTATTCAGAAGCATCATTTCAACGATTTTGAAGACATAACATTCGATTGATCAGTTATTTGTTAAATAAATTGTGGTACGCTCTCCTGACTTTGTTCGGGGTGGTTACCGTGATCTTTTTATTGTTCAATGTCCTGCCGGGTGATCCGGCTCAAATGATGTTGGGCCAGAATGAGGACAGTGATCAGCTTGCCGTGGTTAAGAAAAAGTACGGCTTTGATAAACCTCTTCTTACTCAATATTACTACTATCTGAATGACCTGTCACCGATTTCAATTCATTCTGATTCTGAAGAGGATTATACCTTTCTTAGCCCAGGGAAGTATAGTTCATCTACAATACTGCGTTTGGAAAGAACAGAGTTGGTAATAAAGTGGCCCTATCTCAGAGAATCCTTCACCAAACAGGGAAAGAAAGTTAGCGAAGTGCTGGGTGAAACCCTGCCCAATACCGTTGTGTTGGCGGTTTCAGCCATTATAGTGGCCATGATACTGGGCTTGATACTCGGTATTTTTTCAGCTTTACTCAAGGATAGCTGGACGGACAAGAGTATACAGGTATTCAGTACCCTTGGTATGAGCGTTCCTTCCTTTTTCAGCGCCATCTTATTCGCCTGGATATTCGGATTTGTATTACACCGTTATACAAACCTCGAGATGACGGGTAGTTTATACGAGCTGGATGATTATGGCGAGAAACTGTCAATTCAATGGAAAAACCTCATCCTGCCTGCCATTGTGCTGGGTATCCGGCCACTGGCGGTTGTCATTCAACTGATGAGGAACTCTTTATTGGAGGTGATGAGCAAGGATTATATCAGGACAGCGAGGGCAAAAGGCCTCAGCGAATTTAAGGTGATAAAGAACCATGCGGTGAAAAATGCATTAAACCCTGTGATTACAGCTATTTCCGGTTGGTTCGCTTCTATGCTGGCTGGTGCGGTTTTCGTGGAATATGTATTTGGCTGGAATGGTCTTGGAAAGGAGATTGTCAACGCCTTAAATACCCTTGATCTTCCCGTCATAATGGGATCGGTGCTTGTAATTGCCTTAATGTTTATAATTATAAATATTTTTGTAGACCTGATCTATGCACGCCTGGATCCTAAGGTCAGACTTAGCTGATTGAAAATGAAAAGACTAATTGTTTATATTACGATACTGAGTATTTGGGGATGCAGCTTTGAAAAGCCTGCTGTATTTTCCGCGGAAGCACTAAACGAGACCCTGATCGGCCTCGATGGGAAAGAAACAGATCTTAGATCGGTGCTGGAAGGGCAATCGGGAAAATTGGTCATGTTGGACCTCTGGGCGAGCTGGTGCAGGGATTGCCTTGTTTCGGTTCCCGATCTGAAATCGCTCAAGGAGGATCATCCCGAGGTTCAGTTTGTGTTTTTGTCCTACGACCGATCTGAGCAGGCATGGAGAAATAGCCTTGAAAAGTATGAGTTCAACGGCCTTCACTATTTTGTTCCCTCAGGAAAAAGAGGGCCATTGGGAAAATTTGTCGGACTGAGCTGGATACCGAGATATATGGTGATCAGCAAAGACGGAAAAATAAAATTATTTAAAGCCACTGAGGCAAAGGATGAAAAATTAAAAAACGCATTATTATGAGAAGACAGATAGTAGCAGGGAATTGGAAGATGAACAATGACCTTACCGAAACAGAATCGCTGATCACCGATCTAAAAAAACAGAACAGAACTTCGGTTGCAGAGGTTATGATAGCACCAACCTACACCAATTTATGGCATGCCTATCAGGCTCTTCGATTGACTGATATAGAGGTTGTCGCCCAGAATATGCACTTTGCCGAAAGTGGGGCATATACCGGGGAGGTTAGCGCGAGGATGTTAAAAAGCGTAGGCATTCAAACCGTGATTTTAGGACATAGTGAACGCCGTGCTTATTTTCATGAAACCGATGAATTGCTCGCAAAAAAAGTTGATTCGGCTCTCGCCAATAATATGAACGTTATTTTTTGTTTTGGAGAGGAATTGGAAGACCGTAAAGCTGCCAGGCAGGAAACTGTGGTGGGTGCCCAGATCAGCAATGCCCTTTTCCATCTGGAAGAGGCATCCTGGAACAAAATAGTACTGGCCTATGAACCGGTATGGGCAATAGGGACTGGTGAAACAGCCAGCCCTGAGCAGGCACAGGAAATGCACGCCTTTATCCGTAAAACCCTTGAGATCAAATATGGAAGCAATGTAGCTGAGGGCACCTCAATTCTTTATGGTGGAAGTGTGAAACCTGCCAATGCTGCTGAGATATTCTCAAAGCCTGATGTGGATGGCGGACTGATTGGAGGGGCATCATTGAAGGCAGAAGACTTTTATGCCATCGTCAATGCTGTGTAATTGATGAAGCCCTATCTTAAAAGAGTTTTGAGATCGGCCGGGCTGATAAAGGTATCTGACGACCTGAGATATCGCTGGATGAGATTCAGGAACCGCAGCGAAAATTCTAAATTTCTCAAGGAAAATCCTGATATCCGGATGCCACCTGACTACTTGCTTTATGAAGCGCATCAAATACGATACAGATCCTATTTCGAATATGGCAGGACCAATGCCAAAATGATAGTTGATCTGATAACCGAGCATGCAAACCTTGAGAATAAGCGCCTGCTTGACTGGGGTTGCGGGCCATCGAGGATTATTCGCCATATGCCGGAACTGCTTCCGCATACAGAATTGTTCGGCAGTGATTACAATGCGAACAGCATTGCCTGGAACAAGGAGCATATTCCCGGGGTGAATTTTGTTTTGAATGCTGTCAATCCACCTATGGAGTTTGAGGATGATTTTTTCAATGCGATCTATGGATTATCGATCTTCACTCATTTGTCTGAAGAAAATCATATCGACTGGTTAAAGGAGCTGCACCGCGTGTCGGCAGATAAAGCTATTCTTCTGTTGACCACTCACGGCGAGGGGTTCAGAGAGAAATTGTTATCTGCAGACAGGGAGAAATTTGATTCCGGGAATCTGGTGGTGCATGGCAAAACGCTTGAAGGGCATCGGACTTATGCGGCCTACCAGCCTCCCGGATGGTTTAAAGACCAACTGGCTAATATGTTCGTGGTGCTGGATCACAGGGCTGGGAAAAAGGTCAGTTGGGGAATTGAACAGGACAAATGGATACTGCGGGCAGAAAAATGAACGGATTCACATGAATTATATCGAATATGATTTTGAATCGGACCCACGCGATCCATTCACCGAGATTCTTATGGCAGAACTTGGCCTTCTCAATTTTGAGAGTTTTATAGAAACAGAAAAAGGCTTAAGAGCCTATATAAGAAAGGATGAATGGGTGCCCTCGATCCTTGAAGAGGTCTCTGTCCTCGGGCTGGATGAATGTAAAATGAAGGTGATAATGAGGGAAATTGAGCCTGTGAACTGGAATGCGGAATGGGAACGGAATTTCACACCTATAGTAGTGGATGACCGTTGCACGGTGAGGGCTTCATTTCATGAAAAAAAAGATACTGAATTCGATATTATCATAGATCCGAAGATGAGCTTCGGAACCGGTCATCATGAGACCACGCATCTTATGATCGGGATGATGATGGAAATGGATTTTAATAAAAAGGCAATTCTGGATATGGGATGTGGAACCGGTGTACTCGCAATCCTGGCCCACAAGAAAGGCGCAGCTGCAGTTACCGCGGTGGATATCGACCCCTGGAGTTATGAGAATTGCATCGAAAACGCAACACGTAACGATTGCTCCGGTATCGAGATTATTCAAGGCGACCTTAAAAAGGTTGAGGGGAGAAGATTTGATATTATCATAGCTAACATAAACCGTAACGTGTTGCTGGAACAGTTGCCGGGATATGCCAGCATGCTGAACCCGGGAGGAAATTTGTTGCTCAGTGGCTTTTATTCAGAAGATATTCCGGCAATAGAAGGCCGATGCGGGATTTTAGACCTGACTTTATCGAAAAAATCAAAACGTAATAATTGGGTTGCATTAAAATTTATAAATTAGTCCATAATTAGCTATGGGAACCCGTAAAAAGGCATTGGAGAAGATTGACATCCGTGAGGAGACTGTCAAACAACATGAGATCGTCCTGTATAATGACGATGTCAATACCTTCGATCATGTGATTGAGACGCTTATCTATGCCTGCGACCACACCCCTGAGCAAGCTGAACAATGCTCCATTATTGTTCATTTTAATGGGAAATGCACCGTTAAAACCGGTGAATATGACGACTTGAAACCGCGGTGCACCATTCTGCTCGACGCAGGATTAACCGCGGAAATTACCTAACCTCCAAATCGGCCAATGGCACAGCTGAGATAGGACTTGGCTTTCCTGGCCAGAGTATTGCTGTAACCATCTATGGGATAACCTAATTTAGCCAACAATTCGGCGGCTTTAATCAGATCATCCTGCTCTTTGTAAATGAAGGAAACCGTTTCATCTTTGGATTCAACGGTAACATCCTCTAATCCTTTAAGCTCATTGAGCTTGCTGATGATGGTTTTGGCGCAACCACCACACTTCAGATTATGAATGCGAAGTGTTGTTTTCATCCGAAAATGTTTAGCGCGAAGAATAATAAATCGGCATCCTCAATGTTATTCTTCGAAATCGATTATTTAATTACAGATAAAAATAGAAAGATAAGATCCTCCAAATCATGATAAATATCACCCTTTGGAAAATTTTTAAAGCTTCGATTTTGATAAATAGGTCGTGCCAATCGCGACAACAAGGGCAACAATAAAGGTCAGGATCCTTGAGCTGATGTATTCATCCAGGCCAAAGCTTATCCATGAAATTGTAAAAATCAATCCTGAAGCTATGGTCAACAAGGCGGCGGTTCCATGATATTTGGGCCAGAATAAGGTAAGCAATATGACCACCGAGAAAGTAGAACCGATCCCCGCCCAAACATATCCTACTATACTGTATATAAGGTCGCTTGGCGATATATAGGCTAAAAGAAGGGCAATTAACGACAAGACCGCCGTGATGACTCTCGATTGCCTCAGACCATTGTCCGGGTCTTGCTTTTTTTTCCTGAGCGGTTTGATAATATTTTCCGACAACTCGGTTGCAGAAAGGATCAACAATGAATTTGCAGTCGAGATAATGGCAGCTAAAACTCCGGTTATCAACAAGCCGGAAATAAATGGGTTGAAGATAGTTGTTAAAACTTCGGGCATAACGGTTTCCTGGTCCTTCAAGCCGTCCGGGCCGAACAGGGCCAGGCCTATCCACCCGATCATCAAGGCTCCGATATAGGCTATTATTGTCCATAACACACCGATATTCCGTGCCGTTCTGGCATTTCGTTCGTCCTTGATGGCCATAAACCGCATACTGAGCTGTGGCTGCCCGCCCAGGTAGCCGAAAAACCATGAAAAAGCACCTGCGATTATTATCCCGGAACCCAGTCCCCCGGCCAGGTTACCGGCATCCGGGAACCAGTTATGCAAGGTCTGACCCAGATTGGAGTCTTCCTTCAATACCGCTCCTCCCATCATGGTTGAGTGCGCTTCCCCTGCTTTGGATAATGCCTCGCTGATACTTGCTGCAAAAACCTGTCCTTCAGGCTGAGCAGAGAGGTAAATTATACCAGCTATGGGAGCGACAATAAGTGTTATGATCATGATCACTGCCTGTATTACATCGGTGTAAGTCACAGACCTGAATCCCCCATAAATCGTATAGGGGATCACCAAAACCACTACGATTATCATCGCCAGTCCGGAATCGATACCGAACAAGGCGTTAAGCGTTTTTCCACCGCCCAGAAATTGTGCGCCTACGTAGAAGAAAAAGAAAAAAACAATTGTAAAACTCCCGAGGATTCGGATCCATTTCCCCTGGTCTGCATGCCTTTTGGCAATATAGTCTGTAAAGGTTTCCACCTTATACTTTTCAGCTTCCCGCCTTAAGCGCCCGGCTAAAACCGTCCACGCCACTATTATTCCACATACGCAACCTATGGCAGTCCATGTTTCCATCAGTCCCGTTGCATATGCAGCACCGGGCAGGCCGAGCAAAGCCCAAGACGATTCACCTGTGGCACGTTCAGATAAAGCAGCTACCCATCCTGGCAATTTTCTATCCGCAATAGCAAAGTCGGTACTGGTCTTGACCTTTCTTCCTTGGTAGATTCCATAAATAATGATCAGGGCCATATAAAGGCCCATAATGATCAAAATGATTTGCTGCTGATCCATGAAATAAGAATAGTTCGGACTAAATTAGACATTCTGCCCAAATGCTCTATGCATAGAATTTGGAAATGTAGATATAGAAAATCGTTTTTCCGTCAATCCTATTCACTCTTCATCTGTCATATTAATTGGATGATTGTTGAATTGTTAAAAAAACATTGGAATAATAAGACCTTAAATAGGATGAAAAACTGCTGAACCGATGCTTTATGATGCATCCGGATCCTGATACTATTTTTTTGACATGCCGAATCAATCTTCAAGGATGAAAGTATTAAATATTTTCTGCCTTTCCCAATCGGATAAGAGTTGGTTTATATTAATTGGTATTCTCCTGACATTTGTCATAGGAATTGTTTATCTTAATTAATAAGATTTGAGTTAAACCAATCCAGAATCAGTTATGCCAGTAATAGAACGACAGATCTTACATTATAAAGTCGATATAAAATCAGGACGATTTGCCGCTAATTTCCCGGCTTATATCCACGGCTATGACGAATCGGGCAGGCATGTGCTCACCTGCGTATTCTTTGAGAACCCGAATTCCATACTACCCGAAAACAAAATGGTGGACGATGTGGTGAGTATGTACTTCTATATGAATAAATTCAGTATGGTGGTCGATATTTTCAGAAACGAGTCCCCGATCAAGATCATTTATGATTCCAGGGGTAAGGACTGCACCCTTATCACCGAGAAGGAACCTGTAGGGGAAGGCGAAATAATCAGGTAATTACGACTTCCGGGATAGGTCATGCCGTATTTCAAAATATTTATCACCTTTTCGATGAATGCCGATGATGGATTGGATGACGGAAAATTTCTTGCCCGAAAATCTGTATAATACCTAAATAATTCAATTGACAATAGGATGAAGTTTAAAGAAGAACGTATCCCTAAACAAACGCATCACTCAAATCCCAGTATAAGGTTCATACCTGACAAGAAAGATCAGACCAACGGTGAATTGTTGATTTATGACCCAGAGGGCAATTTAAAATTTATGACCAAGGTCTATAATTTTAACCCCATGGAATTGAATATGAAGCATTATTGCTGCGACCACAAGATGGCGCATTGCATTCCTTCAGATCATCTTTGCGATGATGATATGATAGAGGTTTGGATCTGATGTTTTTGTTAGGTTAGAGTTCAGGCCACCTGTTTCTCCGGGACCGGCGTCAGAAGCTTTCTGAATTGCTCTGAATAGTCCATTACGTTGGGTATTCCATCCAGTTCACACAATACTTTTATAGCTGCCAACAGGCCTTCGAACTGCATCCATCTGTCATCCGGATCTGCAGGTCTAAGATTAAAATGGCGCAATGGAAGTCTGTATCCGCACCCTTTCAGAAAAGCCTGCTCTATATGAAGAAGCTGAAGGGGGCTGTAGCCGTTAAATCTTCTCCCGAAGGCTTCGTTGACCTTACCCACGTAATTGAGTTCAAGTGATCCGTGATCGTCTGAGAAATTCTTCCAGAAATCCCTGTTGTCAAGGATATTCCCCACCGCGCAGTTGCAGGCACATTCCGGATGCAGGGTGCCTTTATTGAAAGCGTCGTAAAGTTTTTTTATGGCCTTGTCAAATCTCGAAGAGGTAATCATAGCATTTTCTTTGATATAAAAATAAAAAGAAATCGATTGATGACAATAAAAAAAGCGGATCGAATAGATCCGCCGGATATATATAGAACGGCTGTCTAGAGCCGTGACGAAAGCATGAGATGTGAATCACACGACACCTTCTTGTATGGGTTGAATCCTTCCGGAAGGTAGTTTTTGGTTTCGAAACCGAAGTCCTCCTCCTCCTCGATCTCATAAAGCTCTATGGTTGACCAGTCCAGGTCTTCCATACCTGCTCTGGGGTTAAAATCCTCGGGCAGACGGGCCTCGGTATCGAAATTGAATTCGAGTTCTTCGTCAGGTTCGTAAAGCTCCAGGGATTCGATCTCGACCACATCTTTAATGATGTAAGCATCACTGAAAAGTTCGAATTCCAGTTCCAATTCCTCTATCTCCAGAGCAAGAATATCGTCGATAGGGAGTTTGGCGGTTCTGATATCGGCGGTTGCATTCCAAACTAAGAGAGCAAAACCGAATGCGAATAATTGGCGTAACATAGTTTAATTGATTTAATTGATAATTGATTGATGACTTTATAATAGAGACTCAAAAATCATGCATTTATTACAGTTGTTGTGAGAAGTTTAACAATTGCCGAGGTATTTTAATTGAATTTTTAAAAAGAGGACTTAATTGGCGATCATTAGTTAAAGAAGTTATATGGCGTAATTTCAAGAAACCGTATTTTAGAGCAGTAAATCGACTAACAAATGAGCGAATCGGAATATTTAAAAAACAGGTTGGATGACCAGATCGACTGGTATTCAAAGAAGAGTAAGATTAATAAAGTATGCTATGTGAGGTTTCAGATGTCATTGCTGATCCTGGCGGCACTGATCACTTTGTCGGGGGGGGTCAACAGTTTTGTGAACCTGAGCTGGTTAAGCCTGTCGACGGCAATAATGGGTGCCCTGGTGGCCATTTTATCCGGAGCATTGAAGATCTATAAATATCAGGAAAACTGGACTGAATACCGAACCACAGTCGAGTCACTTAAGCATGAGAAATTCCTGTATCTCACCAAGTGCGATCCTTACCGTGGTTCCAACGCATTTAATATCCTTGTTCAGCGTGTGGAAGGGTTGATCTCCCAGGAAAACTCTAATTGGACCCAGTTTATGAGCGAAAAGGTGAACGCTTGATATTATAAGCAGAACATTGAGGCATCAATGAAGAAAAACAACCTTTAAACAGCGGTCAATGATCTGCGCCAGTTCAATTTGAGTCAATAGAATTGACGGGACGAAGCAATGGTCTACTTATTCAAGTTTTTTAATTCTTTAACGATATCGTGATTATTAAAAGAGCGAGCCAGGATCAGTGCAGACTTTCCACGAATTTTCATTTTGGGATCCGCACCGCGATCGATCAGAACTCTGAGCATCTCCAGCCGGTTATATTTGGCACAATACATCAATGGAGTTTTATCTTCACATGCATAATCAAGGTCGGCGTCCCGGCTAATAAAATAAAGGAGGGATTTCATGGAATTCAGCTTGATACTCATAGCAAGCACGTTATAGGATTTACTTTTACGGGTGCTGAAACAAGCATTGATGTCATCATTTGAAATCCATTCGTCGAGGTATTCGGTCTGCCCGTATTTAATGGCCCAGGCCAGTTCTTTGGTCAATTCCTGGCTGCTCAACATGCTACTTGAGAAACACAATACGACAAATGGTATGAGCAGTTTTAATTTCATTTCTCCGAATTAAAATTTGCCTTCTATTAAATATATGAAACAATGAATGAATATCAAGAGTGACTGACGTTAGTTGAATAGGCGGGATTCATTTTTGCAAGAAGGTTTTTGGAAAATAGTTCAATCTAGCCTCTACCGGATTTTTACCACACTTCAGAGATCCATTCCAAGAATCAAAAAATCAATGCGTTGCATGGTGCAATTCGCGTTGATAAAACCCTAATAAGACAGGATTCATTGCTTCGCAATGGTCCTTTGAGTTTCCCTATGCAAATACAAAATGCCGCTTTAGACAGGATTCATTGCTGCGCAATGGTCCTGACAAAGCTCCGCTTTGAAAATAGCCCAAACAAAAAAACGCTCAAGCAAGCTTGGCGTTTTTTCTTAGTGTGCTATTTATTCGTGACCACGACAGGACTCAAACCTGTAACCTCTTGAGCCGTAATCAAGTGCTCTATTCAATTAAGCTACGAGGCCAATTTTGCGGATGCAAATATATTTCTTTTTATAGGGATTTTCAAGAAAAGGCGTAATAATTAAGAATCATCCTCTTCTGTATGATCAATCAAGTGCATTCCTTGTCACATACCAACGCCAGCCAATTATCGCCATCTGCAGCTTGGAGGCCTTGGCAAGGTCAAGTTGGCGCTTAGAGTAACTTGGAAGGACGGCCTTATTGAATTTGGCCAGTAGTTTGAAAATTTGCTTTCGCATTTTAAAAGGGTGTGAAAACAAAAATAGTAAAACTTATATGGAATAAATCTTACTATTTCTTGATTGGTTGGTTAGAACCGTTTATGTAGAGTTGACAGATGCTTATAGAATAGCAGTTAAAAGGTCTACTAAAAATGTGGCTAAGGCAATCATTATTTTGGCTAGTGCGATCATTATATTGTTGTTTTAAATGGTTGATAATTAACTCGTTCGATAAATGTTTAGCCAATATATAATTTTGGGAATCATCCTTCCAAGCAAAACATCAAAAAAGGATAAATTTGACTTTAAGGTATCAACCAAAAAGATAAAATAAATAACAATATTTAGTGACTAGTCTATAAATAAATAACAAATAATAACTTGAAGACTTTGTTACAGTTATAAAATGTAATAATTATAGAGGGTTTTTTGAAGATTTTTTTTCGTCATAGAGGAAAAAGCGATTGAAAAGCTGTTTTTTAGCAAAATTTATCTTTTTAAAATAAAAAAGCCCGATGCTCTTAGAACATCGGGTTTTAATCGCAAAGGGGGTATTATCGTTATTCTTTGGTTTTGATCACAATGACTCCGTTCTTAGCTTTTTTGCCGTATTTATCGATTGCTTTACCACCTTTGATGACCTCAATCGATTCTATTTTATCAGAATCCAGGGCCTCGATTGCACTTTTCCCTACTTTCTTACCGTCCAATAAAATAAGTGCGTCATCCGAATCACCGGCTATCCTTATCTTTTCCTTTCCTTCATTCTTTATGATCACCCTTACATCATCCTCATCGCCGAGCCATAATTTACCTTTATCTTTTTCAGTCCATTCCTCAACCATTTTACTGTCCATTTTCTTCCTTATGATCACTTCATGGCCTTCATGTTCACCCTCTTCTATTTCGATGATTTCCACCTCGCCTTCTTTCTCTCCGTCCTTGATGAAGATGGCACTTCCTTTTCCAGCTTTCTTGATGGTTTTCACATCACCACCGGATCTTATGATCACTTTATCGGCTTGAATCTCCACATCCTCACCCTCGTCGCTGTAGAAGAAAGCATTATCTCCTTTCCAGGCTTTCTTGATCCAGACGTTTCCATCTTCCCCGGTCCGGTATCTGTAAACTTCGTGGCCTTTATGAACACCGCCGTCTCCTATAGACACCGAATGATCATCAACCTCGATGCGGATGGGAGTTATTCCTTCATCGGAATTGGAATTAAAGTTAGCGCTGGATTTCGCCGTTTTGACCGAGACCCGGATGGTGATGATCTCGCCTGAATCGTTGCGTTTAACTCCGCTAAATTTTAAGGTGATATCCATGGAGGCGAACTTTTCTACCAGCTCGTCCAATTCACCGTCGGTCATCTCTTTATTAATAATAACTTCCACTATATCAGCTGTTTCCCCCGGGTTAACAGTCATGAGTTCGGCCTCAGCACCTGTATCAGCTGCTTTATAGATTATGATTTCCCTGGTATTAAAACTCATCAGGAAAAGGGCCAGAATGGGCAATATCAGCATCAACTTGATCTGACTGCCTTTGTTCGATCTTTGTTTTTGTAGCATAATGATTCGTTTTTTGATGATTGAGTTGAAAAAATTGTTCGCCAGGACCAACTTGTGTTCTGGTACTGCTGAATTCAGAAGCAGCCGCTGATATTGAAGTGTTGAGCCGCTTACTTTTCTTGCTTCAGAATCGGCGATGAATTCCAGGTTTTGTTCAACGGCCTTTTTGTACATCCATGAGAATGGATTGAACCAGTTTATCGTGCAAAACAACTGCACCAGCAATAAATCCAATGAATGCAACTGCCGGGCGTGCACCTTTTCATGTTCTATGATCTGGTTGAGTTCCGAACTTTGAAATGCCTGCGGATTGAATACGATCCTGTTAAAGAAGGAGAAGGGGGATACCTGGTCCTTAACATGTATGAGCTTATGCTTTCCATCGTAATCTATGGCACCCTGCTTCATCAATTTGCCCAAGGAGATAAAATTCAGGATCAGGCGTGTTCCGAAGACGAAAATGCCTAAAAGGTATAAGGTTAAAACAAGCTGCTCCAATCCCCAGTTCATTGCAGCCTGTTCTACAGTACCAAATGCCTGCAGTGACATTCCTCCACTATCAGTAAGATAAGGTGTGGTTTTCGTGATATACTTTGGTATGATCACCCAGGGTAAAATCAGGGAACATAATAATCCCGCATTCAGGAAAATGCGATTTGCCTGAAAGAATGTCTCCTTTTCAAGGAAGAGCCTGTAGAATATATAGAACAAGCCTAAAATGGCAGATGATTTGATCAGTATTTCCATATCACTTGTCTTTTTCAATAAGCTTGATGATTTCCTTCAATTCGTCCACGCTTATCTTATCCTCTTTCGCGAAGAATGAGACCACGTTCTTGTATGAATTGTTGAAATAATTCTCGATGGCGTTTGAAAAGAAGCGTTTACGGTAGGTATCGCGCTCTACGATAGGGTAGTACTGATGCGTCTTCCCGAAAGCAACATGGCCAACATAGCCTTTGTCTTCGAGGTTTCTTATAATGGTGGAGAGGGTATTATAATGAGGTTTGTCTCCGGGAATCTCGGCTAAAACGTCTTTTACGAACGCTTTTTCGAGTCGCCAAAGGATCTGCATAATTTCCTCTTCCTTGTTGGTAAGCCTTTCCATAGAACGCCATGTTTTAGATTACTCAAATTTATAACTAAAAAAGTAGTTAAACAACTATTTTAATAGTTATTTAACGAAATATATAGTTTTCACGGTTTGTTTCCTTATAAAAATTAATTAGAACTTGATCAGCGTTTCGTCGTGGCGATAATGGCTCCGTCTTTCGCCTTCTTACCGTAAATGCTCATGGCTGTCTTCGATTTCAGCACATCAACAGTATCCAGTTTGTCTTGAAGGGCAAGTTCGTTCAGGGCATTGAAATCCGCTTCCTCACCATCGATGATGATCAGTTTTTCGAGATTAGGATCATCCCTGAAGCGGTATTTAGGTCCGTTGTATGAACTGAATGCCCAATCCATTTCAGGCATATGTTGTCCGCGTGACTCCATCAACTCCCTCATTTTTTGTTTGATCTTCTCCAGGTCCTGGAATTGACCTCCGGCAATAAGCATGCTGTCCTTGTGAAATAGATCGTCAAAGCTAAAGCTGAATCTCTGAGGAAGGTTGGGTAATATGGAGTCCATTTCCATGGGGAATGGCATTTGATTTGAGCCGCCAATGAATGCAAAATTGCTTAAGGAGGTATTACCCTGGTCAATGAATAATTGACCTTTCCTGCGCCCAAAGCTAATTTCGGGAATTGGCTTCATCATGGAGATCTGGCTGGAGGTCATGCTCCCGCCTAAATCGTCGAGATCGATCCGTATACCGGTGATCTCCCCGTTCTTTCTCTCAATCCGGCTAAACTTTGCCTCAATACCATGCTCCTGGAGCATGCATTTGATATCGGAAAGATCAGATTCGGAGGCTTCTCCGTCAATTGTGATGGTAACATCCATCTTTTCTTTAGATATCGAAGAATTATTTACTTGTGAATGAACAGAAACAGAAATCAGGCAGGTACATATTACGAGTACCGCTATCATTGCATTTTTGAACATAATTATTGAATTTATCGTTGGTTGATGTAAAATTAAACCCTTACACGCTCAGTTGCTAATTTTTAACGGAACTTTAAAACAGAAAATTAAGGAGATGTTAATAAAAGTAGGCTCTTCCCCATATTTTGACTTTATCATGTATTATCTTCGCAATCAAATTACGGAGGAATTCCTCTCTGAATGTCCTGTTCTTTCATGAGTGTAGTCCTGCTTATTTTAGGTTTTGTTTTGCTTGTCATCGGGGGCGAATACCTCGTCAGGTCCTCTGTTGCCCTTTCTTTCAAATTCAAACTTTCTAAACTGCTCATCGGGATGACCATTGTGTCCTTTGCCACATCAGCTCCTGAATTGCTGGTCAGTCTTAACGCGGCACTTAAGGATTCACCGGCCATCGCCATCAACAATGTGGTAGGCTCCAATATAGCTAACATCGGCCTTGTACTGGGTGTAACGGCCCTGGTAGGAAGGATAGGGGTGGGAAGGAGTTTCTACAAGCTCAATTGGCCGGTTATGATGCTTTTTTCCCTGGCCCTGTACTTTTTTCTCTATAACGATAACAAGCTGAGCGGTTTCGAAGGATTGATTTTGTTCGTTGGCCTGCTGGTTTTTCTGGTTGTCCTTATTCGTTCGGTTAGGGGAAAGGCTCATATGGATGATGAGGTTGATGAGACCCTGTCTATAGTCTCCAATTTTAAGATCACTATATGGCTGCTCATGGGAGGGCTGGCACTTTATTTTGGATCTGAATGGCTGGTAGACGGCGCTGTGGATGTTGCCGCGAGAATGGGGGTAAGCGAGGCTGTAATCTCGGTCTCTATGATAGCGATCGGAACCAGTGTGCCTGAACTCGCCGCATCTGTGATAGCGGCAGCCAAAAAGCAAAAGGCAATCTCTCTTGGTAACCTGATAGGTTCAAATATCTTCAACATAGGATCTGTTCTGGGGCTGACATCGATGATCACAACAATTCCTGTAACAGATCCGGCTATTCTCTCAAGGGATATTTTTTGGATGCTTGCATTTTCAGGGATTCTCATCCCCCTGGTCTTTATCCCAAAACGGATGATGATCAATCGAAGAAAAGGATTTCTCCTTGTTTTGGGTTACGGATTTTTTATTTTCCTTGTGTTCTCTTCCGGGGGAGCATAAAAAAACCGGATGCATCTGCATCCGGTCCATTTATATGAATAATAAAAATTTAAACTAATACCTCAACCTCTGCGCTTTTCACAGTTTCGATGATTCGGCCAGCAACCTTATAAGGATCGGCATTTGAAGCCGGACGGCGATCTTCTAACCAGCCTTTCCAGCCTCTTTCTACTGTCAGAATAGGAATTCGAATTGACGCACCCCTGTCTGAAACACCATAAGAGAACTCATGGATAGATTGTGTTTCATGAAGTCCGGTTAATCGCTCGTCATTGAATTCACCATAAACTGCAATGTGTTCTTCTGTCACAGGCCTGAAAGCCTCACAGATTCTTTCATATACTTCCTGGCTGCCACAGGTTCTCAAAACAGAATTTGAGAAGTTTGCGTGCATTCCGGAACCATTCCAGTCTCCCTTAACCGGTTTCGGGTGATATTCTATATAGTATCCGTATTTTTCGGTCAGCCTATCCAACAAGTAGCGTGCTACCCAGACCTGGTCACCGGCATTTTTTGCCCCCTTGGCAAAAATCTGGAATTCCCATTGCCCGCAGGCAACTTCCTGGTTGATACCCTCAAAGTTTATACCTGCAGCCAGGCAAAGGTCGGCATGCTCCTCAACGAACTGCCTGCCATGGGTATTTCTACCACCTACTGAGCAGTAATACAACCCCTGAGGACCTGGATATCCTCCAACAGGGAATCCTAAAGGAAGTTGGGTATGCGTGTCCATAATAAAGTATTCCTGTTCGAAACCAAACCAGAAATCGTTGTCATCATCATCAATTGCAGCTCTTGCATTTGATTCGTGAGGTGTGCCATCGGCATTGAGAACCTCTGCCATTACCAGGTAACCGTTTTCTCTTGCCGGATCAGGATATATGGCAACGGGCTTCAATAAACAATCGGAGTCGTTTCCTTCTGCCTGCTTGGTTGAACTGCCATCGAAAGCCCATATCGGGCAATCTTCCAGCTTTCCACTAAAATCTTCCTCGATCTTAGTTTTACTTCTCATATTCTGGGTGGGTTTATAACCATCCAACCAGATATACTCTAATTTAGACTTTGCCATGATCTTTTCGTTTTTTATCAGTTTTATGATTAAGGCACAAATATATTTAATTTTGTAAAGACCACCTTATTTTAAGGGGCTATTTATCAACAATTCGATATTTGGCAAAATCACCCCAATAAAAAAGGGGGTTATATAATTATGACAGTAAAAAATGTCACATTTTTGAGAAATTGTTAATAAACTGGTTTAACTTTGCTTGACGATTATTTCAAAAAGTCTAAAAAATAAAAAAATCATATGTCCACTTTGCGATTTGAGTCTGTTAAAGCCTCTCTAAACAGGGAACCAAAAGTTGTTGATATAAGCGGAAAGCGTTCCGGATTTTTCGGCATAAATGTATTTAATCAGCAGAGGATGCAGCAATCCCTGACAAGGGATGCCTTGAATAGTATCAGGGCTGCTACAGAGAAGGGGGTGAAAATCGACAGGGGAGTGGCTGATCAAATTGCTTCGGCAATGAAAGATTGGGCTATTTCAAAGGGAGCTACGCATTATACACATTGGTTCCAGCCCTTAACAGGAGCCACAGCGGAAAAACATGATGCTTTTTTTGAACTGACAGAAAGCGGGCAGGCCATTGAAAAGTTCGGCGGCGATCAACTGGTCCAGCAGGAGCCTGATGCTTCCAGCTTTCCAAGCGGTGGGATCCGAAATACATTTGAGGCAAGAGGATATACGGCCTGGGATCCGTCCTCCCCGGCTTTTATATACGGTACAACCCTGTGTATACCAACGGTTTTTGTGGCCTATACGGGAGAGGCACTGGATTATAAAACACCGTTATTGCGTGCTTTACACGCTGTTGATGAAGCTGCAGTGGCCGTTGCCAAGTATTTTGATAAGAATGTCAGGAAGGTAAATGCCTCTCTCGGTTGGGAACAGGAGTATTTCCTTATAGATTCCTCCCTGGCCGCATCGAGGCCGGACATTGTATTATCGGGACGAACGCTTTTAGGACACTCCCCCGCGAAAGGTCAGCAGCTGGACGATCATTATTTCGGAAGTATTCCGAGGAGAGCCCTGGCCTTTATGCGTGACCTCGAGCAGGAATGCATGCTTCTAGGAATTCCGATCAAGACCCGTCATAATGAGGTGGCTCCAAATCAATTTGAAGTAGCGCCCATTTACGATGAAGCTAACCTGGCTGTAGATCACAACTCTCTTATAATGGATGTTATGGACAAGGTTGGTCAGCGTCACGACTTCAAGGTGCTGCTACATGAAAAGCCCTTTGCCGGCGTTAATGGATCCGGCAAGCATAATAACTGGAGCCTGAGCACAGATACAGGAATTAACTTGCTAAGTCCGGGAAAAACACCGATGAGCAACTTGCAGTTCCTGACATTTTTTGTCAATACCATAAAGGCTGTTCACGATAACGAGGAGTTGCTCCGGGCTTCAATCGCCTCGGCCAGCAACGATCACAGGCTGGGAGCCAATGAAGCGCCACCTGCCATCATTTCGGTATTTATCGGGAACCAGCTAACTAAGGTTTTAGATGAGCTTGAAGGAGTTACGAAGGGAAAACTATCCCCGGAGGAAAAAACTGAATTGAAGCTGAATGTGGTTGGGAAAATTCCTGAAATCCTTCTTGATAATACCGACAGGAACAGAACTTCACCTTTTGCTTTCACCGGTAATAAGTTTGAGTTCAGGGCAGTGGGGTCTTCAGCCAATTGCGCTAACCCCATGACTATTCTCAATACCATAGTGGCAAATCAGTTGATAGAGTTTAAGAAAGAAGTTGATAAACTGATCGATAATAAGGACATGAAGAAGGATGATGCCATCTTTAACGTGATCCGTGAACTGATTAAGAAGTCGAAAAATATATTGTTTGAAGGGAATGGTTACAGCGAGGAATGGCAAAAGGAGGCTAAAAAGCGGGGCCTGAGCAATAATGTTACAACACCCGAAGCCCTTAAGATCAAGATCTCGGATGGAGTAGTTGACCTCTTTGAGCGCCTGGGGGTGATGAACAGAGTTGAGATCAAGGCCCGTTATGAAATAGAGGTTGAAGAGTACACCATGCGGCTGCAAATAGAAAGTCGTGTGCTTGGGGATATTGCGCGGAACCATATTGTACCCACTGCTGTAAGATACCAGAATGTGCTGATAGAGAATGTGAGCGGACTCAAAGCGATTTTCGGCACAGATTTCAAAAAACACGCCAAGGAACAAATCGAGCTGATCCAGGATATCTCCGCCCATATCGCAGCCATCAACTCGGGGGTGACCAACATGATAAACGCAAGAAAAAAGGCTAATTCAAAACTTGATTTCGAGGATAAAGCCACCGCTTACTGTACCACAGTGAAACCATATTTCGAGGAGATCAGGTACCATTGCGACAAACTGGAGCTGATGATAGATGATGAGATCTGGCCATTGACAAAATACAGGGAACTTCTTTTTACACGGTAAAATTAGATTTGAGGGCCCAGGTCATCAGTTATTCTTTTTCCTACTTGATGAACCTTTAATTTGTTCTTTTAACAGTTGATAATTAGTATTTCAACTAATTAATTAACCTGTCATCGAATTTATAAGATAATTCCTACGTTCACTCTGCTTCGATTGGTTAAGGGATGGTTTTTTTTACTTAAATTTGAAGTGCTATTAATCAAATTTCGTAAAAATGAAAAAGTTACTGCTGAGCGTAGTAGCCCTTATGGTTGCTACTCTGCTCTTCTCGCTAGATGACTCTGTCGATGTTGAGGACGATGTTTCCCAGGAGAACAAAGTTGAAATTAAAACAGATGCTGAAACGGCATCCTAAGTTTATAGATTAGTTTTTTCGTTTTTTATATTTAGTAAAGAAGGCTTAAGGTGGAATCGTTTACGGGAGCATTTTAAGCTTTCTTTTATTTTAACAATCGTTTAAAATTCAGCACCACCACTGAGACAATCAGAAAGCCTTCCCCAAATTGATGGTGTGATTTCTGTCCTGTAATCCAATGTTGCATAAGGAATACGAGATAGTTTTTTGTTAGAGCTTAACCAACCTGAAAATCAATGAGATCTGTACTTATTATTTGTGTAATGTTATTTTGGCAAGCCTCATCAGCCCAGGGTCTTCTGGATGGTTTAGAGGAAAGTCCCGGTAAGGATTTACAAGAAAATGAACGTTTTGGTGAATCGGTTCGGGGAGCAAATGCAATTACCCTCGGACTGGGATCGGCCGTCATGAACGGTGATCTGACAGATCCACTGTTTGAAATCAGCTTTCATGTAGGTTACAAACGATTTATCAATCCTTATCTCAATATCAATTTCACCTACCACAAATTCAACCTGGCTTACAAAGACCAGTTTAATGAGGGCTTTATGTCTTTCGATCTCAACCTTGAATTCAGTGCTTTCCCCTACAGGTCTTTCTCCCCATTCATTTACGCTGGCGGTGGATATCATGCAGCTAATTATTTTGAATCGACCCTTACCAAGATTCAAGGCGGTGCAGGTATAGAATACCTTGTTTTACCAAAGTTGGGATTAAAACTCTATGCCGATTATAACCATGTGTTTGATGATGAACTGGATGGAAGGGTTTTTGGTGATTCCGATGATATCTATTGGAGAATGGGTCTTGGCGTAAATCTGTATTTTGGCCAATTCAGCAAGAAAAGCCATAACAGAAAAGGGGATCCTACGGTTATCGATTCAAATCCTATCATTGAAAGCAATGAATAATGCTTAAATCCTTACTTTTGCCTCAAAGGTGATATGCATGAGTAAAGAGGTCAGCAAAAGATATGCGCTCAGAGGTGTTTCTGCCTCAAAAGGTGATGTCCACAAGGCAATAAAAGAAATTGACAAAGGTCTATTTCCAAGGGCATTCTGTAAAATTATCCCCGATCATCTCACTAATGACAAGGACTATTGCCTGATCATGCATGCAGATGGGGCAGGTACCAAAAGCTCCCTGGCATATATGTACTGGAAGGAAACCGGTGATCTGTCGGTTTGGAAAGGCATTGCACAAGATGCGCTTATCATGAACATCGATGACCTGCTCTGTGTTGGTGCCACGTCAAACATACTTTTATCTTCTACCATCGGGAGGAATAAATCATTGATCCCCGCAGAGGTTATATCTGCAATAATCAATGGTACTGAAGCGCTGATAGCAGAGCTAAGGGAATATGGTGTTGAAATTCATTCAACCGGGGGCGAAACCGCAGATGTGGGTGATCTGGTCCGGACCATAATTGTGGACTCCACTGTCACGGCAAGGATGCGCCGGGATGAAGTAATTGATAACGCTGATATCCGCCCCGGTAACGTGATCGTTGGCCTTGCATCATTTGGTCAGGCCACCTATGAAAAAGAATATAATGGCGGAATGGGAAGCAATGGCCTAACCTCGGCCAGGCATGATGTTTTCGAGAAAAGATTATCATCGGCTTATCCGGAGAGCTTCGATCACAGTATACCTGACGAACTAGTATATTCCGGGTCAATCAGACTTACAGATGCTGTTGACGCATCACCGCTGGATGCCGGAAAATTGGTTTTGTCACCAACTCGCACCTATGCCCCGGTGATCAAATCGGTGCTTGATAAAGTTGACCGAAAGCTGATTAAAGGTATGGTGCACTGCAGTGGAGGCGCACAGACTAAAGTTCTCCATTTCCTCGATCGGTATCATGTGATTAAGGATAATATGTTCGGTCTGCCACCACTGTTCAAACTCATCCAGGAGCAATCAGGGACCGACTGGAAGGAGATGTACCAGGTCTTCAACTGTGGTCATCGTATGGAACTTTATGTCGATCCTACAGTTGCGGATAAGATAATTGAAATATCCAATTCGTTTCAGGTTGAGGCACAGATCATAGGACGGGTAGAAGAATCGGATAGCAAACGGCTTACCATTGACAGCGAATTCGGTGTGTTCGAATATTCCTGATCTATTTTATTCTGCACTTAAAGCTTTCTGTTGATCAGCTTTGAATTTGCTCTTTCAAATTGCACAAACCTGATTATTTCATTTATTTTTTCACTATTTGATGTTGACAACTTCATAAAGTGTTGATATTAAATACATTAAGTTAAGCAGCAAATAAAGAAACTGATTTTTATCATATTTTTTGTTAGAATTCTTGACTTGCTTTAGACTCTTTTGTTTGAAAATCACTCGTTTGTTTATTTAATCGTTCAACCCAATTAATCCATTTACCACATGCATACCCATACCCCAGTCCTCTCGTTTTCCAAAGTGACCTATGAAGAAGCTTATAATGCGACATTAGAATATTTTAACGGCGATGAATTGGCCGCGAATGTCTGGATAAATAAATATGCGCTTAAAGATTCGGCAGATAATTTATTTGAATGTAGCCCGGATGATATGCATAGAAGGATGGCAAGAGAAATTGCCCGTATTGAACTGGCCTATCCAAACCCTATGTCTGAGGATGAGGTATACAAATACATCAGGGATTTTCGATACATCGTTCCCCAGGGTGGTCCGATGACCGGAATTGGGAATCCTTTTCAGATAGCCTCGCTGTCTAATTGTTTTGTGATCGGAAATGAAAGAAATGCCGACTCTTATGGCGGAATCATGAAGATCGATGAGGAGCAGGTTCAGCTTATGAAGAGAAGAGGCGGTGTGGGGCATGATCTTTCCCATATCCGGCCTAAGGGTTCCGAGGTAAAGAATTCCGCCCTTACTTCAACCGGCCTAGTTCCTTTTATGGAGCGCTATTCCAACTCAACGAGGGAAGTGGCACAGGATGGGCGTCGTGGCGCCTTAATGCTTTCAGTAGACGTACGTCATCCGGATGCTGTTGATTTTATTGATGCCAAGCTGGATCGCGGCAAGATAACCGGGGCGAACATCTCGGTAAAGCTGGATGACCACTTCATGCAGGCCGTTGTAGACCAGTCCTCCTATAATCAGTATTTCCCGACCGATAAACCTGGGAACAAAGCCCAAAAGACGGTTAATGCGGCTGATATCTGGAAGAAGATAATTCATAATGCATGGGAGTCTGCTGAACCCGGGGTTCTATTCTGGGATACTATCATTAGGGAATCCATCCCTGATTGCTATGCGGATCTGGGTTATCGGACAACCTCTACAAATCCATGTGGCGAGATTCCCCTTTGCCCATATGACTCCTGCCGCTTATTGGCGATAAACCTGTTGTCTTACGTAGACAGGCCTTTCACCCCTGAAGCGGATTTCGACTTCGAGAAATTCAGGATGCATGCGCGAACAGCTCAGCGCATAATGGATGACATCATCGATCTTGAGATCGAAAAAATAGATGCCATCCTGGCTAAAATAGGGAGAGACCCCGAGATGGAATCAATTAAGGAGGTTGAGTATGATCTCTGGATCAAAATCAGGAAAAAAGCGGTTGAAGGGCGTCGTGCCGGCATAGGAATTACCGCGGAAGGTGATATGCTGGCCGCCATGGGCTTGCGATTTGGAAGTGAGGAAGCTATTGATTTCAGTGTTGAGGTTCATAAAACAATGGCTTTAGCGGTCTATAAAGCTTCTGTTGATCTGGCCAGGGAGCGAGGAGCGTTCGGTATCTATGATCCGGAACGGGAAAAGGAAAATCCGTTCATCCAGAGAGTAAAGGAGGCCGACCCGAGTCTATATTTCGAAATGACAGAACACGGCCGGAGGAATATCGCCTTGCTGACCATTGCTCCAACCGGAACAACAAGCCTTATGACACAAACCTCCTCGGGAATAGAACCCGTTTTTATGCCGGTGTATAAGAGGAGACGAAAAGTAAATCCGAACGACCGCAATGCGGAGTCAAATTTCATAGATGATCAGGGAGATGCCTGGGAGGAATACAAGGTATTTCACAGGGGATTCAAGACCTGGCTGAAATTAAATGGTCATGAAGATCCCGAATCTTTGGCCGACGATGTTTTAGAATCATTGCTGAAAAAATCACCATATCACCTTGCCACAGCCAATGAAATTGACTGGAAGCAAAAAGTTAAGATGCAGGGGCTCATTCAGAAATGGATAGACCATTCCATAAGTGTTACCATAAACCTGCCTTCCGATGTGAAGGAGGAAGTGGTTTCAGATCTTTATATGACGGCATGGAAATCTGGTTGTAAGGGCGTGACCGTATACAGGGATGGTTCAAGGACCGGCGTTTTGATATCTGACGATACAAAGGATAAATCTGATCAGATAAACGGAACAAAGTTTCCAACCAAAAGACCTGTTATCCTGCAGGCCGATGTGGTCAGATTTCAGAATAACAAGGAAAAGTGGATCGCTTTTATTGGGCTTATAGATAATAAGCCTTATGAGATCTTCACAGGACTTGAAGATGACGAAGATGGATTGCTTCTGCCCCGTTGGGTGGACAATGGCCTGATAATAAAGAGCAGAATGCAGGACGGCAACTCTCGTTATGATTTCCAATTTAAGAATAAGCGTGGTTACAAGACCACCATCGAGGGATTGTCTCATAAATTCAACCCCGAGTACTGGAATTATGCCAAACTGATTTCAGGCACACTAAGGCATGGTATGCCCATTCATAAGCTAATCGATCTTATACACAGCCTTCATCTCGACAGTGAATCGATCAACACCTGGAAAAATGGTGTGGTCAGGGCCCTAAAGCGTTATGTGGCGAACGGTACTGCCGCAAAAGGGCAAACTTGTGAAAATTGTAACTCATCTCAACTGGAATACCAGGAAGGATGCCTGATGTGCAAGAACTGTGGTTCGTCTAAGTGTAGTTAAAATTCAGATCAAAATTCAGACGTAGACCTTCATAAGACGAAAGAATAACAGAGTAAATAATGAATCAACCATAAATAACCACATCAGGGTTGACACCTGATTAAACCTAATATTGTTCAACCATTCTGGTAAAGAGTTCGAATTTTCGGAATCGATGCTGTTCAAGAGTACGGCAGCAATGACGAACTTGATAGAGACAGCCAGAAAACCGTAGGGTTTTATGATCAGAATGAAGACATTAATGGCGAAAGACCAGATCAGAATACTCCTGTAAAGAACCAAAAGGCGTAACAGCTTGTGTCTCATAGTCTGTTAACGCCCGAATTGTTCTATTATTATTTTTCAGTTCTTATACCCAGACTATGAGCAGTCAGGAAATTTGCGTAATTTTGGCTCCGTTATAAAACTTACCCATGCTCGATAAAATCCAAATAGTGAAACAGCGTTTTGACGAGGTAAATGATCTAATCATTCAACCGGATATCATAGCCGACCAGAAGCGTTATATCGAGCTGAACAAAGAGTATAAGGACCTGCGGAATATTGTTGAAAAGGGAGAGGTTTATCAAGCCTTGATAGACAACATCAATGAGGCTGAGGAGATCATCTCTGACGGTTCTGATCCTGAAATGGTTGAAATGGCAAGGATGGAACTGGATGAAGCCAGGGAAAAGTTGCCTCAGTTAGAAGAGGAAATCAAGTTTCTGATGATTCCTAAAGATCCTGACGATGCCAAGGATGTCGTGGTCGAGATAAGGGCAGGAACCGGTGGTGATGAGGCGAGTATTTTTGCCGGAGACCTCTATCGTATGTATACCAAGTTCTGCGAGGGACGGGGTTGGTCTGTGAGCCTCGTAGACTTTAATGAAGGAACTTCGGGAGGATTCAAGGAGGTCATTTTTGAAGTCTCAGGTGAGGATGTATACGGCACCTTGAAATTTGAAGCAGGAGTGCATCGGGTACAGCGTGTACCTCAAACCGAGACCCAGGGACGTGTTCACACGTCTGCCGCCACGGTGATCGTTTTGCCGGAGGCAGAGGAATTTGATGTAGAACTGGACATGCAGGATGTTCGGATTGAACGGACCACATCAACCGGTCCCGGAGGCCAGAGTGTCAACACCACTTATTCGGCAATAAAACTGCATCATGAACCCACAGGTATCATAGTGAGCTGCCAGGACCAGAAGTCGCAGCACAAAAACCTTGAAAAAGCCCTTAAAGTTTTGAGGTCAAGGTTATATGAGGCTGAATTGGCCAAGAAGCAGGCAGAGGATTCGGCCAGGCGAAAGAGTATGGTGAGTTCAGGGGACCGCAGCGCGAAGATCAGGACCTATAACTATCCTCAGGGCCGGGTTACTGATCACCGGATAGGATTGACACTATACGATCTGGGGAATATCATAAACGGGGATATCCAGAAGATTATAGATGAGTTGATGCTCGCTGAGAACACAGAAAAACTTAAGGCGGACAATGAGGTCCTTTAATCAATATTCTATTTTTAGAACCGGAAAATTTTTTATGCTCCTATTCCTGTTTTTTTCAGTCAGCCTTGGTAGCTGTAAGCAGGTGAATAATAATCCAGAGGCTGAAAAGATGGAAGCGGATCAAACCGTCGAAGAAGAGCAAACCCTTCAACAATACAGTAACCCCCGATGTAAGTACGACCAGAGCATTCAAACCGATGCTTTTATCAGGGAGATTAAAGAACTGGAAGGCTATGAATGGAACAATGATGAAAAGACAGCTCAGTTGGTATTGAACGACCATTGGAGCCTCAGTATCAAGCGTGGCGGATGTAATTATTTCGAACTCTCGGCCTCATTTATTTATGACAGGTTTATCAATTTGGAAGAGAATAAGGATTTGATTTTTGACCAGGTAAAATGGATCACAGGACTGATCAGTGAATTCGATGCCGAACAGATTGCCCAGGCCTTGGATAATGGAAAATTGCAGATTCAGAGTGTTAATGAGGGCGAATATTTTATCAATTTCACAGACGAACGACTCTACGAATATTATCAATTTACCTTTAAAGCCCAGGATGATTACAGCAATTTCAAGATCGGAAAATATTTGGACTAAGTGGAAATAAAGAAGCTGGTTGAACATATACGTCAGAAGGAATCGTTTTTATGCGTCGGACTTGATGTTGACCTTCAGAAAGTACCACGGCACTTATTGGACAGGGAAGATCCCATATTTGAATTTAACAAAGCGATTATCGATTCCACCAAAGACCACTGTGTGTCTTATAAACCTAACATCGCCTTCTACGAGGCATACGGATTAAAAGGATGGATGGCACTACAAAAAACGATCGATTACCTGAACCAACATTGCCCGGATCATTTCACCATTGCCGACGCGAAACGAGGTGACATAGGAAATACAAGCTCGAGATATGCAGCGGCATTCTTTGATGAAATGAATTTTGACAGTATAACGGTTGCTCCATACATGGGAAGGGATTCTGTTGAACCCTTTCTCGAATATGGGGACAAACATGCTATCTTGCTTGCACTGACTTCTAACAAGGGTGCATTCGACTTCCAAACGCAATCGTTAGGAGAAGAGACTCTATATAAAAGGGTGATCTCGATTTCCCGGGAATGGAAAAACGCCGACAGACTGATGTATGTGGTGGGTGCCACCAAGGCTGAATTCCTTGCAGAGATTCGGACAATCGTTCCCGATAGTTTTCTGCTAGTTCCGGGAGTTGGTGCCCAGGGGGGTAGCCTGGAAGAGGTTTGTAAATACGGGTTGAATGATAAAGTAGGGCTCCTTGTAAATTCGTCAAGAGGTATACTATATGCATCTGGAGATCAAGATTTTGCCCGTGCAGCTGCAAGCAAGGCCAAAGGACTTCACGATCAGATGAGATCGATCATCCGGAATTCTTAGTTCTCGTTACTGAATGGATTCCCGATAAGAAACTCCAGTCTATTTAATTCCTCCCTCAATTTTAAGGCACTATACTCAGAGATATCGCTGAGGGCAGAATCTTCCTGCCGCCAGTTATATGCTTCTTCGATTAGTTCCTTGTAACGGTATTCAAGGGTCTTTTTTCTTTTAAGAAGTTCAATCATTGGTACTCGAAATCAAAAATCAAGATACGTAAAAAAATGGGCCTCAACAAGTTAAAAAAATGTCAAAAAAAAGCCAACCGTTACCGATCGACTTTATTAACTAACTTTTACCAGCTAACCCAAATAAAAACTTTACTGTTTCTAGGGCGATACGCACCGCGAATTTCGACAATATATCTGCAGATAATGTTATGTTAAGTTTAGTAAATGTTTAAATATGATTTAATATATTTAGAAAAGCCATCAACCGATGAAGACAATTTTCAGCCTCCTTTTAATCATTCTTTCGTTTCACTTCGGAATCTCGCAAAACAGCGAAAATTGTAATTGCTGTTCTGAAGATCATAAAAATTTCGACTTTTGGGTAGGCAGGTGGGAAGTCAGAAATCCAGATGGAAGTCCTGCTGGGAGCAATGTGATTGAGAAAGTCCAGGACAACTGTGTCCTCAAGGAGAATTGGGTAAGCGCTCGGAGTGGATACACCGGAACAAGTTATAATTTTTTCAATGGTCAAACCGGCAAATGGGAGCAGGTATGGATCGATAACCAGGGACAGAGCCTTCATATGAGCGGTAACAGAGAGGGTAACAAAATGATCCTCAAAACGGAATGGCAGACCGACAGAAGTGGTAATTCTTTTTTCCATCGTATCAGCTGGACCTTAAACGATGATGGCTCCGTAAGACAGTTATGGGAAACTATCAATGACAATAAGCAGGTCACAATCGCGTTTGATGGATTATATAAACGCGCCAAAGAGTAGTTCATAAAACTTGACATTTAAGGGATGCAACACCTGAGATTAGCACGATAATTGTTATTTTGTCAGCGTAATACTACAACCTGGAGTAAAAATGGATTATATGAGGAGGATGAGTGAAGCAGTTAGAAACGCCCTGCTACTGTTGCTGTTGTTTTCTATTCAACCTGGTTTGTCACAAATACGGATCTCTGAAGAGGTTCAACCTTCCAGGGTAGCAAATGCCGGGGAATATAGTCTGTATCTGGTTGATTTCTGGGCAACTTGGTGCGGGCCCTGTGTGGGTGCAAAGAAATATCTGACCGTACTACAGAAGCAGATGCCATCTGATTTTTACATCGTTTCTCTTACACAGGAAAGCCCGGATGTGGTAAAAAAATTCCTCAGAAAAAATCCCGCTGAACTGGCTGTAGCAATTGATTATGACCGGGAAACTTTCAGAAAGCATAGAATTAACAGTTTACCTACGGCAGTATTATATGGCGCTAACGGGCGTGTTCTCTGGGAAGGCCATCCTGCAAATCTCAAACCTGGGGATATCAAGAAATTTTTACGATATGAAATAAAACCCTTAAAACCCTCTGAATTTATCAGGCAGGTATCTTACGCCATGAGTGAAGTAGTTGAGAATGATGCGGTTCTTCCGGAGGAAGACCTGGAAATTAGTTCATCTGATCGGGCACCCGGAATATTGGAGATCAGGAATAGTAATGGATTCACTAGTTATGAAGGTCAATTGAACAGTATCCTGTCAATTCTCCTGGGAGTTTCTGAAAGCCAGGTCAGGTTGAACAAGGATGTCAGCAATGAGGTATTTTTAATTTCGGTTAAGAATGGCACTCGTAAGGACAGACAATTATTGAAACAAGTTTTAAAACGATTGAAACTTCGCATCGATGACAAGGAAGATAAAGGAGAAGTATTGGTTTTACAGACCGATGGGTCCGGATTCTGGGGTGATGACCAGATAAACTGGGGGAACGATAATCCTAAATACCTTATTGATGACTCCCAGATCCAGGCAGATAACGTGTCTTTTGAGGAGATCAAATACCGCTTGGCAGGACTGCTGGAGATGCCAGTTGTATCGAACTCGGTGAATGACCCTTCTTTACACGACTGGCAAGTTCACTATAAGTATTTTGAACTCATGCAAGCCGACCTGCTTGACAACTATGGAATTAAAGCTGAAAAGAAAACTCAGTCCTTTCCCGTATATCACATATTAAAAAAGGCCCCATAAAAGAGGCCTTTTCGAATTTTTCAAGGAGTTCTATCTTTTACTCACCAATCACTCTGAACTCGGTTCTCCTGTTCCTCTGGTGCTCGCTGTCTGAACAGGCCACACCGTTTGAGCAGCGGTTAACCAATCGGCTTTCACCGTATCCTTTGGCACTCAATCTGCTTCTTGAGACTCCTTTGGAAACAAGGTAGTTCACAACCGAATTTGCTCTCTGCTGGGAAAGAGACATATTATAGTCGTCGTTACCTCTTGAATCGGTATGTGACATTATCTCGATACTAACTGGCTTATCATTCAGAATAGGAAGTAAGCGCTCATCGATCACTTTTTTAGAAGCGGCAGTTAAACGGGCACTTGCTGTTTCATAAAAGATCGGAAGTGGAGTTGCAGTAAGCAATTCACAGTCTATTTCCTCCCAGCTGGTAATTCCACCTTTTTTGGTCAATACTGTCCTTGTAACAGTCTCGGTCCTTGCAGGAACTGTAACACTACGAGTGGAAGCCGGTTTGTCAAGCACCTGCCTGGTGATAGTAGCATATTCTGCAGGGATAACCACTTCCTCCATTCTTGCCGGAGTTTTGATAACGCGCTTCTTGTAAGTTGATGATTGCTCGCTTACAGCGAGGCTTGATGTGGTAGCATCTTTAGCAAGAGTGGTAAAAGATACATTGGTAAACTGTGCCGGGTATTCAACATAACAGGCTACAACGCAATCTTCTTTATTGGCTGAATCACAGTCGGCCAACTGCTTATACTCCCAACCTGAGGTCTTAGGATAGATCTCATAAGTTTTTGAATCGCTTCCAAAGCTGGCAGGGATAATAGAAATATCGCTTCTTCCTTCTTTTTTAATGTAAGGCACTTCAATGGTCTCGTACTCTGCAGGTACATAGACAAATCGCTTTGAGGCCTCCTTTACCAATACTTCCTCCGTAACGGTACGATAGGTAGCAGGAACCGCTTCCAGGGTTGTATAAGCAGGATAAACTTGAATTGTTTCAGTAACTTCACTGAATTCATCCTTGGTGATACATTTTACATAACATTTTCCGGGATCTGGATTATCTGGCAGAGTTTGGGCGGACATAAAATTGATTCCAAAACAAAGAAAAAGGAATCCTAATAAATACTTCATAATAGTTAATAGTTTAAGGTTAAAAATTTAAATTAGATTTTAAATCTGTTTGTTATTAGCAAATGAGTTTCCAAGGAGTAGGTTGAAACTCTATATGTAAGACCCGTTTTTACGAAATGGTCACAGAGAAATTCAAATTTTTATGAAAAAAGGTTTCCAGATCCTCCTGAATTTGTTCATTCTATTGGGCTTTGTGTCCTGTAAAGACGATCCGGTTGCAAAACGAGATACCTCAGACATCAATCTGTTCGTATTGGGTGTGGCCCAGGATGCGGGTTATCCCCATATCAATTATGACCTGGAATGGCAGGCTGAAGAATTTGGTGAACTCGAAAGGCAATTAGTGGTGAGTCTGGGTCTCGTTGATAGGATTTCCAACCAGAAATACCTGTTCGAGGCTACCCCCGATATGCCCGAGCAATTGTATTTGTTAAATAAGGAACTTCCCCAATCAGAGCAAATTGTTGACGGTGTTTTTCTAACTCATGCTCATATGGGGCATTATACCGGCTTGATGCATTTCGGGCGTGAGGCTATGGGCGCAAAAAACATCCCGGTTTATGCCATGCCAAGGATGGAGGAATTCATTCGAAAAAACGGTCCCTGGACTCAGTTGGTCGAATTGAACAATATAGAATTGCATAGCCTGAAGGCAGATTCTGCCTTATCCCTGAGCACGAACCTGAAAGTTACTCCTTTGCTTGTGCCTCATCGCGATGAGTACTCCGAGACTGTGGGCTTTAAGATACAAGGCCCTGAGAAGTCGGCTCTGTTTATTCCCGATATCAATAAATGGGAGCTTTGGGACCGGTCAATTGTGGAAGAGGTCAGGAAAGCTGACTACGCCTTTCTCGATGCAACATTCTTTAAAGAAGGTGAAATCCCGAGACCCATGTCTGAAGTTCCTCATCCATTCATTACCGAAACCGTTGCTCTTTTTGAGAATGAACCAGAGAGGATACGGTCAAGGATCATATTCATTCATTTTAATCATTCTAATCCGGCTCTTTTTGATGGCAGCGAGTTGACAGACAGCTTGAAACAGCTTGGCTATCGCTTTGCGAGAAGAGGAGATAAATTTCCGTTATAGGCAGATGCGCTTGTAAAGCAAGGATTTTGTCTCAATAATCAGTAAATTTGTGATCGGTAAACGATCCGGTACCCTATGGAAAAAATTCAGCCCTACAAACCAAAAAATAAAGTCAGAATTGTTACTGCGGCATCCCTTTTCGACGGGCATGATGCAGCTATCAATATAATGAGACGGATCATACAGTCTACTGGAGTTGAGGTTATTCATCTGGGGCATGACCGAAGCGTGGAGGAAGTGGTAAACACCGCCATCCAGGAAGATGCCAATGCAATAGCGATGACCTCTTATCAGGGAGGTCATAATGAGTACTTCAAATATATGCACGATCTTTTGCAGGAACGCGGGTCAGGACATATCAAGATCTTCGGCGGCGGCGGAGGTGTTATTCTTCCCGAAGAGATCGAAGACCTGATGGAATACGGGATCACACGTATCTATTCTCCTGATGATGGCAGACAGATGGGATTGCAGGGGATGATAAACGATTTGGTCAGTCAATCCGATTACGCGATAGGAGACCAGTTAAACGGTGAGCATAAGGAACTTAAGAATAAAGACCCCAAGGCGATTGCCAGGATGATATCTGCTGCCGAAAATTTTCCGGAGCTTGCAAAAGGATTTCTTGAGGAGATTCACCATCAGAATTCAAAGACCACGATCCCTGTTCTTGGGATTACAGGAACAGGAGGTGCGGGTAAGTCTTCACTGGTTGATGAACTGGTTAGGCGGTTCTTGATGGATTTCCCTGAAAAGACAATAGGGATTGTTTCAGTAGATCCATCGAAACGAAAAACCGGTGGAGCACTTTTAGGTGATCGTATCAGGATGAATGCTATCAACAATCCTCGTGTTTACATGCGCAGCCTCGCAACACGTCAGTCTAACCTGGCCTTGTCTAAATACGTAAGCGAGGCCATTGAGATTTTAAAGGCTGCCAAATTTGACCTGATAATTCTTGAGACCTCTGGTATAGGACAAAGTGATACCGAGATCCTTGAACATTCGGATGTGTCGCTTTACGTGATGACCCCTGAATTTGGGGCGGCCACCCAACTCGAGAAAATCGACATGCTGGATTTCGCTGATATTGTGTCTATCAATAAATTCGATAAGCGCGGTTCTAAAGATGCCTTGCGTGATGTGAAGAAACAATATGTCAGAAATCACAATCTTTGGGATTTGCCCGACGATAAATTACCTGTTTACGGGACCATCGCCTCTCAGTTTAATGATCCAGGGATGAACACCCTTTATAAAAAAGTGATGGAGACCCTGGTTGAGAAGGCAGGAGCCGACCTGAAATCCTCCTTTGAGGTTTCTGATGAAATGAGTGAAAAGATCTTTGTCATTCCACCTGCGAGGGTAAGATATCTGTCTGAGATTGCTGAAAATAACCGAAGTTATGATCAAACAGTATCCGAGCAGGTTAAAGTTGCCCAAACTCTCTTCGGGATTTATAAAACTGTAGGTTCAGTTTTAGGCTCGGATCCTGAATTGAATACGCACGGACTGGATGAGAGCCGGATGGTTCACCCGGGTGACGAGTCGGGGAAACAGCTTGTGGAATTGCTTCAGAAGGAGTTCGACCGGGTTAAGATGAACCTCGATCCATACAACTGGGATATTCTGCTGGGTTGGAAAGATAAACTGAAGAGATACAGAGACCCGGTTTATTTATACAAGGTAAGAGGAAAAGAGATAAAGATCGAAACCCATACCGAATCACTTGCCCACTCTCAGATACCCAAAGTTGTTTTGCCGAAATTCGAGGCCTGGGGTGATATCCTTCGATGGGTTCTCCAGGAAAATGCACCGGGAGAATTTCCTTTTACCGCCGGAATTTACCCCTTCAAAAGAATGGGTGAGGACCCCACACGAATGTTTGCCGGGGAGGGAGGACCGGAACGAACCAACAAACGCTTCCATTATGTGAGCATGGACTTGCCTGCGAAAAGGCTCTCCACAGCCTTCGACAGTGTTACCCTATACGGGAATGACCCTGATTACAGGCCCGATATATATGGAAAGATCGGAAACGCAGGAGTGAGTATATGCTGTCTTGATGATGCGAAGAAACTTTATTCCGGTTTTGACCTTGCCGATCCCATGACCTCGGTTAGCATGACGATAAATGGCCCGGCTCCCATGCTGCTGGCGTTTTTCATGAATGCGGCCATCGATCAGCAATGTGAAAAATACATAAGGAAAAACAAACTTGAGAAAGCAGTTGAAAAAAAGATCCGGGAGATCTATAAGACAAAAGGTGTTGAGCAGCCAAAATACTATGGGGAGTTGCCAGAGGGTAATGACGGACTGGGCCTGATGCTGCTTGGTGTCACCGGTGATCAGGTCTTGCCTGCGGACGTTTATGATGAGATTAAGTTAAAGACAATCTCCCAGGTCAGGGGCACTGTACAGGCAGATATTCTTAAAGAGGACCAGGCTCAGAATACCTGTATTTTTTCAACAGAGTTTGCCCTGCGGCTGATGGGTGATGTACAGGAGTATTTTATTGAGAACAACATCCGGAATTTCTATTCGGTATCCATTTCAGGATATCATATAGCTGAGGCAGGGGCCAATCCGATAACCCAGCTGGCCTTTACCCTGGCAAACGGTTTTACCTACGTTGAATATTATTTGTCAAGGGGCATGGACATCAACAATTTCGGGCCAAACCTGTCTTTTTTCTTTTCGAACGGAATAGATCCTGAATATGCGGTCATAGGGCGTGTGGCCCGGCGCATCTGGGCGAAAGCACTCAAGCATAAGTACGGCGCCAACAGCCGGGCACAGATGCTTAAGTACCACATTCAGACCTCGGGACGAAGCCTCCACGCCCAGGAGATCGACTTCAACGATATCAGGACCACACTCCAGGCACTTTATGCTATTTATGATAATTGCAATTCCCTCCATACCAATGCCTATGACGAGGCGATCACGACTCCCACAGAGGAGTCGGTGCGCCGGGCCATGGCCATTCAGCTGATCATCAACAAGGAATTGGGCCTGGCTAAGAATGAGAATCCTATGCAGGGATCATTTATCACAGAGGAACTCACCGACCTGGTTGAGGAAGCCGTGTTGATGGAATTTGATCGGATAACGGAACGCGGTGGGGTTCTTGGTGCCATGGAAACCATGTATCAGCGCAGTAAGATCCAGGAGGAGAGCCTTTATTACGAAACGCTTAAACACACCGGTGAATTCCCGATCATTGGTGTTAATACATTCCTGAGCAGCAGAGGGTCTCCAACCATAATCCCGACTGAGGTTATTCGTGCCACTGAAGAGGAGAAAGAGGTACAGATCCGGACCCTGCAGAATCTGCACAAGGCCCATGATACAGACCAGTTGCTACGAAATCTCCAGGAGGCGGCCATTAAGAATGAAAACATCTTTGAAGCCCTGATGGAGGTGAGTAAGTACTGCTCTCTCGGCCAGATAACCAGAGCGCTTTTTGAGGTAGGCGGGCAGTACAGGAGGAATATGTAAAGATCAGTTATTCTCTCACTGATTATGGTCCTATTTTGACCTCTGAAAGGTTTCGGAATTCTGTATCCAACTAATTTTATAATTTTATGTAAATCAAAGGGATGAATTGGAACAACTATTGGCGTGAGCTTCAACGCCGAAACGTGATAAAATCCGGAATCGCTTATTTGGTTGCGGCATGGCTGATGACCCAGGTGCTTTCAATCGTACTTCCCGCATTTGGTGCCCCGGCCCATTATATGAAATGGGCCTTGATCCTGCTTGGAATAGGATTCCCGATCTGGTTGATCTTTTCCTGGGTGTATGAATTTACTCCGGACGGCTGGAAAAAAACCGAGGAAGTTCAGCCCGAACAGTCTATTTCCAAACAAACCGGAAATCGATTGAATAAGATTATCATTGCAACCCTGGCACTGGCTGTTATTGTATTGCTGGTAGATCGATTTATAAGTCAGTCGGCCGAGGTCATGGACATAGGCGAAAAGTCCCTTGCGGTACTGGCATTTACAGATATGAGTCCCAATAAAGACCATGAGTACTTTTCCGATGGAGTAAGCGAAGAACTTTTAAATCGACTAGCAAGGATAGAAGATCTCAAGGTTATGAGCCGAACCTCCTCGTTTTCTTTTAAAGGAAAAAATGCCACCGCAACCGCAATTGGTAAGGAACTTGGAGTTACTCACATACTCGAGGGCAGTATCAGGAAAGCCGGAAACACCATTCGGGTTTCAGCACAGCTTACACGCACCGAAGATGGGGTGCAGGAATGGTCGCGGACCTTCGATCGGAATATGGACAGCATCTTTAGGATCCAGGATGAAATCGCTTTAGCAGTAAGCGAAGAGCTGGAAATTTCCTTGCTGGGAGAACCTCAAAAAAATGAGACCTCAGATACCGAAGCATATAACCTTTATTTGCAAGCCATGCATTTGTTCCGGCAAAACACTAAAGAGGCTATTGTCAAGGCCGAGTCCAAGGTTAAAGAATCGATTGCAATAGATTCCAACTATGCGCCTTCATGGAGTTTGCTTGCAAGGATTTATGATACGGGGACCTACAATTTTAGTATTCGAAAAAACGAAGAGGGAATTGCTCTCGGCCTGGATGCCATAAACCGAGCTATCAAGCTGGATCCCGAATCTGGACAGTCATATGCCACCCTGTCGAGCCTGGAGGAGTTGAATTGGAATTTTGAAGAAGCCGCGGAGACGATGAATAAGGCGCTTAAAATCAGTCCGAATGATGCGGTGATTATTGGAACGGCAGCCCTGAGAACATTTGGGAATACCGAAAAAGCTATAGAATTGCTGAAAAAAGCAATCGATCTTGATCCCTTGGTATATACTAATTTTTTTAATCTTGGTCATGCCTATCTAAGATTGAATAAATTGGATGAAGCAGAGGAGTCCTTTAACACTTTTGCCATTTACTATCCGAACTGGCAGATCTATCATTATATGATGTCAAGAATAAGGTTGGCCCAGGGCCGATATCAGGAGGCTTTAGATGAGATAAACCAGGAAACGCATGAATTCTTTAATTTATACGGACGGATCTTCATAAACCATGCTATGGGCAAAAAGGAAGAGACAGATATTCTCTTTAAAGAATATCTCGAGAATTATGGGAAAACCGACTTAGCCAATACTGCAGATCTTTATGCTTACAGAGGTGATTACGAAAGATCGTTTGAATACCTGGAAAAAGCCTATGAGAACCGGGATCCGGTACTGATTGAAGCGTTGACCTATCCATCCTTCAAACCCATGTATTCAGATAAACGCTGGGGGGAATTCATCGGGAAACTCGGTTTGCCGGATGATCATGGTTATCCTTTGGAATGAATTGGATTATGTTTCTCTTCAATATAACCAATAATTTGAATCAATTAAACCAGTGCTGGTTTGTGATTTCTTAGTTTGGGTGACAACCAATGAATTTCAAGAAAATTTTTATCCCGTCAACGAATAACCTCTTTATTTGGCTCAGCGCAGTGAGCTTGCTCGTTCTTCTGATTGCAGGATTCGCCGATGCTTTTGCCATTGTAATGGCTTACTTCCTTGAAACCTTTTTGATAGGATTAGTGCATTGCTTTAAAATGTATTTCGTAGGTAAACGGAGTATGATGCAACAAGCCAATCCTGGAAAAAAGGTGAACTTCCTGATTCTCTTCTTTATGTTCCACTATTCCTTCTTTGTGGCGGTGCAGTCTATTTTTGTTTTTGCGATCTTTCAACTGGCCGATTCAAATCTGAAGGATCCCTTTATGCTGGCAGAAAATTATAGATATGTCCTTGGCTTTAAAGGAATAGGTTTGGGGCTATTGATCATGTTTATATTTATAGCTCTGCAAACCTATTTTTCTTTTTTCAGGACCGGGATGTATCATTACTATATTGTAGACAAGATGTTTTTCCAGCCCTACCTGAGAATTTTTGTTCAGCAGTTTACGGTGATTCTGGCCATGTTTTTCGTTGCTTTTATTCACTCCGGAATCATCGCTGCTATTATTTTAATAATCCTTAGACTGCTTGTTGATCTGGTTGGGGTGTTTCTGAATTCAGGAGAAAAGAATAAACGTGCCCTGGCAAATAAATTGGCACAGTCATCAGATCAATCGCCTGAGGAGATCTATGATGAAATCAACCATATGTGTTAATGCCTTGGCTTAGGATTTACATGATGTAATCATTCAAAATATTTAACATGATTTTCTGATTCTCTGTTTTATTAATTGCGTAACTTCATCTTAACCAATTAATTGAATCATGCTTAGTAAATCTGATTGCACTTGTGAATGCTCCTCCTGTCAAACGGGAGACTGCGCGCATTGTGTTTGTGATGAATGCACCTGCGACGGTTGTTTCTGCGGGAAATAAGCAGTGAAGGCATCCGCTTGAGATCTGAAAATGAAAATGGCCATCAGCCCTTTTTACTGCTGTTATCGCTAATTCTTCAATATCGATGATATGTTTTATTTCCGTCTCTTTTTCTATTGAAAATGCTTAGAATGTTAATTTTTCTCCTGTTGAGTACAGTGTGTTATTCTCAGGAGTTTAAGGGGCATTTAATGGATTCGGTTAAAGTAGGTGAAACAGCAGAAGAAACTTTTCAGCTGTATCTTCCTTCAAAGTACGACCCGAATTCCCTCAGCGCCGTTGTATTTATTTTTGATCCTACTGGCAATGGAAAAAGCGGTATTGATCCCTTCCTCGAAGTAGCAGAGAGCTACAATTATATCCTGGTTTGTTCCAATAACGCCAAGAATGGGCCATTGCAACTCAATTTTGATATAACAAACCGGTTGTTCGAAGAGGTATTCTCCAGTTTCAATATTGATCCGAAGCAAATTTACCTGGCAGGCTTTTCAGGGGGTTCAAGGTTTTCAACCGCAATTGCCGTATTGACCAACCAGATTCAAGGGGTAATAGCGTGCGGTTCTGGTTTTCCAGACAATATCAGTTATGCGCCTGTTTCTCCCGACTTCACTTACGCGGCTGTTGTAGGTGATCGCGATATGAATTTCAGCGAGATGAGCAATAATTTCCTGTATCTCAAGAAACTAAATTTTACAACAGATCTTTTTGTATTTGACGGACCTCATGAGTGGCCACCAACTGAAAAGATCATGGAGGTTTTTGATTGGCTTGAAATTCTGGCCTATAAAAAAGGGCTCAGGTCCAGGAATAACAAAATAATTTCTCAAAATTATTCCAGGACCTATAACAGCTATCTCAAGACATCTCAACTCCTTCGGAAGGAGGCTCTTCTTAACCGGATGATAAATGCCTATGGCGTTTATGTGAAAACAGACAGCCTCAGAGGCAAACTTTTGAGCTTGCGCAATTCAGAAGCATTTCAACATGAGAAAAATAATCAGGACGAAATATTCGAGCTCGAGGAAAGCCTGATTAAAAAATTGACCAGCCAGTTTTATGCAGACCACAAAAATCCTGAGAAGGTGAACCTCAAATGGTGGTCCCAGGAACTGGCCAAACTTGAAAAGTTAGGATTCAAGGGTAACGAACGCCAGAAAATGGTCGAAAGATTAAAATATAAACTATTCGAACTGGCTTATACACGCAGCCGCCCTGAGTATTTCAATGTAAATCCTAAACAACAAAACTTCTGCTATTCCCTGATTCGAATCCTGAACATAGATTTCAATTAGATGGTTTAATCCTTGATACCTGGCTGTTTCAGTGTCCAGCCGTTTTTCTCCTTTTCGAAGTCAACCATAGCTTTAACCTCTGCCAGCAGCCGTTTGGCATCATAAATAATTCCGTCCTTAATGGTATATTTAACACCGCCAACCCTTACAACTTCGTTGTTTTCGGTGAGTTTGACAGCTCCTGTCCCGTAAAGGGACTTCAGATTTTCAAGAGGGTTCTCTTCCACGATCACGAAATCGGCCAGTTTCCCTATTTGCACACTGCCTATCTTATCGTCCCAGCCAAGTGCTTCGGCCCCATTCAAGGTGGCCGCCCTGATCACTTCAAGCGGATGGAAGCCAGCCTCCCTAAGTAATTCGAGTTCCCGCACATAAGCAAAACCGTAAAGTTGGTAGATAAATCCAGAATCAGATCCTGTGGTGACCCTTCCACCACGGTTTTTATACTCATTGATGAAGGTCATCCATAATTGAAAATTCCTCTTCCATTCTATCTCCTGTTCAGTTCCCCAATAATGCCAGTAACTACCATGACTTATTTTACTTGGTTCATAGAATTTCCATAAAGAGGGGAGGGTATAGTCTTCATGCCATTCTGCACGTCTGGCCCTGTGAAGGTCACGGCTGGCTTCGTAAATATTGAAAGTCGGGTCCAGGGTGAAGTCCAGTTTAAGGAGTTCATTCATCACATTATTCCAATGTTCCGAATAGGGCTCAGCGGCTTGCTTCCAAAGTTTGCCAGCTTCCTCGAAGCGGTGCTGCTCGTTCTGGTAATTGTAGTCTAATGGATAGTCCTGTACAGTGCGATCGTCGAAAAGGGCCTCTGGCAGACCATACCAGTGTTCCATTGAGGTCAGACCTGCTCTTGCTGAATGCAGTACGTTCCATCGCGCTACGCTCAACTGGGCGTGATGACATGCCGATCCCAGTCCTAATTTTTTATTTTCATCGAGGGCGGCGGTCATTATTTCAGGTTCAGCTCCAAAAAACTTGATGCCGTCAGCTCCTTTTTCAGCATTGGCCCTTACCCATTTTCGCGCCATCTCGGGCGTGCTTAAAGGCTGGTCATTTAGAGGATTGAAGGTACTTGAAGTCTGACCGAATCCGGTATATGCGAATATCCTGGGAGCAACAATCTCGTTCTTCGCGCTCTTTCGTTTAAGATCCAATGTAAAATCAACTCCCCGGCCGCTGGGTTCTCTCACGGTTGTAACACCATGCGCCATCCATAGCCTGAATACATATTCTGGTTCTGCTCCCTGGGCCCGTCCACCGATATGGCCGTGCATATCTATGAATCCTGGCAAGAGATACATTCCTGAGGCATCAATTTCTCTTCCTCCATCTTTTAATTTGGGCCTGCGCGATTCATTGATCGCAACCCCGGGATATCCCACAACCTGGATTTGCCTGATGATGTTATTCTCAACAACGATGTCTATCGGGCCCCTGGGAGGGGCCCCGTCGCCGTTTATCAGGGTTACCCCCCTGATTATCAATTGGGAATACGGTCCTTCACCATTGTAATCAGATTGTGAAAATGAAATTGTGAAAAAACAAAGGGCAGAAAACAAAAGAAATGGTCTCATTTTTATCTTGGTCTAGGTATTGATATTTGGCTTCCCAGGAATAATGCGTTTAGAAACAGTCGGTTGGTCCCGTACCAGGCGCCCCTGAAATTGGGGTTGTCCGCAAAAAGAACAACTCGGCCCCTGCCCACCGGACTAACGATAAGTGATGCCGATGGTTTTAGGAACGTATTAAGGTTATCATCAGAGATAAATCCATCAATATGAGGGTCTGAAGTATATTTAGCTACTGTTGAATATGCATTTTTACTCGGACTTATAAAGACATTGTTATTCTTGTAGACCGGCAGCTTGTCTTTTC
This sequence comes from Flavobacteriaceae bacterium, assembly GCA_041618535.1. Lineage (GTDB taxonomy): Bacteria > Bacteroidota > Bacteroidia > Flavobacteriales > Flavobacteriaceae > SHLJ01. The sequence continues at coordinate 40,851 of JBFKFP010000004.1, forward strand.
TGTAACCAAAACCCAATGGGTGGGTTATATCGAGATCTACCTCGAATATCGCTCCTCCCAAACGCTCCCGGCCAATGTTTTCCGGGGCATCAACATAAGGTAATCTCTCAACTATCTTAATGCTGTCTTTTTCCTTTGGTTTTTTCGTCAGTTCTTCCTTAACCAGCTTTTTATTGATGGCCCATTCCGAAGCTCGTCCTATTGTAATCAGGGTATTTCCTTTGGCAGTCCATTCCTGGAGTTTTTTAATGTGTATTGAATCCAGCTGAGGGTAGCTTCCCGAGACCATGACCAGCGTATTGTATTTTTCCAGATTAGCTGAGCTGATACCGCGTAACTGCAGTTTGGTGATCGGCACATTGATACGCGTGTCAAGTAAATGCCAGACCTCTCCAGCCTCATACGAACTAACACCATCGCCGATTATCATGGCAGGCTTTGGTTTTTTGACAGCTCTGAAATTATTGCTTCCAAGATCAATACCTGCGCTGCTGAATCCGGAATTCGCCGTGTAGATCGGAACCTGATATTTTTCCTGGGCCTGTTTTATTATATTATAGACTTCTTCCGGGCTTTTCGATTGTTTGCTCACCGGAACAAGTATGCTACCGTACTGGAACGATCTATTTCCCGTATTGGTTTGAATAGAAAACGGTTTAAAGGCAGAAGCCAGCTTGAGTCCGTTTTCCTGCATGTGGTAAAGTGCCGCCGGTGCATAATAATCATCCCAATCCATGATGTATGCATAATCACTTCTTGGAACTGCGATGATGTTAATAATTCCTTCTGTTGATTGAAGTTCCTCTCCCAGCGCTCCGCTTTTAAGTCCGCGATAGGGAATGTTATAAAAGTTGGCTATGCTCCATGCTGAGGCATCGTAGAACACGCTATCCCGGTATTCGTTATATGTTTCGAACATGGTCTGAACCATCCTGCGTTGAGGTTGACCAAGAGGAACTCTGAATTTTTCACCATTCTTGTAAACTTTAATTTTGTGTTTCAGAAGGAAATCTACAAAGGCCTTATTCCGATTTTGATCGAAGGCATCTCCGAATTCGTATGCCGTAAAACCGGTTGGTGCTTTTTCAGTTAAAGCAGTCTTAAAAAAGTCCTGCTGATATTTTCTCAATGTGCCCTTGTTCTCAACCGCCGCTTTAACCGTGGCAATACTGGACTGGTATTGATTCCTAATTGTAAAAGCAAAGGAAATAGTCCCATATTGGGTTTCCTGTAAGTGCCCCCTGGAACTGGCCTGCTCAAAGAGAAGAGCGAGGGCTCCCTGAAGGTCAGGATAGGACGAACCATACCCGGGATAAGTGCCGTCAAAAGATTCTTTGGTGTAATAAAAGGAACCGATTTCATCAAGGGCCTCCTGGAAGTAAGGTGCGAACAGATCATTGAGATCCTCATAATTTTCCTTTGGCATAATGGGGTCCTTGGAACCTATCGGTTTCATAGGTTCAAAGAAATAGGTGCTGTTGGTACCCATTTCATGAAAATCGGTTACCACATTAGGGTACCATTTGTGGTACCAGTTGAGTTTGCCCTGGCTTTCAGGGTGAACGGCCAGAAGCCAGTCACGGTTCAGGTCGAACCAATAATGATTTGTCCTACCTCGTGGCCAGGCCTCAAAATGTTCTGCATCAGACCCGTCAGAAACAAGGTTGTATCCCTTAAATTGATTAGCCCATTGCGTATGCCTGTCACGCCCGTCGGGATTGATGGTTGGGTCGATAAAGATGACGGCATTCTCAATGTAGTTTTTTACTTCAGGGCTTTCAGATGCAACAAGTGTATAAGCCGTAAGCATGGCTGCCTCAGAGGAGGAAGGCTCATTTCCATGAACATTATAACCAAGTTGAACAAATACCGGAACATCATCGTAATTAGTCGGATTGTCTTTAGGGTCTACAAATCGCAGATGTTGGCTTTTTATTTGTTCCAGGTTACTCAGGTTTTCCGGGGTGGATACCGTAAGGATCACAAGTTTTCTCCTCTCGTGCGTGTAGCCGTATATCTCGATTGAAGCCCTGTCTGAGGCCCTGGCCAATTCTTCCAGGTAAGCAACAATGAGGTCGTGCCTCGTATGTTGATGTCCTATGGAGTAACCCAGAAATTCCTCCGGGCTTGGAATATTAGGATTAAAAGGCGCCTTGTTTTTGAAAAAGTAATCCTGCGCGTGAGATAAACCAAGACAGCATGTAAATAATGTGATGGTCAGACTAAGTGTCAAGTTTCTCATTTGGTTAGTTTTATTGTAATCATGGTAAATTAAGCAATTCTTTCATCATTTGACAGTGAGGTGGGGAACATTTAACAGGTCCCAATCAATTACAAGTCCCTTTGCCAGGGAACGAGCAACTTCGGCACCATATAACGACTCACAAAGGTAGAGTGCAGCCTCAAAACTCTTCGCTCCTCCGGCCGAGGTAATATACTTTCCGTCATGAACAAAAAGGACATCTTCACGTACATCCAGTTCTGGGAACATATCCCGCATTTTGCCAATATCTGCAGGAAATGTAGTGGAAACACGACCGTCAAGTAAACCTGCTTTGGCCAGGACAAATGCTCCATCGCAATGAGAAGTGACATACAGGGCATGTTTATCCGCTTCTCTAACGAAATTGATCATGTCCTTATCCTCCAGGTCAGAATCCAGGTGATGTTCTGCACTCGGAACTACCAGGATGTCGATCCGGGGAAGCGTATCCTTTAAATAGTTGAAATCCGGCAGAATTCTCATGCCTTCAAAAGTGATTATTTGATTTAGGGTGTTGGCCACAGTAAATACATTCATAGGCTTGATATTCTCCCTGAAGATGGTATGCTGAAAAATATCGTAAGGTGCTGTAAGTTCGGTATTGTAAACGCCATCCATTATTAGAAAGGCCACGTTGTATCGGCCCTCAATGATTTCTGGACGAGAATTTATATGCTCGGTTCCATCTGCGGTTTGGGATGGTTGTTCATTACAGCCATAAATAACTAGCAGTAATAAAAAAAGATTGATCGTCTTCATAATTTATGCGATTCGCCAGGGCGGGTTTTTTCTGTTCTCACCTGCCCTGAACAGAATGATGTGATGACCATCCGGATCTCTTAAGTGAGCTTCATACCACATCCAGGGCTTAAGCTCGGGATCCGAATCGAATTTGATCCCTTTTTCCTTCAGAGTCTTAACCATTTCCTCTAGTTCCTCATGCTCAAAATAAATGGTAGTACCTTGAACATTGATATCACCTGAAAAATGAAGCGAAAAGGTGCTATCCCCATCAGGACATTCAAACCTGACATAATTCGGAGAGGCATCAACGATGAGTTTTAAGCCCAGCATCTGGTAAAACTTTACCGACTTCTCAATATTTGATGATGCTAAGGTGACCTGGTTTAAATTCATTTTTTTTGTTTCTCAGCTTTAAGCATGGCTCTCAAAATTAACAATAGTATTATACTGACCAAAGCGATAATCGAAATCATATACCAGGTGTATTCGTATCCGAAGCTGTCTATCATCTGCATTCCGGCGTTATGACCGGCTATATGGGCAATTGAGAAGGAGATGGTGTAAAGGGCCATATATTCGCCCTGGTTTCCTTTACTTGCTCTTTCCATGGCAAATGCATTTGAAAAAGGAAAGATGATCATTTCACCAATGGTCATAAGCAACATTCCGATTATCAAAATGCCTGCCCAACCTGTTAAGTTGAGTACCAGGAAACTAGCGGCAGTGAGAACCGCCCCGAAAAGCATCAGCTCAGCCTTGGTCCTCGATCCGGTTTCCAGCCATTTTATAAGCGGCATTTCTATCAGAAAAATGATCATCCCGTTCATGCCCAAAAGCAACCCGATCTCGAACTCCGACAATTGATGTATATCCTTATAATACAAAGGCACAGTGGAGAAATATTGAAGAAAAATAATTCCGAAAATGGTCATGGACACCAGAAAGATAATAAAGGCCCCATCCTTCCTTGCCGGATGAGGATCTTCAACCTTTACCTTGTCCAGGGTTCGGGATTTCCTGGGATGAAGAACCCGAATGAGAACCAACGTGGCTGCAAGGCAAGTGAGCCCGTCAATCCAGAACAATCCGTTATATCCAAGCGTGGTAATTATAAGTCCGCCCAATGCCGGCCCTGCCGAAAATCCGAGGTTGATCGCGAGCCTGATAAGGGTGACCGATCTCGTTTTGTTTTCAGGTTTGCTGTAAGCACTCATCGCGACATACATGGCTGGCCTGAAAGCATCTGCCACAAGCATGACCACGAATATCCCGACGCAAAGAGAGGCAAAGGTATCCAGATATTGAAGGAGTATGAATAACACACCGGTCAAGAAAAGGCTGTAGATCATTACCCTGTATGATCCATAATTGTCTGTTAGCTTACCCCCGATATAGGAGCCAACTACAGATCCCAGGCCGAATGCGGTCATGATCCAGCCCACGGCAGATAAGCCGAATCCGAGATCTTTGGTCAGATATAAAGACAGGAAGGGAATGACCATTGTTCCTGCCCTGTTGATCAGCGTGATAAGGGCTAACCACCAAACTTCCCTCGAAAGGCCCCTGAATGTGTTGATATAATTGCTGAATAACTTCAATTCAATAAATAAAAAATCCGACTCATCGGTCGGACTTGCATTTGATTTTAAACAAAATGAATATGATCAAGGCTAAGCCCGGGAATAACTGCCGCGTGTATATCGAACTTGTTTTTGGACTTTAAGGAATGTCATGATTTCCATCAATTGATTATCAAAGCTAGATAAAAAATCTATAAGTTGTAATTTTGAATAAAAAATTAATGAAGCGAATAACAGTTTTATTTATGCTGGTCGGATTATTCGGCTGCGATTCTGGAAAGGAACCTCTCATAGGAGATACAGACTGGCAAAGACGTATGAATGCGATGTTCAAAGATGCATCCACATCACCGCTTAAGGATGCCGACAGGAAATCCTTTACCGGCCTTCCGTTCTATAAAGTGGACAGCAGCTATATCGTGAAAGCACATTTGCGCCGTACGCCGGAATCTCAATTCTTCCAGATGAAGACAACCACGGGAGATACCAACATGGAACGTGTATTCGGTATTCTGACCTTCACCATGGAAGGAAAAATTCAAAAGCTCGAGGTTTATCAAAGTGAAGAGGTAATCAACAGTATTGATAATCGGGATTATTTGTTTCTCCCTTTCCTGGATAAAACCAATGGCGAAGAAACCTATGGAGGAGGCAGGTACCTCGATCTCAGCATTCCTGAAGGTGATTCCTTGATTATAGACTTCAACAAAGCCTATAACCCATATTGTGTTTATAATGAAAACTATTCATGTCCCATTGTTCCCCGGACTAATTTTGTAGATGCCTATATTACCGCAGGTGTAAAAATAAGGGGTAAATAATCAAACAGCTCTTATCACTGCATAGCCCAACCAAACGCATATCAAGCCTGCTATAATACTGCTCAGTACGTATGTCAGGAATAAGGCGATATGTCCTGTTTTCAGGAGTGCCATGCTTTCATGGGCATAAGCTGAAAAGGTTGTAAAGCCGCCGCAGAAGCCAGCCACAAGAAACAATAATAAGCCTTCTGAGGGTTTTGATTTTTCAAGGATCCAGCCAAAAACAAGTCCGATTATAAGACAACCGGCAAGGTTTACCAAAAATGTACCCCAGGGAAAAGAAGCTGAGGTGAGATTTAGCTGTCGGCCAATCAGATAGCGCAGAACACTGCCTGCCCCTCCTCCAACAAAGACCATCAGGATTTCCTTCATTTATTGATCAACTGTCTTTACCGGAATATAAATCTCGGTTCTCCAGTTTGCCGGATTAGGTACCAGCCCCGGATCATTTGTGTATATCTCGAATGGTTCTATGTCTGAAGGTTGGATACGATTTTCAAGCATATGCTGCATGGCAATGCCCCAGGCCTGCTGCAGGTTAGTGTAATTGCCCTTGAGTACCGCTTTTAAGGCCATAGTCTTGGGTATATATCCACAGAGCACCTCACTTCCGGGTGGGACATTTATTCTTTCAGTAACATGAATCCCGTTACTCATGATAACAGTCCCTGCATTGTTATCCATTTCGTGATATACGGTTAAGGGCATTCCATAAGTTTGTACCTCGTTATCCCGGACAAATTGCATGATAGTCCCAAAATTCTCAGCCATTTTGTTCGAAATGTTGGTGTTGTCAGCATTTGAAGAAACATAGAGATAAAAACCGCCTCCGTATTCCCTGATGCCTTCAATGCCAACCATGAACTCCTTCATGCTGTTTACAACAACGCTGTCCAGTCTTTCCAGGCCACGCTCGAAATCAGGTCCTATCATATTATCGAATCCTCCCGCCATCAAACCGTAAGCCTTGAACATAAATGGCACCTTTTCACTTTTCATTTTCCAATTGACCTCTGTCTTTCCATCCTCTGTTGGTTCAAAGGTCCATTCAATCTGAGAAGGTTCGTAATCAGCAAATTGAAGTTCTTGTTGAATAGATCTGTTAGTTTCTGCCGAGATGGTCTTCATTTTCCCGGGGCCATCTTTGCCTTCCCACGAGTAATGTCCGCCAACGCCTTCGGTCTGCTCGGGATAGGAGATTTTAAGATCGGGTTCCTTCTCAACCCATGCCGACCATGCCTCCCAGTTTCGGTAATCGATGACGTTATCATAGATAACGGCTGCGGGGGCTTCAATGGTCCTGGAACGGTTAACTTCGAAAGAATTGGGCTGAACACCGATATAGATGGCCAAACCTATGACGAAGATCAAAATTATGAAGATCAGGTATTTAAGAAATCGCATCAGGAATAAATTAGGTAACTGTAACTCAAAGATACATATTTAAGCGATTGGGAATTAAAAATATAGCCATTAAGAACAGGAAAAATAAGAGATTTTCCGACTTATATTTTCGAGAATAAGCTGTAATTTCGTGTTCTTATCTTTTTAAAATCTATTCGATATGAAGTATAAACTGTTTTTTGCCACTATGGCTGTGGTGGGAACCCTGCTTTCATGCAAACAGGAACCCGTTGAACCGGAATCGGAGGCGACGAAATACGTCGAAATCAACGAGAATGATTTTCCATACTTTTCAGAACAATTCGCAGACCTTCGAATATTGAGATACCGTGTTCCGGGTTGGAATGACCTGACCCTGAAAGAGCAGAAACTTGTTTATTATCTCACCCAGGCCGGATTGGCAGGCCGGGATATCATGTGGGATCAAAATTACAGGCATAACCTTAAAATAAGAAATGCCCTTGAATCTGTATACACAAACTTTGAAGGGGATAAAAGCAGCGCTGACTGGAAAGCCTTTGAGGTCTATCTCAAACGTGTATGGTTTAGCAATGGAATCCATCATCACTATAGTAA
>JBFKFP010000005.1:0-42129 GCA_041618535.1 Flavobacteriaceae bacterium
CGGACCAATCACCTTCAATAAATTTGGTGTTGATTTCCGGAAACCAAAAATCATAGAAGTGCAGTCCCAGAAAAGCCAGGATGACGAGTCCGCTCCAGATCATGTTACGGCTCATCCAGCTTGAATTAGCACCGCCATTATTCTTTGCGTAACTTACAGCCCTCGCCCTTCGGTTCTGGATTTCAAGAACAAATCCCATTACAAAATGATACACAACCGCGAATATCAAAACAGGCTGCAATACAAATTGGATAAGCGGATTAGTTCCCATAAAATGAGAAATCTGGTTAAATACATCCGCACTGAAAACCGAAGTAAAATTGATTACGAAATGCTGTAAGAGAAAAATCATAAGGAAGAAAGCGGACAATGCCATCGCAACCTTTCTCCCGATCGAAGAATTAAAAATTCTGCTCATTTCAATTTGCTTGAATTTACGCGTACAAAAATACGCCTATTAGCTTTTTTAGCCAATAAAGCTAAATAGTTAATACTTATTTAGGATAATTATAAATAATGATGTCACTCTACCTTGAGATCTTTCCCTGATTGACCGATCTGGATGGAATAATTCCCCTTAGGTAAATAAAACTTCCCGTTCTGTGCCTTATTGATATTTGCGCTTGTATTCTCTTCTGAAAGGGCTTTAACCGATTTTTCATCCATAGACAGATCGTAGTCAAAATAATTAAACCCCTTGTCGCTTTTTAATTCTGCCTGATGCAGCAATTTTCCACCAGCCGACAGAACTTTCAATTCAGTGCTCCCCGCTTTGCTCGCAAAGTAAGAAATTCTCACTGAGGGTGTGAACGGATCAAACCATTTACTCCAAGACCTCCCCCATTGCCTTGAATGGCGTACTTTCTCGATATCGAAGACCGTGATTTCCCTCCTTTCCATTTCCGGATCCATCTGCTGAAGTCCATTCACATCAGCCAGATAAATACTTCTGCCATGGGTGCCAAGAAGGAGATGCCCTTCTCTTTCCTGAACAACCATATCATGAAATGCTACAGCCGGTAATCCATTCCCGAAAGCATGCCAGGAATTCCCCCGGTCGAAACTTGTATAGGCGCCATTATCTGTACCTACGTACAACAAATTCTCGTTTTTCGGATCTTCCCTGATAACATTTACAGGCGACATCGGGATTCCTTTTCCGATCGAGGTCCAGCTCTTGCCTAAATCCTCACTTACATAAAGGTAAACATTGAAATCATCCCACCTATACCCGTTCAGGGCAGCATAAACCCTTTCCTTGCTATGCCCGGAGGCCACAATTCTTGACACCCAAAGATCTTGTGGAAGACCATCTGAAATCCTATCCCAGTTGGCACCTCCATCACGACTGAGATAAATATAGCCATCGTCACTTCCTGTGTATACCATTCCAAATTGAAACGGACTTTCACTGATAGTGGTAATAGTACCATATGCTACGTTCCCCGGTTTACCACCGGTTGTAAGATCAGGGCTTATCGCCTCCCAATCATCTCCCTTGTTCATGGAACGCAAAAGCTTATTTCCACCAAAATAGACGATGTCCTGGTTATGGGGCGACAATAATATCGGCGTTTGCCAATTAAATCGGTATGGACTTTCACCCAATTCGTGCTTGATGTTGAAACGTTTATTCTCTCCCGTCTCCCGATTAATCCTGAAATAATTCCCGAATTGGAAACCGGTGTACACTACATTGGCATCCCGATTATCAATTTGAACCTGCATACCATCTCCGCCCATAATGGACTCCCATGGATATTGACCGCTTTGGTGCCAGGCTTTATTCTCTTCAGCGTTATGAGGTCCGGCCCAAACACCATTATCCTGCAACCCTCCATAAACATTATACGGTTTCTCATTATCCACGTTTATTGCATAAAACTGGCCCACTGAAGGCATGTTATTCTTTATCCAGTTCTCACCGTCGTCATAAGAGATATTTACCCCGCCATCATTCCCATTTATAAGATGATTGGGGTTATTAGGATTTATCCACAAGGCATGATGGTCGGCATGAACGTTTTCTGCGCTGATTGAGTTAAATGTTTTTCCGCCATCTTTAGATTTCAGAATCGGCACACCATAGATGTAAATGTGTTCTGCGTTTACAGGAGACACATAAATATGACCAAAATAATACCCATAGCTAAAATATACCCCATCCAGATAATCCTCATGAGTTTTTGACCAGGTCTTCCCTCCATCTGTGCTCTTGTAAACCTCAGCCCCTATGACCGGTGTGTCAAAAAGCAAGGAATTGGCATCCTCGAGGTATCTGGCAAGATCAATGGGCTTCGCCTTCCCCTCCCTGACCATTTTTTTTACCCGGGCCGCCGTGTACTTCTCGGGAAAGCCGTTTGACTTTAAAAATCCGTTGAGCCGATCGTCTTCCAATTTAAGGAAATCGGATTCCGTCATAGATTTGAAATCATCCTTTTCGAGCCCCTTTTTCTTCTCCGGAGCTTTCTTATCTGACGACCTTCTGAATTGATTGTCATGAATAGCATAAACTATGTTATCATCAAAAACAGCCAACCCTATGCGTCCAACACCATTTCCTGTTGGGAAACCACTTCCCTCCACACTCATCCTCGTCCAGGTGCTGCCTGCGTCATCAGATCTGTATATGGCCGAATTATTACCGCTGCCATCAAAATTCCAGGCCTTGCGATCCTTTGTCCATGAGGAGGCGTACATCAAATCGAAATTGCCTGGCGCATGCTGAACGTCAATGATCCCGCTAACATCATCTACAAATAGGGTCTGTGTCCATGTTTTTCCTCCATCGGTGGTCTTGAAAATCCCCCGCTCCCTGTTAGGTGAATACAGGTGGCCGGTAACACCCACCACCAATTCGTCAGGATTCCCGGGGTTTATCAAGATTCTGCCTATGTGATGTGAGTCGGGAAGACCCATGTTAGTCCAAGTCTTACCATCATCTGTCGATTTCAGGATCCCTATTCCGGCGTAAGACGACCTTGATGAATTATTCTCACCTGTCCCCACCCAAATGGTGCCGTTTTTCCAATCTACTGCAATATCACCAACATTTTGAGTTGGTGAAGAATCCAGGATTGGCGTAAAGGTTGTTCCATTGTTATTGGTATGCCATACGCCACCCGAGGCATAAGCCACATAGAACTCAGATGGATCATCATGATTGACTGCCAAATCCGTTACCCGTCCGCTCATGATCGAGGGACCGATATTTTTAAATTCCAGATTTTTTACCAGTGATTTCCTGATCATTTCATCACGCAACTCAAGACCTTTAAAAACCTGATCTGAATCGGAGGCGGGGGGTTGAGCAAGAAGGGAATTTGATATTATGAACAGGTTCAGGGCGAGAAGTCCGAAATATTTCATCGTGGTTAGCTTTAAGAGGTGATGAATTTAGCTAAAGAAGCGGAAAGAGTCAAAAAAGCCTATCGAATTTACTGCTATTTTAACATTTAAATGATCTTTTCTTTTGCCCTCGGTACAAATTATGACGGCCTGGTACTTTTAAGGAAGAGGATTAATTAATTATTTTCTAAATTAGATACTTAACTCTAAGGCCTTGTGACAATGGAAGATTATCTACCTGTAATTCTCGAGCTTTTTTTTGGTGCGGTCGGGGCTAACCTTGCGGCTGCGATTATAAAGGAGTTTTCCCTTGGCACAATGTGGAATTCCATACTCGGGATTGTAGGCGGTGGAATTGGGGCAACTGTACTTGGCATGATCGGATTGGAGGGGATGGAAATGAACACAGCCGGAGCAGGCCTGGACCTTGGAACCATTGTTGGAAGTGTTGCAGGAGGCGGAATCGGAGGAGGAGTCCTGCTATTGCTTATCGGATTGATTCGCAAGGCTGTAAGCAAGTAATTCCTTTAATCCGGACTTATGCAATCAAATACAGACCGACTTCTCCATGGCTGTAACCCATTACCTGTACATGAGGTGTTGAATACCGACTTTCTATCTGGTCTTACGCTTGTGTTGAGCCATAAATCTTTAACTTTACCACGTGAATGAATTAACCTTTAAAAGATGAAATACCACTCCATACCGTCTGAACTGTTCATAAAAAACCGCACTAAATTTAAAGCTGAAATGAAGGCCCATAGCCTGGCCATTTTCAATAGTAATGATATTTATCCGATCAGTGCAGACAGCACTATGCCTTTTGAGCAGCACAGGGATATTTTTTATCTGAGCGGCGTTGACCAGGAGGAAAGTGTTTTGGTGCTTTTTCCCGATTGTCCTAAGGAAAAACACCGGGAAATCCTGTTTCTGAGGGAAACTAATGAACATATTGCCATCTGGGAAGGTGAAAAACTGACCAAGGATAGGGCTTTTGAAACCTCCGGAATAAAAACTGTCTATTGGCTGAAAGATCTTGAAAAAATTCTTTTTGAGCTCATGACCCAGGCCGAAACAGTCTATATCAATACGAATGAGCACTACCGTGCAAATGTTGAAACCGAGACTCGCGAGGCCCGGTTTACGAAATGGTTAAAGGAGAAATATCCCGCACATAAAGTTGAGAAAAGCAATCCTATCCTTCAACGTTTAAGATCGATAAAAGAACCCGCGGAATTAGAGTTGATACAAACGGCCTGCAACATCACGGAAAAAGGATTTAGACGAATTCTTGACTTTGTGAAGCCGGGTGTCTGGGAATTCGAAATTGAGGCTGAATTCATCCACGAATTTATCCGGAACAGGTCAAAAAAATTCGCCTATACGCCAATAATAGCATCAGGCAACAATGCTAATGTTCTGCACTATATCGAAAACAATCAACAGTGCCAGGCCGGGGACCTGATATTGATGGACGTCGGGGCCGAATATGCTAATTACTCATCAGACATGACAAGGATGGTCCCTGTTTCGGGGAAATTTACTGACAGGCAGAAACAGGTCTATAATGCCGTACTAAGGGTTAAGAATGAAGCCACGAGCATGTTGGTGCCAGGGGCATTTTGGGAGGAGTATCACCTTGAGGTTGGGAAAATCATGACTGCTGAGCTCCTGAAACTGGGGTTGTTAGATAAAGCTGATGTTCAGAATGAGAATAAGGACTGGCCGGCTTATAAAAAATATTTCATGCATGGCACAAGTCATCATTTAGGGCTGGACACACACGATTACGGCCTTCTGCACGAACCTATAAAAGCCAACATGGTATTTACTGTTGAACCGGGAATCTATCTCCCGGAAGAGGGCTTCGGAATTCGACTTGAGGATGACGTGGTTGTTCAGGATTCAGGAGCTCCGTTTAACCTGATGCGAAACATCCCGATAGAGGCCGATGAAATTGAGGAAATTATGAATTCCTGAACTGATTTCCTTTTCGCCTGCCAACAAGATTAACACCAAGAAAAACGCTTAAGGCCGGTATAACCCACCCAAGATTCTGATAGGAAAACGGGATCATGTCACTTACATTGTTCAGCAGTTCCGAAGGCCAAAGTACCCTCATGAAATCAGGAATACTGAAACCAAATGTTGTCAGAACCACCCATCTGAACACCGATTTAGATCGCCATTTCTTTGGCAACACATTCAGCAGAATTAAAACTATGGTCAACGGGTAAATGAACATTAGTGCCGGTATAGCAACATCTATGATATACTTTACATTGAACTGGCCTACCAATACACCCACCAGGCAAGACAGAATTGCAGTGATCATATAAGCCATTCTCGACTCATTGAATAGCCCTTTTATAAAATCGGCTGTACCAACCACAACCGATACCGCTGTTGTAAAGCAGGCCAAAGCAACAAGAAGACTGAGGGCATTGCTTCCCTTCTGCCCAAGGGTTTCAAGGCTCAATCCTGATAGCAGGGCCGTTCGTGATATCCCTCGATCAAACTCAGGACTGAAAATCGCACCGAGGAAAATCAGTCCACCATAGATCAGAAACAATCCTGAAGCCGCAATGATCCCCGATCGAACGATTATCCATTTTTTATCTTCAAAGCTGACATATCCCTTTATGTTTAGGGATATGGTGACTACTCCTCCAATAACCACACCACCAAGGGCGTCATAGGTTTGATATCCCTCCATGAGCCCATCAAGCAATGGCGAAGTAAAGACCCCCGTTAACATGGTTTCCGAGGGCCCGAATAATCCCACTCCCAGCATAGCTGCCAGAATAATGGCGATGAGAGGGGTCAGGTACTTTCCGAGGATTTGGAGTACTGTACTTCTATTAATTACAAATAACAGAACTAAACCAAAATAAATACTGCTTGTAAGCAGCGATGATGAATCAAAGAATGGCTGAACTGCCATTTCATGGGTTACCGCCGCTGTTCTCGGGACAGGCAGGGAAATTGCTATTCCATAAACACTTAAACAATAAAGCAAACTGAACCATCGGGACACGGGTAAGCCAAAATCCATCATAGTTCCCTGTAACCGGGCGTGTCCCATAAGAGCAAGAAGTGGAATAATGACCGCGGAAATCGCAAAACCAAGGGCAACGAGCCACCAGTCTGGACCGGCGTTAAGTCCTAAAAAAGGAGGTAAGATCAGATTTCCCGCACCGAAAAAACTTGCAAATACTGCAAACCCGAAAACAAAAGCATCCCTGGTATTTTTCACGTTAGACAAATTGATGAAATGAGGTGGTAAATTTAACTAAATGAGATTCAAATAATATCAGTTATTCCCGACTTTCGTCCTTTTTAAATGGGCTGGCATCCTGGTGCATCTCAATGGCTTTTCTTGCGATGAAGTAACCTATGATCAACGAAACAATTGCACCAATCCATATTCCCGGCACAAATGAAATAAATAAAAAGTAGTCATAAATGCCATGAGCCAGGGTTGCGGTGACCAGGGCTATAAATCCATAAAGAAAAGTGTGCTTGTGTGCGAGTTTGGCTTCGCCCAGGAAAAATCCCATAATTACTGCAAATACCGCATGAGCAGGAACAGCTGTGAACATTCTTACCAGGGCAGTACCGCCGTCTCCTTTAAAAACGTAAATAATGTTTTCAGTGAGGGCAAAGCCCATTCCCACCATCAGGGCATAAACAATTCCATCAAAAGGTTCATTGAAATGATTGCTTCTGTATAATATACCCCTGATAAAAATAAATTTGGACAACTCTTCAATCACTGCTACCACGATAAAGGCCTTGATCGCCATATCGGAAAAACTGTGATTATCCAGATGTATACGTTTGTAAATCAAATAGGTAGCACCCGTAGCTACAAGCATGGAGAGGACACCATATCCAAAGCTCTTTGCTAATTGTCCGAAGGGTTCGGGTTCGTGAATATCCTTAAGGTAGATGAAAACCATTATTGCAAACCCGGGAGCAATAGCAAGAATTAATAAAATCAGGAGTTCCATCATCTGAGTAATTTTAAGGAAATCATAAACTCATCAAACGATCTTTTGTTCTCTAAATCCCAGGCCCTGGCAAACCCGATGGAGAGGGTGGAAGGAAGCAATGAAAATGAAACGAACCTGGTATCGACCTGCAATCCCAAATCTATAAACCTGGAATCTTCAATCGAGGGTGCGCTTGTGCTCAGATAGGAGCTAAAAATTGTAGGCTGTATCCAGTTGACAAAAAAGTTGAAAGTTCCCAATTTTCTGAAACGAAAGGGAGGAAGAACCAATTCAGCCGTATTTTTAACAAAACTGCGTGCAATAATGCTGACATCCTCATCGAAACGCAGCCCCGGAAATGCGAATGGAGTTCGGTAGCGCCTGAAGGTTCGGAAATCGACATAATTATTCCCGAATGAGGCAAATCCAAATCTTGTGAAAGGATTGAAATCTTCCTGAAAAGAGTGTCCGGCAGCGTTTCTGAACCACAGAGAAGTATGATTAACCGGAAGCTGAAATCCAAAATCAAAGGTCCCGATGACCCTCGCAAATACATTTCCGGAGGACAGGGTTAAAGCGGGAGTTAGAGATGCACGGATACCTTTTTCATGATCGACGGCACCCAGTGAATTTCTCAAATTCCTGTATGACAAGCTCGCATCGAAGTCGAAGAAATAAGTCTCATCAAACCCCGGAGCCTCGATCTGTTGGAATGCAGGGGACTGGTCCAAGCCATAATACATGGCTGTCCCAAGAGCCAGATCCAGATTCTTCGGAGAGTCCCAGATCAGGGAACGCTGGTATTGAAACTCTAAAGCGAGTCCCCTACGGGAAAATTGAGTTGGCCCGAATAAATCATAAAAATTAGCCTCGTTATAACCTCCATGAAAAGAAATACTGCCAAAATCTGCATCAACAGAAAAATGAATGATCTCGTTATCATCAATGTCTGCGATTTCTTCCGGTGTATTATCGGTCCATCCATTCCTCCAACGCTTAGGCGTAAGAGAAAATGAGATCTCGGCGGTTTTCAACTTTAAGGGGTCCGAGAAATTGAGGTGATACCCGATCCCGATATTGTCCTTATAACCTACCAAAGTGGGGTACGCATAATTCAACTGAATCATCTTCCCCGGTAAATATTTACCTCTTTTTATCTTTTCATCATTGACATCATAATCCGCCTCCTTGGGAAATGGCAACTCCCAATCCCCTAGAACAGGAAATTTATCTTTGGTCTTCTTCCCCAAGAAATCAATGGCAGATACTCCTTTTGGGTAGCTGTTCGGAATAAAAGCGGGTTGGAAGCCTTTGCTGCTGAAATTGAATACAAAAATTTGATCTTCATCAATTATCAGGGGTCTGAAGAAACCTGTTTCAGCATTGCTCATGGCCCGTACTCGATTGGTTTCCAAATCTACCTGATACACATTACTGACCCCGGAATAATAAGAACAGCCGATCAGATATTTACCGTCATCAGAAAACCTGAAACTCTGCGGAGAGGCCGGCTCAAAATTCTGTATGGTGTCTTTTATTTCCCTTCCGTCCTCGAGTGCTTCCAAATCATAAAGGATAAGGCTCTGATTTCCCCGAAGGTCTGAAACTGCCGCACTTAATTTTTTACCATCAGGTGAGATGTCTATATCGAAGATATCGTGTCCGTAAGGAAGAGTTAGCTTTCTGATCCATGAACTGTATGGTTTTTCACTTTCACCAGACGGATCAGATTTAGGGATTTTTACAATCGATGACCGGCCATGCAGGTGCTTTATCCCCCAAACAGATTTGTCTACGGGGTTGAAACCAAGGTCTCCGGTTCGAAAATCTTTCTGCAGTCGTCGTGTTTTGCCGCTTTTTAAATCATATGAATTCAAGTCGCGCCAGGCATCATTATCTGTGGTAAAGAAAAGCAGGTCACTTTCCTCATCATAGGTGAGGGATGTCACATAAAAAAGTGCCGCCCCTTTAATGTCGGTAAGGTGATCCAGTTTTCCGGTTGAAATATCAAGGCTTGCCAGGTAAGGAATTTTTCCGGGATAGTTTACGGCCACGTAGATCTTGTTTCTCTTCTTATCGTAATGTGGAAATGAGACTGAACCCAGGATACTATTGGAAATCAATTCGGGTTTTGTGACTTCATTCTCCCTGATGCTATTCAGGTTTCCACCTTGCCAGTCCTTTTCGAATTCAATCCATTCGTTCCAAACGGTTTCAATTTTTTCACCGATTACATTTTTGAATTGGGCCGCAAATGAACGCCTGCTGCCATTTCCCCTTTTACCCCATTCAATAATCTTATCCGGGCCATATTTATATGCCAGATATCCCATGAACCTGGTTCCATACAGATAGGAATTTGAACGACCTTGGAAATCTGAGGTCACACCTTCCGATTCCAAACCCATGGCTGAATAGATTCGATCTTTTTCCAAAACCTTGGTGCGAAATACCATCTCATCATAACTCCCCAGGGCTAATCCCAATCCTCCTCCCATCCAGGTTTCCACATACGATGCCAGTCCTTCATGGTACCATCTCGGTGAATATCTTCTCGGAGTTGTGAGATAACTGTAGAACATGGAAATTGGGTGATGATTGGACGGATCAACTTTACCGAAAAATAGATTTCTATAAAAACGATCGCTATCTGATGCATGATCAAGGGCCATTACATGAACAAGTTCGTGATTCATCATCGAGAATACACGCTCCCCTGCGGGACTATTTTCAAATGCATAGCTAAATGGTGACAGTCCCA
Organism: Flavobacteriaceae bacterium; assembly: GCA_041618535.1. Classification (GTDB taxonomy): domain Bacteria; phylum Bacteroidota; class Bacteroidia; order Flavobacteriales; family Flavobacteriaceae; genus SHLJ01. Next base: position 10,105 of record JBFKFP010000005.1, read on the forward strand.
TGCTAATGGCGTTTCTCGGAACCGCTGTAGCTCCGGCATTGCCGTAATCACCGAAGTCCTGTATCAGGACAGTAATCTTTTCAGATGGCTGGTAATCGAAAAGCTTTTTGTGAAAATCGAGTGATACATGAAAACATCGTGTTGCATGAGGCAGGATGTATTTGTGGCCAAAATCATAGGTGACCAGTTTCATATCATCAGTTTCGATCAAATCGAGTTGAGAGAATCCATTGATACAGATCAAAAGGAAAAATAACCGAATGATTTTTTTCATCTTTGGTTGGTTAGAAGTTGATCAAGTATGTTTGGAGAAAAGATCCGGCTTAATAAAGATCGAAAAAAAAAACAAGCTACCTTATTTCATTTGAAAATAAAATGGGTCGAACTGAATCGACCCATTTTTAAATTTATAGTCAGAAATGATCCGCTTATTTAACTGCCAGCTTGTACAACTCGTCAAATTGTGAACTTTTCATCAGTTCATTGAAGGTGTTATTCTTCATTATTTCCTGAAATGATGAGCTTTTTGCAAGTTCAGCAAGAACCGGGTTCTTTGCTAATTCCTGAAAAGCGGGGTTCTTCATAAGATTCACGAATCCGCCACTTAGGGTCATCCCAACAAAATCGGGATTTCGTGCCATCTCAGTGAATGCCGGAGATCGCAGGAGTTTACCAAAACTGGGGTTCTTGGCAATTTCATTAAAGGCTGGTGTTTTGGCCAGTTCAACCAGTTCGGCTGATTTTGCCAATTCATTAAACCCAGGATTCTTTGCCAATTCCTGGAAAGCGGGATTCTTCATGAGATTCACGAATACGCCACTCAGAGTCATCCCAACAAAATCCGGGTTACGCGCCATTTCCTTGAACACTTCCGATTTTGCAAGCTCCTGAAAAGCAGGATTCTTTGCGAGCTCACTGAATTGATCATACTTGGCCAATTCCTGGAATTGGGAATTCTTTGCCAGTTCCATCAAAGATGGATTTTTAGCCAATTCCTGGAAAGCAGGGTTCTTCGCGAAATTTACTATTCCTCCAGATATCATAGCTCCAATATATCTCGGATTTTTAGCTAGTTCCTGGAATACGCCCGACTTTGCAAGCTCCATAAATTCCGGTGTCTTCATCACCTCGGAAAATTGAGGAGATTTCGACAACTCCTGCATCGCAGGTAGTTTTGCAAGCTCATAAAAACTAGCTGACTTCATCATTTCATCGAATTGAGGAGATTTAGCCAGATCTAAAAAAGCCGGTGTCTTAGCCAATTCTGACAAAGCGGGGTTCTTCGCCAACTCGGCAAAAGACGGATTTTTAGCCAAATCCAGGAACGTCGCATTCGCAGCTAATTCGGAAAACTCAGGCGACCTCATCAATGTGGTGAAGCTCTCATTTGCCATTAACTTCTGAAAGTTCTGATCCTGCAGGATTTGTTGAACCTCTTCCCCTTCAAAGTCCACGGTGACCTCCGAGCGGTCACTCTGGTTCTTGTCTGCTTTCTCAACTCCATCAATAGTGGAGCCGGCCGCATCATCAGGGGATAGTGTAAAGGATCCTCCAGTTATGAAATATCCTAAAAGTGCTAAGGAGATAAGTGCTGCTATCAGTCCGAAGATTTTCTTTGGATTTTTCATGATTTATGTAATTAAATTATTCAATAACTTTAAAGATACGAAATTAAATCCTTGGATAGTAATAAATTAGGAAAATCGGTTGATTTCAACGGCATTCAAATCTACTTTGATGACTATGGTGCTGGTGAGACCATTGTCCTTCTCCACGGCTTTTTAGAAGACCGCTCTATCTGGAATAACCTGATCAATGAAGTCCAAAACAGCTACCGGGTAATCACCATCGATCTGCCAGGACATGGAGAAAGTGGTTGTTTTTCGGAAGTCCATAGCATGGAATACATGGCAAAGTCTGTTAAAGCTGTATTAGACTTTCTAGCAATAGAGAAACTGATTATAGCCGGTCATTCAATGGGTGGTTATGTAGCGCTGGCATTCGCCGAGCTTTTTCCATTTTACGTAAGAGGAATCTGCCTTATCAACAGCACCCCTCTTGCCGACGGTGAAGATAAGAAGATCAATCGTGACAGGGCCGTAGAAGCGGTCAGGCATAATAAGATGAATTTCGTGGGACTCACATTACCCTCTTTATTTTCTGCTGAAAACCGGGAAAAATATATTGAGAGTTTAGAGGTTTTAAAAACAAAGGCCTCCCTATTCCCGGTTGATGGGATCACCGCAGCACTTCTTGGTATGAAAGAAAGACCTGATAGGAGTCATATTTTATTGTCAGGACAAATTCCTTCTCTCCTGATCATCGGAAAAAATGATACCGTGGTTCACCCGGAGAGCCTGAAACAATTTTATAATAAGAAATTGATTTCCATCGCAGAATTGGAAGGAGGACATATGAGTTATATTGAGGCAATGGAAGATTTATCTTACTTTTTATTACTTTTCATCGAAAATTTATAGCTTTTTAACGTTTTTTATTGATTTTTTTACTATGTTAGTAGCTCCTAAATCAACTTGACATGAGCAAATCTACTAATTCCGGTTCTCTGCAAAGGCTCTATTGCGATCTGTTTGGTCATAATTATGAGATCTCAAAGAAGGTGACGGCGCATGTAAAGGAATATAAATGCCGATGCTGCAAAAAGGAACTGACAACTAACAGCAATGGAAGATTAACCGAGCTCACGCCAACCTTTAAGGAGATCAATTCGGTTCTGGAACGAATACATGCGGCAAGAATGATCCGTTCACAGCAAAAAACGAGCTTTTCATCGATTTATTAACACCCTACAAAACTCATTTATAAGTATTTACTATCTTAGGCTGTCCTCTAAAAGCAACTAATTAATTGTAATACTTGGTGAAAAATTTTTACTGTTCAATCTTTGGACACAATTTTGAGGTCACAAAGAAGGTTACCTATCACATCAAAGAATATACTTGTCAGAATTGTGGACGGCAGATGACGACCAACGGGCAAGGTCATTTAACTCCCCTTACTCCCAAGTACAAGGAGATCAATGCAGTGTTGGAGAGGATACACCAGAAACGCGTCAAGAGACGTGCCCTTATTCTTGATCGCTGATCGCATTCCATCCCCTTGCGATTAGCGGGATCTTGCCCCCAGCGCGCGTAACAAGATGACAACCCGCTTCTTTTTCTCTAATATACCCTATCACAGTAAGATCAGGATTCGCTTTTATCTTAGGATAGTCTTCCTGGCTTATGGTAAATAATAACTCATAGTCCTCACCTCCGTTTAAAGCTACAGTTGTGCTGTCTAACTGGAATTCTTCACATGTTGAAATGACCTGCGGGTCCAGTGGAATCTTATCTTCAAACAGTTCACACCCCACTTCACCTGCCTCACACAAGTGAAGGATCTCTGAAGAAAGCCCATCACTAATATCGATCATTGCGGTTGGCCTCACATCGAGATCAGCCAGCAATTTTACAATATCCTTCCTAGCCTCAGGCTTTAATTGTCGCTCCACTATATAGATATAAGGTTCGAGGTCGGGCTGACTGTTCGGGTTGACCTGGAACACCTGCTTCTCTCTGTCTAAAACCTGCAAACCGAGGTATGCACCTCCGAGATCCCCCGTAACAACCAAAAGATCGTTAACCTTAGCCCCTGCGCGTTGAATCGCCCTGTCCTTCTCAACATGTCCGATTGCAGTAACGGAAATGATCAGGCCTGCTGTCGAGCTGCTCGTATCACCTCCAACAAGATCGACATCGTAAATTCGGCATGCCGCTAAGATTCCCGAATATAATTCCTCCAGCGCTTCCAGACTAAACCGGTTAGAAACCGCAATTGAAACGGTAATATGTGATGCAACAGCATTCATGGAATAGATATCAGAGAGGTTGACCATTACAGCCTTGTATCCCAAATGCTTCAGGGGCATGTAGGCCAGGTCAAAATGAACCCCCTCCACCAGGAGGTCTGTAGACACCACTACATCCTTTCCATCGAAATTCAGAATGGCTGCATCATCTCCAACCGCTTTTTTTGTTCCCGGATCTTTAACCGGGAATTTTTCAGTCAGTTTCCTGATTAGATTGAATTCGCCTATTTCACTTATCGGAGTCAGGGATTGATCTTTATTTTCGAACATGCTGCAAAATTAAATTAATTAGGTCATCATAAGGTAATGGATGGGCATGATAATTAAGAACAAAATCACACTAAAAGGTGCATTTCATCGAATTTTTCGGTTTTTTATCGTCATGAGTCTGATTTTATTTTAAATTCAATAATCCAAATCTAAACTAAACCTTAACCATGCAACCTACTTCTAAGCTGTGCGCGAATTTCGGGCATAACTTTTACAGGGAGAATATTGACGGTCATTTTTCCAATATTGTAAAATGTAAAAAATGCTCGAAACAAATCCGGATGAACGCCGATGGCGATTTTGAGGATGTGACCAACTCAAGAACCTCACTCGAACAACTTTTACAAAAACTCAATTTCCTGAAAACCAGATACGCCTTCCGCAAAAGAACTCTGGCAGTGAAACTCTGACCTGTTTAAACCATTCATCGAGCAGGATGCACCACCGGATGATCTGTGATTCCGTTTGGTGCATTTTTTGCTTAAATCAATAAGTAAATCCTATGCCCATATATGCTAATATAATGTTAGCCTACATTGAATTACTCAAGTTATATCGTATATTTGCCATTATTTAGAAAAATTCTATATAAGCATGATCAAGGTTTCTGACATTGCCAGGCAAAAAGTGATTGAACTCATGGGCGCCGATGGTTTTAACCCGGACCAAGACTTTATTCGGGTCGGGGTAAAAAGCGGAGGTTGCTCAGGATTGTCTTATGATCTGAAATTCGATAACAGCAGAGGCGACGATGACAAGGTGTTTGAAGACAATGGTGTGCGAATTTTAGTCGATAAGAAGAGTTTTCTCTACCTGATTGGAACCACACTTGATTACTCTGGCGGATTAAACGGTTCGGGATTCTTGTTTAAAAATCCGAACGCCAACAGAACCTGTGGCTGTGGTGAAAGTTTTTCATTATAAGAAGCGCTATGAACAAGTATACTGAAGATGACTTAAGGGAAGAATTAAAAACCAAGGAATACGAATATGGTTTTTACACCGATATTGAATCGGACACCTTTCCCATAGGACTTAATGAAGATGTTGTACGAGCCATTTCATTGAAAAAGAATGAACCCGAATGGATGACAGAATGGCGACTGGATGCATTCAGGTCATGGCAGGAAATGAAGGAACCCGATTGGGCTAACGTAAAATATAAGAAACCTGATTTCCAGGCCATTTCATATTATTCGGCTCCCAACAAAAAACCTAAATATGATAGCCTGGATGAAGTAGATCCGGAATTGCTGGCAACATTTGCCAAATTGGGAATCTCTTTAGACGAACAAAAAAAACTAGCCGGTGTTGCGATGGATGTTGTTGTGGATTCTGTTTCTGTAGCGACTACTTTCAAGAAAACCCTGGCTGAAAAAGGCATCATCTTCTGCTCCATCAGCGAGGCCATTCAGGAACATCCAGAGCTGGTTAAAAAATATATCGGCACCGTTGTCCCGAAAAAGGACAACTTCTACGCTGCTCTGAACAGTGCGGTTTTCAGTGACGGAAGTTTCTGCTATATCCCGAAAGGAGTGCAATGCCCTATGGAATTGTCGACATATTTCAGGATAAACCAGGCAGGCACCGGGCAATTCGAGAGAACTCTGGTAATAGCTGACGAGGGAAGTTATGTAAGCTATCTGGAGGGATGCACCGCTCCAAGCAGGGACGAAAATCAGCTGCATGCCGCCGTCGTTGAACTGATTGCCCTGGATGATGCGGAGATCAAATACTCGACGGTCCAGAATTGGTATCCCGGGAACGCCAAAGGTGAAGGCGGAGTTTACAATTTCGTGACAAAAAGAGGGATTTGCCACAATCGTTCCAAGATATCGTGGACACAGGTTGAAACGGGAAGTGCAGTTACATGGAAATATCCTTCATGTGTTTTGAAAGGTGACGACTCCACAGGAGAATTTTATTCCATTGCGGTTACCAATAATTACCAACAGGCTGATACCGGGACCAAGATGATCCACCTCGGAAAGAACACCAGGTCAACCATTATCTCGAAGGGAATTTCGGCCGGAAAATCACAAAATAGTTATCGCGGATTGGTACAGATTCATTCGAGGGCTGAAAATGCGAGGAACTTTTCTCAGTGCGACAGCCTTCTGATGGGCAATGAGTGCGGTGCTCACACCTTCCCGTACATCGAAGCGAAAAACAGAACAGCCCAGGTTGAACATGAGGCCACTACAAGTAAAATTGGTGAAGACCAGATATTTTATTGCAACCAGAGAGGAATAGATACTGAAAAGGCTATTGCTTTGATAGTCAATGGATTCAGCAAGGAAGTGTTAAACAAGCTTCCTATGGAATTTGCAGTTGAAGCTCAGAAACTGCTTGAGATAAGTCTTGAGGGATCGGTAGGATAAACTTATGAGGACCAGCGTAAAAATATTAATTGTTTTTATGATGCTATCGACTGTTTCGGCCTGCAAGGAAAATAGAGCCGAGCCGGTTTCTACTGGCGGTACGGAAAACAGTATGAATGAGGATGGAAGAACGGAGAAGCAGGCGGACGGACTTACTCTGTTGAAGGGTGATTTCCTTTACTATGCTGATGCTGCAGTATTACAGACTCACAGGGAAATTTACGGTGTGGTAATCGATTCAAAGATGCACGAGCTTAATGAGATGGTTCAGCAGTATAAATCGGAGCATACGGATATGGTTCCGGTGGAGATAAGAGGAAAGATAACGGCAAAACCGGAGGGTGAGGAAGGCTGGCCATTCAGAGTAGAAATAAAAGAGATCTTGCAGGTAAGCAAGCCGACAGACAATACGAACAAGATTATAACAATAGAAGAATAAGATGTTGCAGATTAAAAATTTACATGCCGGCGTGGAAGACAAAACCATTCTAAAAGGTATTAACCTCGAGGTCAACCCCGGAGAGGTTCATGCCATAATGGGGCCGAATGGATCAGGGAAGAGTACCCTGGCCTCGGTGATCGCAGGCAAGGAGGAATACGAGATCACTGAGGGTGAGATAGAGTACCTTGGTGAAAATATTGATGAACTTTCTGTAGAAGAGCGTGCTCACAAGGGAATGTTCATGTCTTTTCAGTACCCGGTAGAAATCCCTGGTGTAAGCGTGACGAATTTCATCAAAACTGCCATAAATGAAACCCGTAAAGCCAAGGGTGAAAAGGAAATGCCGGCTAACGAAATGCTGAAACTCCTAAGGGAAAAATCAGAAATGCTCGAAATTGACCGTAAATTTCTGTCCCGTTCGTTGAACGAAGGCTTCTCAGGGGGTGAAAAGAAAAGAAATGAGATCTTCCAAATGGCCATGCTCGAACCTAAACTGGCCATTCTCGATGAAACCGATTCCGGATTGGATATCGATGCATTGAAAATCGTTGCCAACGGGGTTAATAAAATGCGCGGGAAAGACAATGCGGTTGTAGTCATTACTCACTATCAGCGATTATTGGATTATATCGTACCTGACTTTGTTCACGTGATAATGGATGGTAAAATTGTTAAGTCAGGCCCTAAAGACCTGGCCCTGGAACTTGAGAAGAAGGGTTACGATTGGATCAAGGAAGAGGTAAACGTTTAGGACTATGGATCTTAAGGACAAATTAATCACATCATTTCTTGCTTTTGAAAACCAGGTAGATGTTGACTCCTATGTTCATAACATCCGGAGCCAGGCTATCAAGGTATTCGAAGAAAAGGGATTTCCGCATAAAAAAGATGAAGCCTGGAAGTACACCTCTTTAAATAGAATCCTCAAGGAAAATTACAGTGTCTTCCCAAAGCAGGAGAATGCTCTTGAATACAGGGATGTAAAACGGTATTTTCTTCATGAAATCGATTCGTACAAAATTGTATTTATCGATGGAAGATATTCGTCACACCTTTCAGACACCACTCATGATGGCCTTGATGTATGTCTGATGTCATCTGCCCTTAGCAAACCGAAATACAGGCTTGTTATCGAAAACTATTTTGATAAGGCGGCAGAAAGGGATGGGCTAACCTCTCTCAACACTGCCTTTTCCAGAGAAGGAGCGTATATTCACATTCCCAAGAATAAACTTTTAGAGAAGCCGATTCAGATCATGCATTTCTCTACCGGGACTGAATCTGCACTTATGCTTCAGCCCAGGAATCTTGTTGTGGTTGGAGAAAACTCCCACGTTCAGATCATCGAGAGGCATCAAAGCCTTACAGAGAACGCGGTGCTCACCAATACAGTTACCGAGATCTTTGCAAATAAACGAGCCATAGTAGATTATTACAAGGTACAGAACGACAATGACCAGGCCTCGCTTATCGATAATACCTTCGTTAAACAAAAGCAGGAAAGTCATGTATCTGTTCACACCTTTGCGTTTGGAGGAAAATTGGTTAGAAATAACCTTAATTTCTATCAGCATGGTCAGCGCATCAACTCAACATTAAAGGGTGTTACCATAATTGGAGATAAACAGCACGTAGACCATAATACTCTTGTTCATCATATTGAGCCTAACTGCGAAAGTCATCAGGATTATAAAGGTATATTCGGTGACAATTCCACCGGTGTATTCAACGGTAAGGTTATTGTTGAGAAAGAAGCTCAGAAAACCAATGCCTATCAATCCAATAACAACATTCTTGTTGATGACAAGGCTACGATCAACACCAAACCTCAACTCGAGATCTTTGCAGACGATGTTAAGTGCTCTCACGGTTGTACCATAGGACAGCTTGACCAGCGTTCGCTTTTCTATTTAAAATCAAGGGGTATTCCGGAAAAAGAAGCACGAGCGCTCCTGATGTACGGATTTGCGAACAATGTGCTTGAAAGCGTTCGCATCAAGGAACTCAAGCAACGGGTAAATAAAATCATTGCGAACAAGCTTGGAGTTAATATCGGATTCGACCTATAATGAAATCAGGATTGGCCAATATTCCAATTGACATCGATCTAATCAGGGCCGATTTCCCTATTCTGGACAGAACGGTTAACGGACAGCCCCTGGTATACCTGGATAATGCTGCTACCTCCCAGACTCCGAAACCCGTCATAGACACCATCGTAGATTATTACAGCAACTTTAATGCAAATATTCATCGCGGTGTGCACACCTTGAGTCAGGAGGCGACAGATCGTTTCGAAGAATCCAGGAAGACCATTCAAAAACATATCAATGCCAGGCACAGCCATGAGATAATTTTTACATCAGGCACCACCCATGGTATAAATATAATAGCTAGCGGATTCTCCTCTATTCTTGATGCCGATGATGAAATCATTGTATCGGCGCTTGAGCATCATAGCAATATCGTTCCCTGGCAGATGCTTTGCGAACGAACCGGGGCAAGCCTGAAAGTTTTACCTATGGACGATTCGGGTGTATTAAAACTTGATGTATTCAGTGAAATGCTTAATGAAAGGACTAAACTGGTTTTGGTTGGTCATGTATCAAATGCCCTGGGAACCATAAATCCTGTGAAAACCATCATTGAATTGGCCCATGGTGTTAATGCGGCAGTTTTGGTGGACGGGGCTCAGGCTTGTCCTCATTTGATCCCTGACGTACAAGACCTTGATGCGGATTTTTATGTGATTTCCGGACACAAAATCTGCGGCCCTACCGGTACAGGTGCGCTATATGGGAAGGAGACCTGGCTAAACCACCTGCCTCCTTATCAGGGCGGGGGTGAAATGATTTCGGAGGTAACCTTTGAAAAAACCACCTATGCAGAGCTCCCGCATAAGTTTGAAGCCGGCACCCCTAACGTTTGTGGCGCGATTGCATTAGGAAGTGCATTAGATTACATGAACAGGATCGGGTTTGACAACATTAACAAATATGAAGATCTTCTCCTCTCTTATGCTACTGAACAACTAAACAAGGTAGAGGGAATGAGGATCTATGGCCCTAAAACCGATAAAGCTCCGGTTATCTCCTTCAATATAGATGGTATACATCCCTATGATATCGGAGTTATCCTTGATAAGATGGGAATTGCGGTTAGAACTGGACATCACTGTGCCCAGCCTATCATGGATTATTTTCAGATCCCAGGTACGGTGAGGGCATCCTTCGCTTTTTATAATACACAAGAAGAGGTCCATCGCTTTGTGGAAGGAGTCAAGAAGGCTAAAACCATGCTTTCTTAATTCAATAATTCTTTTTGTTTGTCAGAATTTTTTTCGAATTCTGTGCGTTTTAACGAATTTTTAATATTTTTTTTGAGAATTTATTAAAGTTTTTGCCAAATATTTTAACTTCAGCGGCATAAATTTCTAAAACCTCCATTTTTTATGAAAAAAGTAATTCTCGGGCTTTTTGCTTTTGCCCTGATCTTTTCATCCTGTCAGGACGACAACCTACCCAGCAGTGATGATCAATCCAAAATCGACATGAGCGATTTCTACGTCTATACAGAAGCAGACTCTGATGAAGCTGGTCGTATGGCAGAAAATCCAGGATCTAAATCCTGTTACAGCATGGTTAATCTCAACCGATTACTAAAGGAGAATCCCGGTCTGGAAAAGGAGATGTATGACATCGAATACAACACCAGGTCAATTCTATTGAGAAACAACAACAAGCCCGGCAACGGAAATGGTAACGGCAACGGCGGCGGCCCTCCAGGTGGAGGCGGCGGTGGCGGTGACGGAGGAACCACCATAACCGGAACGATTACCATTCCAGTTTATGTTCATGTGGTCTACAGTACTTCACAGCAGAATATAAGCGACCAGCAGATCAATTCTCAAATCCGTATCCTAAACGAGGATTTCAGAAGAACAAATAATGATGCTAATCAAACACCTTCTGAATTCGCAGGTGTTGCTGCAGATAGTGAAATTGAATTCACTTTGGCTGGAACGTTCCGTCATGCTGATTCGAGATCGTCATGGGGAACCAATGATGCAGTTAAAAATGCCTATCCTCCTGTTACTCCTGAAACTCATATGAATGTTTGGGTTTGTAATATCGGTGGTGGAATCCTGGGTTATGCCCAGTTCCCTGGCGGACCTGCCTCTACAGACGGTATTGTGGTAGGACACCAATATTTCGGAGATACCGGTTATGTAGCAGCTCCTTTCGATGAGGGAAGAACGGCGACCCACGAAGTGGGGCACTATCTCAATCTTCGTCATATTTGGGGTGATGGCCGTTGCAACAGGGATGATTTTGTTAGCGACACTCCAACTTCTGATCGTCCTAACTATAGATGTCCAAATTCTGCTTACCATTGCCGTTCCAACGACATGTTCATGAACTACATGGATTATACCGATGACGCCTGTATGAATATCTTTACGGAAGGACAAAAATCAAGGATGCGTGCTATCTTCGAGCCGGGTGGCCCTAGAGATACCATGTACCAATAATAAGATATTTCAAAATCATAAAAAAGGCGCCTAGTATGGCGTCTTTTTTGTATTTTATATAATTATGAAATTCAAACTAATAACTTTAGTTTTCCTTTTATCGAGTATGACCATAAGCTGCCAGGACAAAACCGCAGATCACTATTTTTCAGAATTGACCTATGAAGCATCAACACGTGGCTACATGCTGAGAATAAGTGTGGAAAAAGACCTGATAAGCGTGGAAAGCAGCACTGAGGATGAACCGAGATCCTTTCAGGTTTCAAAAAAGATTTCAGAAGAGCTGAATTCCATGGTAAGTGCAATCGATTTAAACAAGATCGACAATTTAGAACCACCTTCCAAGGCCAGTGAAAGCGATTCTGCACCTATGGCCTATTTAAGTGTTACTCAAGGAGGAAAAACCTATCAATCATCCTATTTCGACCATGGTAATCCTCCCGGGGAAATTAAACTATTGATTTCAGCCCTTATCAAACTGGCAAATGTTGATTAGAACCATTAGTTATCGTATTTTTGCAGAATATTTATGAAAACAATTAAAGCGATACAAGACGAGATCGTTGATGAATTCGACATGTTCGAAGACTGGATGCAACGATATGAGTATATGATCGAACTGGGAAAGAGTTTACCTCTTATCGATGCAGGGCACAAAACCGACGAAAATATTATAAAAGGATGTCAGAGCAAGGTTTGGCTTCATGCCGATCTTGCTGATGGAAAGGTTATTTTTACCGCAGATAGCGACGCCATAATCACCAAAGGCATAATCGCCATTCTTGTCAGGGCACTATCTAACCAGGCGCCCAAAGATATCCTTGATGCCGATATGTCCTTCATCGATGAGATTGGCCTTAAAGAACATTTGTCACCTACAAGGGCCAACGGGCTGGTGAGTATGATAAAACAATTAAGGCTTTATGCACTGGCCTATCAAACCCAATTAAGCGAATAAAAAATGGAAATAGATGTGAATGCCTTAGGCGAAAAGATTGTAAAGGTCTTGAAAACTATTTATGATCCCGAGATACCAGTAGACATCTATGAACTCGGTCTGATCTATGATGTGTTTGTTAGTGAAGATTGCGACGTCAAGGTCCTTATGACACTCACTACCCCAAACTGTCCGGTTGCAGAAACCCTTCCTTTGGAGGTAGAAGAGAAGGTCAGGTCAATTAACGAGGTCAGGAATGCCGAGGTTGAAATCACATTCGACCCACCCTGGAACCAGGACCTGATGAGCGAGGAAGCGAAGTTTGAACTCGGTATGCTTTAAAAGACCATGGAAGGCGAAATTGTAAACCGGGTTGCGAAAAGCCCCTTGATCACAATCGATCTTGAGGATTATTATCCTGCAGGAGAGCGAGTTATTTTGGATCTTAAAGAGTGGCTCTGGCAAGGACTGGTGATCAGGGAAAAAGATTTCCGACAAGCTGTAAAAGACCATAGTTGGTCTGACTATGAAGGAAAATTTGTAGCTATTTACTGCTCTTCAGATGCTGTTGTCCCGACCTGGGCCTATATGCTTCTGGCTGTCCACCTTAAGCCCTATGCCAGACATATGGTATTCGGCGACCTGTCAGCACTCGAAACCAGTCTTTACCAGGATATATTAAACAATCTGGACTTAAGCAGATTTAAAGATCAACCTGTGATTATCAAAGGGTGCTCCAACAAACCAGTTCCGGGAAACGCCTATATACAACTCATTTCGAGATTAGAGGGTGTGGCCAGGTCCATCCAGTTCGGGGAGGCCTGCTCGTCGGTCCCGCTGTATAAAAAAAAGAAATAATTTTGACTCCTTGTGACTTTTTTAGGTAATGAGGGTCCAAACAAACAATTAATCGATAACAAAAACCGGGAGAATTTCCCAAAATTCAAAAATTAAGAGAATTAAACATGAAGAAACTTATTGTATTATTGATCGCATTCGGAATGTCAATGATCGCATTTGCTCAGACCGAAGAAGAATTAAAAGCACAAAAAGCGGAAAAGCAGTCACAGATAGATGCCTTACAAGCTGAAGCCAATGCCATTCAGGCCCAGATAGACGCGCTCCCGGGATGGGAGACCGGGGCATTTGGAACAATTGGTGCAAATATTTCCGGATATAACAATTGGTTTGCCCGTGCTGCAGTGAATAATTCCGCAGGAAACATAGGAATAACTTTTAATGGGTTTGCCAACCTTGATCGTGAGAAAGATTTTTGGAGAAACGCAATCAATGTAAATGTTGGCTGGGTCAAGAATGACAACAAAGACATCGACACTGACTCCGATTCTTTTGATCCGGCAAACGATGTTTTTAATATTACCTCCCTCTACGGAAGGAAACTAAGCCCGAAATTTGCGATTTCCGCCTTAGGTGAGTACCGTACAACCCTGCTGGATAATTTCAATGACCCCGGTTATCTTGACCTGGGAGTTGGAGCAACCTGGCTGCCTGTAAAGAATATGGTTGTATCTATCAATCCATTGAACTACAACTTTGTTTTCAGTGATGGCGACACGGTATTCGACTCCTCTATGGGTGCCAAGATTTTGGTTGATTATACCAGGCAAATCCTCGGGGGGGTGAATTTCAAATCGAATTTCTCAACTTTCCAGAGTTATAAGTCAGCCGATCTGTCGAGCTGGACATGGATCAACTCTTTTGGTTATACCCTTTGGAAGGGAATCGGTTTAGGGTTTGAATTTGGCCTGCGTCAAAATAAACAGGAAGCTCTTAACTATGCCTTAAGCCAGGTTGATTTGATGAATCCTCCTTCGCCCTTGCCAGATTTTGACAATGTGGATAACAAGGTTCAGACCTACTGGTTATTCGGATTGAATTACTCGTTCTAAACAAGATATTATCCCATATAAAAAACGCACCCATCAAGGTGCGTTTTTTTATATCATATTCTCATCATAATCAGGGTAAAGAAAATTGTTATAAGGAAAACGTGTGACATGAATTTCTCTTACTGACTGGTAAACCACCTTTCTGAATTCCTCCAGATTTTCCTTGTTCAGTGCGGAGATAAAAAGGGATTCCCCTTTCTTGGCCATCCAGGTTTTCTTCCATTCTTCAAGAGTGTAATGCCGTTTGGTGGGAGCAGTGACAAGGTCGTCCTCGTCAAGGGGTTCAGGTTCGTAGGCATCAATTTTATTAAATACCATTATGGTCGGCTTTTCAATGTTGTCTATTTCAGCGAGAATGGAATTAACAGATTCGATGTGTTCCTCAAAATTCGGATGGGAAATATCGACAACATGAAGAAGTAAGTCTGCTTCCCGCACCTCATCCAAAGTACTTTTGAACGATTCAACCAATTGGGTTGGCAGTTTTCGGATAAACCCTACCGTATCGCTTACAAGAAAAGGCAGGTTTTTAATCACAACTTTTCTGACCGTGGTGTCAAGCGTAGCGAAAAGCTTGTTCTCGGCAAATACGTCAGACTTGCTGATCACGTTCATCAGGGTCGATTTACCAACATTGGTGTAGCCAACCAAAGCCACTCTAACCAATTGACCCCTGTTCCCTCTTTGAACAGCCATTTGTTTGTCGATCTTAGCGATCTTTTCTTTGAGCAGGGCAATTTTATCCCGGACGATCCTTCTGTCTGTCTCGATCTCGGTTTCTCCCGGGCCTCGCATCCCGATTCCACCCTTCTGACGCTCGAGGTGTGTCCACAGCCCTTTAAGCCGAGGCAACAAATACTGGCATTGAGCCAGTTCAACCTGTGTTCTCGCATAACTGGTCTTTGCCCTTTGAGCGAATATATCCAGGATCAGATTTGTTCTGTCAAGTACTTTACAATTAAGGATCTTGCTGATGTTGCGTTCCTGTGCCGGACTGAGTTCGTCATCAAAGATCACTGTGGAGACCTCGTTTTCCTTGACAAAATGCTCCAACTCATCCATTTTTCCTGAACCGATAAAGGTTTTCGAGTTAGGCATATCCAGCTTTTGCGTGAAACGTTTAACCACTTCGCCCCCCGCCGTGTAGGTCAGGAATTCAAGTTCGTCAAGGTACTCTTTCAGCTTGTTTTCATCCTGGTCCTTGGTAATGATACCTACAATTACCACCGATTCAATTGCAATATCCTTTTTTTCTATCATCTATTCTGAATGAATTGCAAAGTTACAAATACCACGAGTTACTGAGCGAGCCGGGATCATCAAATTTTAAATCCTTCAAAGACCTTTGCTGAAGTCATTCAATGTTTTAGTAATTTGCCCGAAGCAATTATTTTAAAAATATTTCGATAGAAAATGGTGCGATTTGGCAAAGGAAAGAAAAAGGATTTCCAGGACTACTATGCTGTGGCCTTCTATAACCTGGAAAACCTATTTGATACCGTTGATGACGTCCATACAAGTGACGAGGATTTCCTGCCTGATTCGGAGAGGAAATGGACACAGAAGCGCTATCGGAAGAAGATCAGGAAACTGGGTTATACCATTTCACAGATAGGAGCTGATAGCACAGGTAAAAGCCCGATCTTGATCGGACTTGCCGAGGTTGAAAACGAACATGTTGTCCGAGACCTCATAGGGTCAAAATTTCTTCAAAACCTCCATTACGATTATGTGCATTACGATTCTCCTGATGAACGTGGAATCGACACTGCATTTCTCTTTGATACCAGGTACTTTAAAGAAGATCATTCTGAAATTCACCCCCTGGAGATCTTCAATGAGGACGGCAGCAGGGATCATACTCGCGATATCCTGTATATAAAAGGGCAACTCCAAGATGAAACCATGCATGTTTTGGTGAATCACTGGCCATCACGCCGGGAAGGTGTTGAAGAATCAGAACCGAAACGACTTATAGCATCCGATAAACTTGTGGAGGTGTTAAGCCGCATTACCAGCGAGGATCCGCTGGCGAAAATAATCGTGATGGGAGATTTTAACGATGATCCAAAATGCAGAAGCATAAAACAACTTGTGCATTATTCAGACCTCCACAATCCTATGGAATCCCTGATGTCCCGGCAAAGGGGAAGCCTTAATCACAGGTTTCAATGGAATCTTTTTGACCAAATTCTATTCACTACTAATTTCTTTCAATACAGTCCCGGAAAATTCAGTTTTTCCCGAGCAGATATCTTCGACAGACGTTTCCTCACCCAATTTAAAGGGAAATATAAGGGTAACCCCTTCAGAACGTATGTGGGCCGGAAATATAAAGGTGGTTACAGCGATCATTTCCCGGTATATCTTCTCCTGAAAAAGACACGGTAAACCATGGAAAATCCAAAATTTTATGGTTTCATTTAATCGAGAATAAATGCCGTTCATCTATTAAAAGAATGTTAACTAATCCCAGAATTCCCTTTTTGCTATCTTGGTATGATATATTCTGCAACCAATACAAACTAACACAACCAATAAAATGAAAAAGGTTACTTTACTCATTGCTTTTCTCTTAATTTCGTTTGTATCCTTCTCTCAAGTTATCAATCAATCCGCCAATTGGCCGAACGCTAGTTGGACCACTTCAGGCACATTTAACGTGGCTGGTCTTTTGGGGGATCCATCGGTTGATAACTCTTTTGCTTTTGACGATGATGCAGCCGGAAGCACCTCTGACGATGATATCGCTTCAGAGTCACCGGTGATCGATCTGACTCCGGCATCTGTAGCGGGAGAGAATCTGATCACGATCTCGGGCGATTATACTCACCGGGACATAGGCGGAACCCTTGCCGTTGAATGGTGGGATGCGGACGCTTCAAGCTGGGTTCAGATCTCAACCCTGGGAGGTACAACATTTGTCAACGATTATCAGACATGCAGCAACCTTACAGGCTTCGAAGCCGGTTTCGATATCACAAGTTTTACAGCTACTCAGTTATCAGGTTTTAAATATCGCTACTCATATGACGATGCCGATGGTTGGCAATGGGGCTGGTGTATACAGAATTCTGTGATCAGTTCTCAATTTGCGGCGGTTCCAAACTGCGACGCGGTTGTTACCGCTCCTGCAGACGGAGAGGCTGGCGTGAGTATCGATCCACTGATCACATGGAATGCTGCCACAGGATTTCCCGATGGATATCTTGTTTCAATCGGAACTACTCCGGGCGGCACTGACATAGTAAATAATGTGGACGTCGGAAATGTGTTGTCTTATTCACCGGCAACCTTGTCTTACGATACTACTTATTATATTACCATAACACCTTATAATGGAACTGGAAATGCCACTGGCTGCAGCTCTTCAAGCTTTACAACCGAATCGGATCCAAATCAGACGGTTTTCTGCTCGGTTGGACCAGTTAATACCGTTTTCTGTTATGAGAGCGGTGTTGTAACAGAATTCAACTATGTTAGTGACGACGGTTCTGCATTGCAGGTAGTTGTGAATGCCGGACAGGTGGAAAACGGCTGGGACGAGTTTGTGGTACTGGACTCAGACGGTGTTACCGACCTGAACGCCGCCACACCATATGGAAATAACGGGGACCTCACCGGACTCGTATATCAAACTACGGGTGATACGCTTACCATCAGGGTTACAGCCGACTTCAGTGTAAGTTGTCAATCTGCCGGTTTTGTCCCTATTGATCTTACGGTCTCCTGCGCAACCTGCACTAATCCTTCCGTGACATTTGCTCTTGTGAACGACTGCGCAAATGGAGAGCAATTCCTTGTAGAGGCAGATATATCAAGCATCGGGTCGGCAACTTCACTCGATGTTACCGATAACCAGGGTAGTCCGGCTCAGACCGTGACAGCTCCCGGAATAGTAACTTTCGGGCCATATGCTAATGGAACTAACGTGAGCCTTACCGTTACAAATAATGACGATGCCAATTGTGTTGTGACAAGTGGCAATTTTACCCAGGCAGCATGCCCGCCAGATAACGACCTGTGTACCCTTGCATTTCCTATTGCCTGCGGCGAATCGGATTCTGGCAATACAAGCGCCGCCACCGAAAATGACGAACCGGCTGGTTTCTGCGGAACAGGAGGTGGAGCAGCAGGTGTTTGGTATTCTTTCGTCGGAACAGGAGATATAGTAACTTTTTCTTTATGTAATTCAAACTACGACACTAAAATACAGGTGTATGAAGGCGATTGTGCTGCACTGAACTGTGTTACCGGTATTGACGATTCTTGTGGACTTCAGTCTGAGGTTGAATTCATCTCAATAGTAGGCACACAATATTATATATATGTATTCGGATTCGGATCCAGTACCGGGGATTACACCCTTGACGTAAGTTGCGTGGTTCCACCTGACCCGCCGGTTAATGACGAATGTGCTAATGCAACGCCCTTAACAGCCAATGCAGATAGCCAATGTACAAATTTCGCTTCCGGAACTATCTTTGGCTCCACCCCCTCGGCAGAGGTCAATGGTTGTGGCGGAACTGCAGACGACGACGTTTGGTTTACCTTCGACGCCGTTTCTGAGAACCATGCAATAACTCTTTACAACATAGTAGGCGACACCCAGGATCTTTATCACGTGGTTTACGAAGGTACCGACTGTACGAACCTAACACAATTGTATTGCAGTGATCCGAACGATAGTGTGGCAAATGGTTTAACCGTTGGAAGCACTTATTATGTCAGGGTTTATTCATGGACAGGCGCTCCACTTCAGGACGTGTCCTTCGACATATGTGTTTTCACTATTCCACCGCCAATTTATACCAGCACAGATGACTTTACAGTTGAAGAACTTGTTCAGGATGTATTGATCGATTCTGAGTGTAACCAGGTTTTTAACATTACCTGGTCTACAGGAACTAATTTCGGTAGTACCAATGGAATTGGATATTTCGAACGAAATGGTTCCGGTTGGCCATTTGAGAGTGGGCTGATCATGACCTCCGGTGATGTATTGAACGCTCCCGGGCCGGAAGATGAGACTATAAGTGATGGTAGCTTTGCATGACCTGGAGATCCAGATCTTGAAGATGCCATCCCGGGATTAGGTCCTGGTGATACCAATAATGCGTCTATTCTTGAATTTGATTTCATCCCGGTAATCCCGGAAATGAGCTTTGATTTTATTTTCGCAGCAGAAGAATATGGAACATTCCAGTGTACCTTTACGGATGCCTTTGCGTTCTTACTGACAGATTCTAACGGAGTTACAACCAATCTGGCACTTGTACCGGGAACTTTTGATCCGATTTCGGTTCTCACGGTTCGTGACGAGCTTTACAACGGTGGATGTCCATCGGTTAATCCGGAATTCTTTGATAATTATTATGGTGCACCTAATGGTTTGAACCCATTGACGAGTCCAACTGATTTCCGCGGACATACAGTTATTATGACAGCTTCGGCCACCGTGGTTCCCAATGAACAATATCATATTAAACTTGTGGTTGCCGATGATGGCGATACATTGTTTGATTCAGCTGTATTTCTTGCGGCAGGAAGTTTTGATATAGGTGATATCGATCTCGGCGAAGACATATTGCTTACATCAGGGAATGCGAATTGTGAAGGTGATTTGGTGACACTGGATGCCGGACCAATTCCAAGTAATGGAAGTATTAGCTGGTTCCGTGATGGTGTCCTTATAGAAGGCGAAACCGGGCAGACCCTGCAGGTAGGTGAAACTGCATTTTACAGGGCAGAGATCGTTATAAACGGTACCGACTGCACCTTTGCTGATGATGTCCTTATTGAGTTCTTCCCGAATCCGGAGGTGTCCTTTGATGAACCTAATATCATCAAATGCGCCAATGAGGATATGATGTTGGAGGCACGGGTAGCGAATGCTAATGATCCGAATATGAATTCGTTAACCTATATCTGGGAGTTAGACGGCACTGTAGTTCAGAATAGTGCGAGCAGCACCTACATGCTTACAGCCGCAGCCGAGGAACAGGGAACGTTTACCGTTACGGTTGTTGATGACGTTACCGGATGTTCCGGCCAAAGCCAGGTTGTTGTTGATTTTTATGAGAACAGGTATTGTGTTGATATACCTCAGGGACTTTCCCCTAATGGTGATGGCTTGAATGACTGCCTCATTCTTGATCACCTTGAAGACAGGGAAGATATCCGAAAGGCGGAGGTGTTTAACCGATATGGCACTAAGGTGTTTGAATTGAATGACTATGTAGACCAGTGGTGTGGTACAGACCAGGATGGTAAAGTACTGCCCGTGGGAACATATTTCTATATCATATATTTCAATTCCTCTCGTGAACCAATTACAAGCTGGATCTATTTGAATTACTAACGAACCTAACTAATCAATAATGAAAAGAATTTATATAATAATTACGGTCTGCCTGTTTGCCTGGTCCTCTTACGGACAACAGGACCCGCAGTATACTCAGTATATGTATAATATGAATGTCATTAATCCGGCTTATGCCGGGACTACCGAAGGCCTGGCCGTCGGAGTTCTTTACAGAAGCCAATGGGCCGGACTTGACGGTGGTCCAACCACTTTCACCTTCTCCGGTCACGCTCCGGTTGGTGACAGGGTTGGATTAGGGCTCTCACTAATTGCAGATGAGATCGGGCCAGTGAAGGAAACCAATGCCTATATCGATTTCTCATATACAATCCCGGTCACTGCGGAAACAAAGCTTGCGTTCGGGTTAAAGGGAGGATTAACCTTCCATGATATCGGAATCCAGGAGGGCACCATAGATCTTATAGATCAGGGGGATCCTTTTTTCGCTCAGAATATCAATGAAACTACCCCTAATATCGGGGCAGGGCTATACTTTTACAAGCCAAACAGATATTATGTTTCAGTATCTGTGCCAAATATTCTGGATGCTGTTCATCTGGACTCCAATGGCAACAAAATCGGATCTGAGACCCAACACTTGTTTGCTGCTGCCGGTTATGTATTCGACCTGAGCGAGAATTTCAAGTTAAAGCCGCATGGCTTCCTGAAATATGCGAACGATGCTCCTGTCAGTTTTGATCTGAATGCGAATCTGTTTATGTATGACATCGTTGAGCTTGGCCTTGGCTATCGTCTTGACGATTCGTTCAGTGCTATGGTGAATTTCCTGGTTACTCCAAGCCTCAGGATCGGGTATGCCTATGACAGCATCCAATCAGAATTGGATATTGTAACAAATTCATCGCACGAGGTGTTTCTTAATTTCGACCTGAATTTCCCCAAGAAAGTATCACGTTCACCTCGTTATTTCTAAACAGTTAAGCCAGATCATTATGAAAAAACTAAATACTTTTTTAATCGTCGTCCTGATTAGCAGTTTAAGCTTAACTGCTCAGAATAAAGACAGCAAAAAAGCCGATAAGCATTTTGACCGTCTCGAATTTGTTGATGCTGCCAAAGACTATCTCCAGTTGGTTACCAACGGTAAGGGTAATGCCTATGTGTATGCCAAGCTCGCGGAGTGTTACTACAATATCTTTAATACGACTGAGGCTGAACGCTGGTTCGCCAAAGCTTTGGAAACATCGGATAACCCTGAGCTGGTTTACAAGTATTCCCAGATGCTGAAAGCAAATGGCAAATACGATGAATCGAATGCACAGATGGACCGTTTTGCAAGTATGCGGCCGGGTGACGACAGGGCAACCGCGTACAGAAAAAATCCTGATTACCTTCCGAAGATACTGGAAAAAGGAAAAAAATTCAATGTTCAAAACCTTCCGATAAATACGGAAGTCTCTGATTTTGGAGGCACAATTAGCAATGGCAAATTGTATATCACTTCGGCCCGGAATTACTCGCGTAAGACCTACGGTTGGAATGGAGAGCCTTTTCTTGATATCTACCAATATACAGTTTTAAACGATGGTTCTTACGGGGCTGAAACCCTGTTAGGAAAAAATATCAATTCATCCTTGCATGAAGGACTGGTTAGTTTTTCTCCTGATGGGAAGACCATGTATTTTTCGAGGGACAGCCATACGGACAATTTGTTCGTCAAGGATTCTCTTACCCGAAATAAACAGGGTGTACTAAATTTATACAGAAGCACTTTGCTGTCTGATGGATGGAGTGTTGCAGAACCTCTTCCTTTTAACTCGAAGAGCTATTCAGTAAAAAATCCATCGGTTAGCTCAGATGGCTCAACGCTCTATTTTGCCTCTGACATGCCCGGCGGGTATGGATATTTCGATATTTACAAAGTATCAATTGAAGAGGATGGAAAATTCGGTAATCCTGAGAATTTGGGACAAAAAGTAAATACCGAAGGCCAGGAAATGTTTCCCTTTATTTCAAGCGATGGAACTCTTTATTTCTCCTCAGACGGTCATTTAGGCCTTGGAGGCCTGGATGTTTTCTTCACAAGGGAAATCGATGGCAAAATTGCTCCAATACGCAATGTGGGGGTTCCACTTAACAGCAATGCTGATGATTTTGCAATCCGAATAGATGAAGAGAGCGGTAAAGGGTTTGTATCCTCTAACCGCGCTGGGGGAATTGGCAGTGACGATATTTATTCAATTCTAAGGCTGCAACCTCTCTGTGATGTGCTAATTGCAGCTACGGTTACCGATTCCAAAACCGGAAACCCGATAAACGGGGCCATGGTTTCAATAGTAGATGATGAAGGCAATAAAGTCAATACCAAGGTTACCAGCAGCAGTGGCCTTGCAGAATTTATGATTGAATGCGAAACCGATGTGAAACTTGAAGTAACCATGGAGGATTATGAAAGCACACTTATCGATGTAGCAGGAACAAGCGAAGAGGAGGTAATGGTTGATATTTCCTTAGACCCGATAGATAAGATCATTATCGACGATCGAATAGAGCTGAATCCGATTTATTTTGACTTCGATAAGTCAAATATAACTGCAAAAGCGGCTTTTGAGTTAGATAAGCTGGTGCAGATCATGAACAAATATCCTGAAATGACTATCAAGGTAGAATCACACACCGATTCGCGCGGTTCAGCATCTTATAACCAAGGCTTATCTGATAGAAGGGCTAAGACAACGGTTCAGTATGTCATTTCAAAAGGGGTTGATGCCTCGAGGATCTCCGGTGAAGGTAAAGGTGAAAGCGATTTAAAGGTCAAATGTGGATCCAATTGTACCGAAGAAGAACACCAGGAAAATCGTCGTTCAGATTTTATTATTGCAAGTGGAAATCCGAATTCTTAAGATTCGATTCATATAAACTAACTAACCATTAACTAGACCCTGGCAGAACAGCCAGGGTTTTTTTATAGGTTGATGAGGATAATAATCAGGATTAATCCGAGAATCGGGATCAACCATAGAACTGTAATTGGCCTATTCTCAGGAACTTTCTGTGACATTTTTGCCCTCATAACCTTTTGCTTACGACCGGTATACTGCATCCAGCTGCTGAAATAAATAAGAACCACAAGAATGCCAAACAGCATCCATGCAGTTGTGGAACTCATGAGTGACATATGCATACTCGAGAGGAATTTCGCTAAAATCACTCCTGCAAACAAGAATAGCAGCGACTTAACCAGTGTAATATAGACAAGCGCCAGGCCAGTTGCCTGCTTGTTCTTTCTGTTCCTGTAATAGGCGTATACCTGCAGGAATAAGGCGTTAAAGGTTCCCATTGAAGTGAATATAAAAAAACCGGATCAATTAGGCAGGGTATTATACTCAGAAAATAATTTCATTAGTTTCCGGTCACTTCAAAATTATCGACATGATACCTGGTTGTAGCATGCGGATCTGCTCCATTATAGAATAAACCGATATGGATATCTCCATCCAGACAGGAAATATTAATGGGGCCTACCGGTTCAAAAGTGCCAAATCCCGCCGGGCTTCCTTCAGGAATAAGGGCATCTAGGAGTGTCCAATCGGCGGTTGTTGGATCCCCGGAAAAATTGGTTGTGACCCAGACAGAAAGAATATTCCCGTTATTGAAACTGGTCTGCACATCGAAACTGAGTTCTTCACCACTTGTTCCGTCCAGATTTATCGCCGGTGTTACCAACCAAACATCTATCGCATCCTCACCTGAATCAAATCCGGAGATCTGTGCGTACGCATTTCCGCTGAATGAACCAATTTCCCATTCCTCCGTCCCACCTCCAACATTAACATTGGTCCATCCCTCAGCAACAAATCCGGTGAACTCCTCGAAATCTTCTTCATTTAAAATGCTGCCTCCGCCACTGGCGGTCTCACAGGATAAGAAATCCGGATCGCAGCGCTGAGTATTGTCAAAAACTATATCAGAAGCTGAATTCACCACGATATTAAAGGATTCACCAAAGAAGTTCTTTGTCAGAATGGCAGAAATGGAGCCGCGGCCAGCTGGAAGTTGAATTCCTTTGAAGTCGGCAAAGGTACTGGTGCTGAAAATCACCGTAGCATCATTTGAACAATCTTCAAGAATCCTTTCCCCGTCAAATTCATCTGTTGGTTCAGCAGCAAAGGTCAAAGGATTATCGATCAGAACATGGCCTCTTTGAAACTGAACATCGCTCAATGAAACATAGAGATTAGTCATAGCGTCCTCGAGATTGTTAAGGCTTATGGGTAAAGGCACAAGATCAACCTTCTCAGCAGAACGCACTATGTGAACATCCTCAAGAGGCGCGGGTATTTTATCTACTTCAAGCCCATTTAATAATCCTATTGTAAAAACCCCATTTGTTATTCCTGCAGACAGCCCATCCAGTTTGACATAGATCTTTCTTCCTGTGTCATATCTTGTAAACAATGGATTCACATCAATCAATAGCTTGATCCCAATAGAAGGATCCTCTGCCTTGTCCTGAAGTAAAACTTCCTCGAAAAAGTTCCCTGCTTCATCACTTGAGATCACATAACCGGAAACATAGGAGTTCGTTCCGTCAAAGGTGTAGGTTGTATTCTCATCACTATAATCAAGATCATCACCTCCCTGCTCCTGTGCAAGGAATCCGGCCACAGCATCTATGGTAATAATCGGCCCCCCAAGCTCTGGTTCAATTATACTTAAATCAGGGGTGTTGAATTGGTCATCCTGCACACATGAATTCAAAGCTAGGGTGAGAAGGAGCATTCCAAAGATGGATTGGAAATGATCTATTTTCTCAATTCTGAATAATTTAATCTGGTCTAACATGATTTTTAAAATCTGAAATATAGGTTTATATAATAGGTTGTTCCGTTTCCGAAGAAATAACGACTTCCAAACACAGGTCCGTATTCCCGGGATCGGTCTTCAAGCAATGCATCAAACTTGGCAAGTCTCGACTGTTCAAAGCCTCCTGTCTTATATTTTTG
This sequence comes from Flavobacteriaceae bacterium, assembly GCA_041618535.1. Classification (GTDB taxonomy): domain Bacteria; phylum Bacteroidota; class Bacteroidia; order Flavobacteriales; family Flavobacteriaceae; genus SHLJ01. The sequence continues at coordinate 35,778 of JBFKFP010000005.1, forward strand.
ATCCAGCACGTTGTTAACTGTCGCAAAGAAACCAACGAAATAATCGCCAATCTTCCAGCTTTTTCCGCCCACGATATTTACGAGGAAGTAATCGTCAAATTCTTCCTGCCTGAGAAGATCTCTTGCGATATTATCATCATAACCTACAATGGGCAACCCGTCATAGTCCAGTGCAAAATTTTCCGATCTCGCCAAAGCACTAACATCAACATAGGTATTTGAAAAATAATTGGTCGTTGCTCCAACCCACCAAAACTCAGGATCTCTGTACTCGAACCCTATTTGACAGGCTCGTTCCGGACCGCCGGCTGTATGATAATCCTTCAATGCCGTCTTTCCATTTCCAAACCTCAGCTCACCCCGGAAGTCATCACTTGTGAGATATAGATCAGGATTGTTGGCAAAGGTATATTGTCCTACAGAAGATGCAGCTTTCAATTTAACAGTAGGTGTTACCTGGGCTTCAATTCCGATTTCTACCCCTACATGTCTTCTTTCAATATCAGTCAGGATCTCCTGTACAAAGGCATCCTGTCCAATTCCCAAACCGGCAAGATCTTCAGTAAAATAAAACCCGATATCGGTTCCATCGGTGAAATCGGCATAGAATCCTGTAATCCGGGCTTTTACGAGGGGAGCCCTGTAAATGTAACTGCCATCAACAGAACTTATGGTTTCTTCGGTTAGTCCGGTAATGGTATTATTATTTTGTCTTACGTTACTGAATGAGTTTCGAATTGCAGGCGATTTGGTGAAATGAGCCCCATTAAATTCAAAGAGGTGGCGACCTGTCAGTTTATAGACCAGGCCGGCCTTAAGGCCATAAGTATCAAATTCAAGCTTTTCACTTTTTCCGAATGAGTTCCCGGGAAAATATCCATTCCTATACAAACCATTTCTCTGGTATGTAGTACGTCCCAGATTCAATGCCAGGAATAAGTCGATGTTATTATATTTGAACTGCAACTGCGCAAATACATCAACAACATCGGCATCTATCTCATAATTGTACTTATATCGCTCTCCCTCGACTACAATTCTGTTTGGGTTATTCAAATCACTCTGTGCAATGTCTGTCAGGATTTCAGACACCTCCGGGTTTTCTTCAGCAAATGTATCGACATCCAGATAGCCGGCACCTCCCAACAGGTCTATTAGCCGGGCGTAATTCTCACTTTTAAGTTTGCGGTAATTTACAGAGGCATTCAAAGTAATACGTTCTGAGAGTTCAGAGTTCAGGATAGTATTTAAGAAGAACTGGTTGTCATCATTTATGTCCTCCTGTATCACATAGGTTGCATATTTTCCAGGCCTGAGATTCGCCTCATAAATTGAATGCCAGTCAAGCTGTCCGTTTTCCATGAATTCCAGCATATGAAGAAAGGCATTCTGAAAATCGGCAGCCGTCGGATTATCAGTTCTAAGATGGTAACTCGGCAGGTTCTGGTAATATGAAGGATCGGGGTTTCTTGCGCCTCCGGCATAATAAATTTCGCCACCCGGTCCGGTCTCAAGCTGTGTGCCTCCATTGTCGATCCTTGTATTCCCTGTCCTTCCGAATTGATATCCCATATTGGTATTCAAGCTTGTGTTCTCTGCTAATTCCCAATAATGATTCAACATTATAATAGGTTCTTCAATGTCTCTTACCCGGGAGTTACGCTTTTCATCTTCCTGATAGCCCCAGAATGGGTTATAGTGTCGTCCTTTAAGACGGAAAACCTCATCGGTAATAGCAGATGATCGTCCGCGTCGGTTCTGTGCATAAATTGCAGTTAGGTTAAGGCTGTGATTATCGCTCAATTGCTTTTCTGCCGAGGCGAAAAAGGAATTGGAATCGTAAAATGTAGCATCTGCATATCCCTGGTCGCCAAAGCGTCTGGAAGCCAGGACGGAATAAGACCAGCCACCCGGGAGAATTCCTGAACTATAGCTGCCCATTAACCGTCCCTGATAAGTCCTGTTCGCGCCAGCAGCTGAAAAACGGCCGCCCTTGCTGTAGGACGAGGCCCGCATGATTATATTTGTTGTTCCTGCCAGGTCTCCGAATTGATATTCATTGGCGGAAATTCCTCTGGTAAAAACCTGATTCCTCTGCACATCGTTAAGCCCACCCCAATTCGCCCATTGGGGTCTTCCGTTGAATTGCTTGTTCATCCCGATCCCATTTATCAAAACCCTTCCGTTAGCGTTGTCAAGACCTCGAGGTCTGAAAAAAGTGGCACTGAAATCGTATGCGGCCGCATTCAGGAAAACATCCCGTGAAGACTGCAATAATCCTGAGATATTATCGGTAAATGCTGCATCATCAGAATTCAGTTCATCATCTGAGAGTGAAATGACATAATCCTGTGTTCGACCGGGATCGATGACTAAAGTCATATCGGTTATATTGACCGTCTGCCCTTCGTTGACAACAATCGGGTATCTCTTGGTCAGGTAACCTGATTTTGAAACGATCAAAACCTGTTCGCCAAGCGGCACATCAGTATCAAACCGGAAAACTCCCAAAGAATTCGTCAGAACCGCCTGTTGGGATTCTTCAATGGTAATTACAGCCTTGCTCAGAGGTTGCGAGGTTGATGCTTCAATTACACTTCCGGTTATTATGGTTTCCTGAGCTGACAGAGAGAGGAGAGAAAGGAATCCGGCCAGGCAGATCCAGTAACGTAAACTCATGATTTAAATTAAGGTTGTAAAAAGAACATGACTTTAAATTATAATTATTTAAAGCTTTCAAATTTAAATCTTTACCATTAATATTTATTTTTGGAGTAACATTCGATCGCTGATTAATGCGATAATAAAATTGATTTGATGAGGTCTTTAAAATTTTGGTTCTCCCTTCTCTTCACCTTGATATTCCTGACCTTAGCAGCACAGGGAAAACGTCAGTTCAATGTCCACACCGTAGCTTTTTATAATGTTGAAAATTTATTCGACACTATAAACGATCACTATAAATTTGATGAATCCAGTCCTATAATGGAAATGGCATTTAATCGCCAGGAAGTTTACAAGAAAAAAGTAAAGAACATGGCCAGGGTTATATCTGAAATAGGCCAGGATGTAACTAAGAATTCTCCGGTTGTCATTGGGCTGGCCGAAGTTGAGAATCGTAAGGTTCTTGAAGACCTGGCCAATGACGAAGCTCTGGTTGGAAAAGACTATGGAATTGTCCATTTTGATTCACCTGATGCGAGGGGAATAGATGTAGCCTTAATGTATCAGAAAAGTTTATTCAGGCCTGTCTCCCAGTCGAAGCACGAATTGAGAATCTTTGATGATGAGACCCGGCAGAGGGTTTATACCAGGGATCAATTGCTGGTTAGCGGTGAATTGGATGGTGATCTTATGCATTTTATAGTCAATCACTGGCCGTCCCGTCGCGGAGGGGAGGCGCGAAGCCGTCCTAAGCGTATTGCAGCTGCCAGATTGAACAAACGGCTAATCGATTCACTGCAGGCGATAGACCCTTATGCCAAGATATTTACTATGGGCGACCTTAACGACAATCCGACCAGCACCAGTATAAAAGAAGTCCTAAAGGCCGAGGGCAAAAGGGAGAAGGTAAAGCTGAAGGGGATATATAATCCCATGGAGAACCTGGCAAGGAAAGGACTGGGCACAAATGCATACCGCGATAGCTGGAATCTTTTCGATCAGATCATGATCACACAACCCTTACTGGAAAAAGATTATACCACATTCAGGTTTCACAAGGCGGGAATATTCAATAAGAGTTACCTCACCAACAAAAAAGGACGGTGGAAGGGGTATCCATTCAGAAGTTTTGCCGATGGCGGATTTACCGATGGTTTCAGTGATCATTTCCCGGTTTATGTAACCCTTATCAAGGAAGTTACCTCCAAAAAATAAAGGCGACCTGTTCAGGTCGCCTTTTATTTAAAATCTGGGCCATACATCCCATGGAATCCTTGATAAGAGCAAGATCAATCCCAAGCCATAGAAGATCAGGATTGTTCTGTACTTTTTATTTGACTCAGTTTTTTTCTTATGACGGCTATAACCGATTGTTATCAGGACAATGGCTATAATATTAACAAGAGGGTGCTCTACCAGATTCAACCTGGCCTCAGCATTTTTCATCACCTCACTTCCCATACTATTCCAAAGGTCGAACATCGGCGAAACGAAATAGAGTACCAGCCCCAATACCAGCTGTATATGTGAGACTATAAGTCCAAATAGCGCGATGCGAAATGATTTCTCGTCATAGGTTTTATTAATGCGTAAAATTGCATTAACCGTGGCAACTAGGAGCACAATCAATACGAAGAAGGCCCAATAGGAATGTAAATTTTTAAGTGTAGTGTACATAGGAATGTTTTTTGATGCAGCAAATTTAATGAATAATAGGCATAAAAAAACCCCTTCGTGATGAAGAGGTTTTTTTAAGATTATAATTCAGACTAGAATGCATATCTGATGGAGGCGTTGAAGGTCATACCATTTGTAAAGATATAACCGAACACATCGGTGTTCTGTACTCTAACCTCATCGAATACATTAAATACGTTAGCTCTGAAAGTCAGGTTTTGGCCATCAATATCAAAATCATAAGTCAGACCCAGGTCTGTCAATGAGTAAGGCCTGACCCTGCCTATGTTCTCGGTTTGCGGAGATGAATCGCTAAAGTCGATCTCGTTAAGGTAATTGTTAGCACGGTAATTGATCTGGCCGTCTACACTTAACCCTTCAATAATGCGAACCTTGGCACCAAAACCGGCTGTAAACTGAGGTACAGCTGTTATTTTTACTCCTGAGAGATCTGTAGTCTGTTCAGAAGAAATAAAAGCTCCTGTTTCATCATTATAGGTGTCTCTTTGAATAGTCCCTTCAAATTCATAACTACCTGCAGAAACATATCCATTCAAGCGGATTCCATTTCCGTTGTTATAGAACATTTCCAATTCAGCTCCCCTGTGAACCTGTCGAACACCACGGTCGAAGAAATTAACATCGGTGTCATCACTGTCGTCACCAGGAGTTGCCGGGTTATTCAAATCGAGTTCCCCGCTCGAAAGGATAGTTCTGTTATCCCAATCGGTATAATAGAAGTTGAAATTCGCCTTGAATGCTCCCGCATTGAACTGGTAACCCAATTCTATACCAGTAATTTCCTCATTTTCCACCTCCGGATTAATGAAATCGTTAGAGCGACGGATGTTCTCAAAGATGTTATCAAGGAAGGGCTGTCTGGAGTAGAAGCCGGCATTCGCGAATAATTTATGAGTGTCTTCTATGTTATAGGAAAGTCCTCCTTTAAGGTTATACCCGAAAAGGTTCTTCTTATCAGATTCTCCTATATCAGAGAATCGTCCGGTACGCTGATAAGACTGGTTAGAGATCGCTCCCTGGAAGAAGGCGCTGAACTTTTCAGTCGCATATTCAACCTGAGAGAAAAGACCCTGGTAGTTGATATTCTCGGAGTAATCGTAGTCAATACGATCTTTTCCTTCAGCGAAATCGAAAAGTGCGGCCCATGGGTCAGCATCAAATGTCGCTGTCACAACCGTATCATCAACATTATCATTAGCCCATCCGCTTAGTCCGTAAAGGTCTACAAGCTGACGGAAGTGATCACCTTTGTATAGCCTCATATCAATACCGACATTGAAATCCCAGTTCTCTCCGAATTCAGTGGAAAGATTGGATACTAAACCATACCACTGGTGATTGTTTACAGATGCCCTTCTGGCATAACTTGTATTTCTCTCGCCATCCTCGTTACCAATGCCGTTGTTATCGGCTGCGTGCTGCTGCTCGATTGCATAGTAGTCGATCTGTCCATCAGCAGTACGAATTCGACCACGACCCCTGTCTCCGGTACCACCACCACGTCCCCATGATGCATAAAGCACAGATGAAAGCTCGGTGGTCTCATTAATGGTCCAGTCCCAGTTAAGGTTAGCAACTGGTTTGTGGTAGTAGTTACGTCTTTCTGAATCGATTTCAGAAGTATAAGTTCCTCTTGCAGAATCGAATCCTTCAGTATATCCCCAATGCTGGTTGAATTTTGGATCCTCATCCAATCGTGACAATGGCTGAGACCATTTATTCCCGTGGAATTGAGGCGCACCTGTTATAAGGAAGTTCAGGTTGTGATTGTCGTTCGGTTTATAACCTACGGCAAAATAATAGTTTTGTCCCTGGCCAAAGGTGCCATCAGACCATTTCCTGTGTGCCTGCCAGTGATCGAGCAATACGGAGAATGCCCATCCTTTGTCATTCATTCCGGTGTCATAAGCAACAGTTCCTTTGAAATAGCTGTCGTTACCATTCATGAATCTTACAAAGCCACCCCTGTTCCTGTCGGCAGCCTTCATCA